>JBFEWO010000096.1:0-10685 GCA_041546305.1 Thiohalomonadaceae bacterium | reverse complement strand
TCCGCTGAATGACCTGAGCCAGTAATCCTTTGGCAGTGACGGCACTGACACAAGAAGGACATGCGAGGGCTTGATGTAACCTCATATTTAACCGAACCGCATAAACATTGCCCCGTTAATGTTGTCATATGACTTCCTTTCATTTATGCATAACGCCAAGCTCAGCCGAGGAAGGCCGCATCTCGGCCTGACGTCGGCTGAAGCGACGTGTTATGTTCAATATTCGTTATTTCCCTGATCCAATACCGAACAGGTCCTATCAGGCGTTTCTTTGCCTTGTATGTCACAACTACTTCGGCATTGGTGTGACATAGTGCTAGATAGCGCTGCTTGTCTCTTATCAGAGGGTTCATGCGGAGATAAGGCGCTTCTTGATCGCTAACCCTGATACCAAGAAAATTCTTATCGCTGTGCCTAGTGAGATTGCCAAATTCACAAGATAAAATCTTACCTTCGATTTGACGGTCTCCCCGAAGCTCCGGCGGCAACTCTACCTCGATATTGCCAATAGCCATGCCGGCGAAAATAACTGCAACAACTGCTAGTGCAATCCTTGAGGCTCTAGAATGAAACATAACAGTGTATTAGACGGAATATCCAATATTGGAAATATGTCAAATACTGGACGCAACTGTCCAGAGCTGGACATTTATTTCCACTATTCGCCATCTCGGTTGCTCTGCATTGCCGAAACGGTTTGCTATTCGAATGGTTTTGGCTGATGCGGATTCGGGGGACATGAAGTCGCACAGCTCCTTGTGACTTATTTAATGGGGAATACCGATTAAACGCCTTTCTCCCTGGCGGTTCAAGAGGGGGATTCTCCATTGTGGGGAGGGGGTTAGCTGCCGAGCATTCCCTTCAGCGCACTCAAGTGTGCTTTGCCGCGCTCCTGTCGTTCTTCGGCAGAAACCTCGATGCCCTTGCCTTCCCATTGCAGGTCGTCCTCTGGCAGCTCTTCGAGAAAGCGGCTCGGTTCGCAGCGCACCAGTTCGCCGCCGCGTCGGCGTCGGGTGGCGAGGGTCATGGTGAGGGTGCGCTGGGCGCGGGTGATGCCGACGTAGGCAAGGCGGCGCTCCTCCTCGATGTTGTCTTCCTCGATGGAGACGCGGTGCGGCAGCAGTTCCTCTTCCATGCCGACGAGAAAGACGTGGGGGAATTCCAGGCCTTTGGCCGCATGCAGGGTCATCAGGCGCACGCTGTCGCTGGCCTCTTCCTCATTCTGCCGCTCGAGGATATCCATCAGGCTCATGCGCGCGACCATCTCGCTGAGATCGCTGATCTCGTTCTCTTCGTCGTCGGCCATGCGCTTGAGCCAGCCCAGCAGCTCTTCCACGTTTTCCATGCGCCGCTCGGCCTGCTTGAGGTCCTTGCTGTTGTCGTTGAGCCAGAGCTGGTAGTCGATGTCGCGGATGAGATCGCGCGCGGCGGCCACCGGATCGCCACGGCGGGCGCGGTCGCCTAGCTCCACCAGCCAGTGGACGAAACGGGTCAGCCGCGCGTGAGCCCGCTCGTTGATCTGGGCCTTGAGGCCGAGCTCGAAACTGGCGGCAAACAGGCTGATGCCGCGTTGACCCGCATAGTTGCCGAGCTTCTCCACCGTGGAGGCGCCAATCTCGCGCCGCGGGGTATTGACCACACGCAGGAAGGCGGTGTCGTCGTCCGGATTCACCAGCAGACGCAGGTAGCCCATGATGTCCTTCACCTCGGTCAGGGAGAAGAATGAGGTGCCGCCGGAGATGGAGTAGGGGATGCGCTGCTCGCGCAGTGCCCGTTCGAATAGCCGCGACTGGTGGTTGCCGCGGTAGAGGATGGCGAAGTCCGAGTAGTCGCAGTTGTGCTGAAAGCGGTGGTGCATGATGGCCGAGGCGACCTTGAGTGCCTCGTCCTGCTCGTCGGCACAGTTCACCACCTTGATCGGATCGCCGTAACCGAGCTCGCTCCACAGCTTTTTCTCGAACACGTGCGGGTTCTGCGCAATGAGCTGGTTGGCCGCCTTGAGGATGCGCCCCATAGAGCGGTAGTTCTGCTCCAGCTTGATCACCTAGAGACCGGGAAAGTCCTGCTTGAGCAGCGCCAGGTTTTCAGGCTGGGCGCCGCGCCAGGCGTAGATCGACTGGTCGTCGTCTCCCACCACAGTGAGGGCGCCGCGCAGCCCGACCAGCAGCTTCACCAACTGGTACTGGGTGGCGTTGGTGTCCTGGTATTCGTCCACCAGCAGGTAGCGGATGCGGTTCTGCCATTTTTCCAGGATCTCCGGATGCTGCTGGAACAGCAGTACCGGCAGCATGATGAGGTCGTCGAAGTCGACCGCGTTGAACGCCTTGAGATGGCGATTGTAGCCGGCATAGAGCAGGGCGGCGTTGTGGTCCATCGGATCCTCGGCGGCGGCGAGGGCCTGCTCCGGGGTGATGAAGGCGTTCTTCCAGCTGGAGATGCGCCGCTGCACCTCCTTCTCCAGCTCTTCGTTGCTGTTTTCCTTGCGCATCAGCTCGCGCAGCAGCGAGGCGCTGTCGGCGGCATCGAAGATGGAAAAGCCCGCCTTGTAGCCGAGCGCGCCGAGTTCCTTGCGGATGATGTCCAGTCCCAGTGTATGGAAGGTGGAGACGCGCAGCCCCTTGCCCTCCTTGCCCTTGAGTAGCTGACCGACGCGCTCCTTCATCTCGCGCGCTGCCTTGTTGGTGAAGGTGACCGCCGCGATATGGCCGGGAGTGAGGCCGCAGCTTTGGATCAGGTAGGCGATTTTCTGCGTGATCACGCGGGTTTTGCCCGAACCGGCACCGGCCAGCACCAGCAGGGGGCTGTCGATGTAGCGCACGGCTTCTTTCTGTCTGGGATTAAGGTCGGACACGGGCAACGGTGGATTCGATCATGGAGGAGCGCCGTATTGTACCAGCTAAGCAGGGAGAGCCGTATGGCCTCGCTCAGCAGTGTGACTTGCGTCATGCAACCGGCCTCGGGCGCGCGCTGCCTGCAAAATCTGAGATCCCAACTACACTGTAAGGAGTTTGCCGGAAAAAGCGCGATGAGCGATACGGTTTGTCGCAAGCGGCCGGCAGCAAAAGATAACTATGACGCAACAACGCTTTTCACCATTACAAGGCCGCCCGGTGATCTTCGGTGAGGTACTGTTCGACAGCTTCCCCGATGGTCGAGACATATTAGGTGGCGCCCCGTTTAACGTTGCACGGCACCTCCACGGTTTCGCGCTGGCACCGCTCTTCATCAGCCGCGTGGGCGATGATGTCCGTGGCGAGCAGGTGCGTGCGGCCATGGCCGAGTGGGATATGGACACCGCAGGCCTGCAGCAGGATGCGCACCACCCCACCGGCAGTGTGCGTATCGCCATGCAGGGCACGCAGCACCGCTTCGATATCCTCCCACAGCAGGCCTACGACTTCATCGACGCCGATCTGGCGCTCCCCCTGATGCAGCAACAGCCGATCAGCCTGCTCTATTTTGGTTCACTGATTGATCGTGAACCGGTCTCCCGCCAGACCCTGCAGCAACTGCGCTCGCTGGCGATACCCCTGTTTTCCGACATCAATCTGCGTGCCCCCTGGTGGCAGCCTGAAGGCGTGGCCAGCCTTTTGCAGGGAGTTAACTGGGTCAAGCTCAATGACGAGGAGATTGCTGCCCTGGGCTATCGGGGGGATATCGCTTCCGCCGCAAGCCGGATGCGCGAGGATTATGACCTGGAGTTGCTGGTGGTCACTCGCGGCGAGGCCGGTGCCCTGTTTGTCACTGCTGATCGGGTGCTGCAGGGTGAGCCGGTTGCGGTGCGTCAACTGGTGGATACCGTGGGTGCCGGGGATGCCTTCAGTTCGGTGGTGTTGCTCGGCATGTTACAGGGGTGGCCACTGGAGAAAACCCTAGGGCACGCCCTCGAATTTGCTGCAAGGCTGTGTGAGGTGCGCGGTGCGGTGTTATCGGACAGAGAGTATTACCAGACGTGTTTGGCAAATTGGAGCAGTTAATTGAGTGAACGAAATAAAGTCACAGCAATAGCGAGCAAACGTATGCAAGGAAGCAAAAAAGAGCCTGAAGGCTTATACATCGTCCTGATTAGCGTGCATGGTCTAATTCGTGGACACAATCTGGAACTGGGGCGGGATGCCGATACCGGCGGTCAGATCCAGTATGTGGTGGAACTGGCCCGGGCGCTGGCCGAGCATCCCGGCGTGGCCCGGGTCGATCTGCTGACCCGCCAGGTGTCCGATCCCAAGGTCAGCAGTGACTATGCCGAGCCGGAGGAGCGCATTGGCGAGAATGCCTGGATCGTCCGCCTGCCGGCGGGGCCGCGGCGCTACTTCCGCAAGGAGGTGCTATGGCCCTATCTGGATGCCTTTACCGACGCGGCGCTGCAGCATCTGCGGCGTGTCGGCCAGGTGCCGGACATTGTGCACAGTCACTATGCCGACGCCGGTTATGTCGGCGCGAGACTGACGCAGCAACTCGGGGTGCCGCTGGTGCACACCGGCCATTCCCTCGGCGTCGACAAGCGCCGCCGCCTGCAGGACAAGGGGGTGCAGCCGCAGAACATCGAACGTGTCTATAACATGAGCCGTCGTATCGAGGCCGAGGAGGTTACCCTGGGCAATGCCTCGCTGGTCATTGCCAGCACCTCACAGGAGGTCGAGCAGCAGTACAAAACCTACGACAACTACCATCCCAAACGCATGCGCGTGATCCCCCCGGGGGTCGATATCTCCCGTTTCCAGCCACCCGCACAGGGACAGCGAAGCCCTGCCATCGCCAAGGAGCTGGAACGTTTCCTCCAGCACCCGCAGCGGCCCATGATCCTGGCCCTGTCACGTGCCGATGAGCGCAAAAACATCGCCTCATTGGTGCGCGCCTATGGCGAGAATCCGGACCTGCGCGAAATGGCCAACCTGGTGGTGGTGGCCGGTAACCGGGACAACATCCGGCAAATGGAGAAAGGGGCCCGTGAGGTCCTGACCGAACTGCTGATGCTGATTGACCATTACGATCTCTACGGCAAGGTGGCTTTTCCCAAGCATCATGAACCGAACGATGTGCCCGACCTCTATCGTCTTGCTGCAACTACCCGTGGGGTGTTCGTCAATCCCGCGTTGACCGAACCCTTCGGCCTGACCCTGATCGAGGCCGCCGCCAGCGGTGTGCCGATTGTCGCCACCGAGGATGGCGGGCCGCGCGACATCATGCAGCACTGCCAGAGCGGCAAGCTGATCGACCCGCTGGATATCGACGGCATGGGCGAGGCGATCGTCGAGGTGTTGGGCAACCGTAGCCACTGGCAGCGGCTGGCGCGAAACGGGGTGAAAGGTGCACGCAGCACCTACACCTGGGAGGGGCATGTGCAGACCTATATGAAGGAGATCAAGCGGGTGCTGGATAGACCCGGCAACAATAAGCGGCAGCGCTTTTCGTTGTCGAAAAACCGACTGCCAATGGTCGACCGTCTCCTCATCTGCGACATCGACAATACCCTGCTCGGGGATGGTCAGGCACTGCAGCAACTGATGCGGCGGCTAGAGAAGGCCGGCGATCGGGTGGCCTTTGGTGTGGCGACCGGTCGACGTCTCGACAGCACGTTGCAAGTGCTCAAGGAATGGAACGTGCGCACCCCCGATCTGCTGATCACCTCGGTCGGGTCGGAGATCCATTACGGCAACAACCTGTCAGAAGACCTGGGCTGGGCGCAGCATATCAACTACCGCTGGAAACCCGACGAACTGCGGGCAGCACTCGCCGGCTCAAGCGGGCTGAAGTTGCAACCGAAGGTTGATCAGCGCCGCTTCAAACAGAGTTATTTCGTCGACCCGGAAAAGATCCTGAGCATCAACAAGATCCGCACCTGCCTGCGCAAGCACGACCTGCACTGCAAACTGATTTACTCTCATCAGGCATTTCTTGACCTCTTGCCGGTGCGTGCCTCCAAGGGACTGGCGATCCGCTATTTGATGATGAAGTGGGGCCTGAGCCCGGATCGTCTGCTGGTGGCCGGCGACTCCGGCAATGATACCGAGATGCTGCGCGGTGAAACCCTGGGCGTGGTGGTGGGCAACTACAGCCCGGAACTGGACGAGCTGCGCGGTGAACCGCGGATCTATTTTGCCGAAGGCGAGTATGCCACCGGCGTGCTGGAAGGGGTCGACCACTACGATTTTTTCGGTGACGTGGATCCCTGCGATTGTGATGATGACGAGGCGGTGGCGTAAAGATACCGCTGAAATTTAACTAGAAACTCTGGGTTACCACCAGCAGTTAAAGCATCCTGAGTGGTGGATACCAGCGTCAACCCTATGATAGATTCTGGCCATGGAATTGGCGCCAGAAGGGAAGGGAGGCCAGTATCAATCTCCTTCCTGACGCGGATTTGCCGCGACTCCATGACACCTAATATGACTGCAGGACGCTGTAGTTGTTTGATCTGAAGGTGGACTCCGTATTAGAAGCCTAATGTGCAACCGAGTCACATAATGCCTTCCATTATGATTTTAGGCGAAAAAGTAGAGCAAATCAGATGAAAATGGCTTGGGTAATTCTGGTGTCGCTAATGTTTTCAGAAGTTGCTTTGGCTGAAGAGCGAGATGCTGTAGAAGCTTTTTCAATCAAGTTAGTTGAATATATTTCAAATAATGAAATTGATGAAGTGTATAGGCTTGATTGCTATCCAGAGAATAATGATTGTATAAATGATCATGCTATCGAATACATCTTTAATAAGAATCATGGGGAAGGATTAATTTATTCCCTCATGTCTGATCATGACCTAAAAATAAACATATATGGTCCATCGACATATGATTCAAAACACCCCAACTCAACGTATGTGATCGCATTTTATTTGCCTGGCCGGGTTTCATTCGGTAAAGGTGGGTATGCGAATGTTTCTGATATAGAAAGAGAGTGGGGGAAAGGTTATATAGAGACAATAGTAACTGTCATAAAAGGAAAGGTTCATTTGCATCGAACTATTTTTTATCATGGCGCTCATGCACCTTGGGCAGATGATTATGGATAGAGGTGATATATTCGTTTAATAAATGGCTCCAAGGGTTTGCTTACTCAATGCCTGTGTTGTGCTTTTGATAGCACAAAACAACCCCGCTCCAGAAAGGTTATGAGTCTGGGCATTAATCTTCAAAGAAGAGACATCTGTGGTTTTGATTGGATCTTTCTCGCTAAGGAGTTTGATGTGCTGTCCCCCTACCCAGCCGGAAAGAGATGGCTGGCTGTTTATTGAGCTGCAATATTAAATAACGAAGAAAAGGAATGCATATGGATATGGTTAAGGTTGTGATCCCATTCATTGCTGCAGCACTATTGTCCGCTTGTGACAGCAGTAATAGCGGAAATGCCAATAACACAACAAGTGGGACCGCCGAAGGGTTATGGCAAGGAACCACGGATGCAGGTAGAGCCATTGCAGGGCTGGTTCTTGATGATGGCGCATATTGGCTTATCTACTCTGCGATCGGCAATAGCAACGTCATCGCTGGCATGGTTCAAGGGAGTGGCGCTTCCAGTAATGGCACTTTTACCTCTTCCAATGGTAAAGACTTTAATCTTGAAGGCATGGGAATTAATGATTTCAATTTGGTCGCAACCTACAGTGCCAAAAGCAGCTTAAATGGGACCGTGTCATATCCTGGTGGAACCACCATCACATTCGCCAGTGCCTACGACTCCAGCTACGAGTTGACACCAAGCCTGACGACTATCGCGGGAACCTACAGCGGGGCTGCCGCAACATCCTCCGGCACAGAGTTTGCCACTGTGGCGATTACAAGCGCAGGGGACATCAGTGGAACTAGCTTGAGTGGATGCGGTTTTACTGGTAGCGCGACACCTCGCGCTAAGGGCAATGTATATAACGTTTCCATTACCTTTGGTGGCGGCGTTTGTGTTCAAGGTATCAGCACGGTTACTGGTGTCGCTCACTTTGACGCGGCATCTAAACAGCTCACCAGTGCGGCCGTTAACAGCGGTCGCACCGATGGCTTTATCTATGTAGGGATCAAGCCATAACGCAGTGGAACTCGGTTTTATGGTCTTGTCCCGTGAAGAATAAAGATGTGTTAACGCGATGGATATAGAGTGCTTGATACAAAAGCTGAAGTGTAGCGAAAGTGCATTGGAAATAAGAGCTGTTGGTGTTGTGTTGGCTGAAGCCCTCGGTTGCCATTATTTTCTCTATGCGGGCATTGGTCAGGTGCCAATATCATCGCCAGAAGTGACTATTGTCGGTAACTATCCTGAGCAGTGGATGAGTAGATACCAGGAGAAAGAGTATGCGAAAATCGATCCTACGGTTTGGCATGCAGCTCACGCGGTAACCCCTCTTTTCTGGTGTGATGCAGAGGTAACAAATGATGCTGTTTGTGAGTTCTTTCAGGAGGCAAAGCAACATGGCATTGTTTCAGGTGTTACCATCCCGCTGCATTCCGGCGAGGGTTATTCAGCAATTATGACTATCGTATCTGCAGACGAAAATGAAGAGGTGTACCAAACCCTTAAAGCGGAGATTCATAAAATTTTTCTGTTTGCATATTCCCTTCACAGCATTGTGATGCAACGCCTTGAAATAACAGGAAAGCATGAGCAGCGTGAGCCCTTGTCAGAGAATGAGAAAAACTGTTTGATGTGGGCGGCAGATGGAAAAACTTCCTGGGAGATAGGTCAAATATTGTCGATGAAGGAACGAACGGTTGTCTTTCATCTGAACAATGCAGCGAAAAAGTTGGGGGCGGTAAATCGTCAGCATGCCATTGCCAGCGCCATTGCCCTTGGAGAAGTGCGTGCAAATATTGCGACGATTCCGGATCGATATAAATTTACTTAGAGGTTATCTCAGAATCAGATTGCACAGTAAGGTGTGAGGTGAAAGGGAGTGGTGGTCCGTTCATTATGAGCAAAAGAATATTAGTTTAACGTCGCGTAGGCAGACAGTTATTCATGAGTGCTAGTGGTTGACTGCCGGGAAGGCAACTCTTGGTGTATGTCAAGTGTCAGATTTGTCACTGTACCTGAGGGTGCGTGAGTGGGATAGTGGTGGGAGCTATCTCGGGATTGACGAGCGCAGGTGAGAAAGGGAAAAGAAGTAGTTTGCCGTTTACATGGACAAGGATACGGAGTAAATAAACCGGAAAATCGCCAATCTTGAGATAGCTTTTCAATACAAAATTCCAATTTAACAATAGCGGCATTCAGGAAAGACAACTTTCCGCGAGGATGAACAGCTATGAGCTTCACACCTTAGAGTTCTTGCCTGTGTCAGGTGTCAAATTCTACCGAATATTTCAATTCATCAGGGTTCGTTCAGCGGTTCAATACTCGAACCGAATGCCACCAAGGTAGGCAGTGCCGCTGAGATCCGCGTCTTCGGAGTTGACTTCGAGACGCTGCGCTTCCAGGAAGAAGTAGGTATTGACGATACCGAAGTTGCGGTCCAGGTGATAGGCGGCGGATTTCTCCAGGCTGTCTAGCAGCAGCTGCACGCCGCCCCGATACTGGTGGCCGTTTAGCGCGCCCGTGATAGTCGATTGCTGTTCGGTTTCGATGTCGTAGCTATAACGGCTGATGCCGAGCCCGAGATAGGGTACCAGCCACTGATTCTGGCTAAACTTGCCCAGCGCCGTGACACTGAGATGGACAGGGTAGAGCCGGTACTTCACATCCCCTGTGGTAATACCATGAAGTGGGGCAAAGCCCCGGCCTTCATCGCGGAGATAACCCGCCTCAAGACCGATTTCGAACTGTCGGTTCAGTCTGTAAGCCAGGCCCACTCCATAGGCGGGGAAGCGGTTGTTGCCGTAGAAGTCGGCCCACTGCGCTTCTGCACTTTCAAAATGGCCCCCCTTGATCTCGAACGACCAGTTCGTTGTCTCCTCGGCAGAGACGGCTTGCGCCAGTAGCAGAAAACAGATGATGAGGTATTTCGTGTTCATGTGCTGCGTCGCCGTAAAGCGTGCCCTAATGCCAGTAGTGAGAGCAAAATCATCACCAGGAACCACTTGAGTTCGGTGGGCGTGTTAAGCGTGAAATCAGCCAGAGCGATCGCAGGCAGCAGCGCCAGACGAACCGCGGGCTTTGCCCAGCCATTTTGTTCAAGGCTTAGTGCCCACGCCGGGCTATGTCGGTAATACCAGGCTACAAAGGCCCTCCCCGGTCCGTTGGTGACAAGGTAACGGTCACGGAAGGCGCGCAGGAACTGTACCTCTGCGGCGCTGTAATGCCCGTAGGCGGCGGTGGCGATGAAGCAGCCGTTTTTATCGGGCAGGTTCGGGAAGGGGGTAATGGCCTCCGGGAAATCGCTGACTTCATTGGAGGGGGCACCGGAAACGGCTGCACCGATCACCGTCGATACCTCGGGCGATAAAGCGCTCTCCGGGTTGGCACCGAAATTGGCGTAGGCCGTGACGGCAAGGAAATAACGGGCGCGGCTATAGGCACTGACCGTGACACGGTAGGTGGTACCGTTTGCCAGCCCGGCCAGGATGTATTCAGTGACGTTGCCGACATCGATGGCATGTTCGTTGGGTGAGGCCACACCGTAATGAACCGTGTAGCCGATGGAGGCGGGCACGGCGCTCCAGTTCAGCTTCAACGCATTGTTGAGCGGTTCAGGGAGTGCCAGGGTGGGGGCTGCCGGTGGCGTCACGGGGGTGAGGCCGGTCAGGGTGTACTCGGTGACGTTG
>JBFEWO010000202.1:0-2593 GCA_041546305.1 Thiohalomonadaceae bacterium | reverse complement strand
GGAGGTACTTTCGGAGGCAGGCCTGCATTATGTGCTGCACGCCAACGGTACCAACATCGAAGGCGAATGGGATGCGGTGTTTGCAGCTATCCGCAGATGCCATGAGGTGATTCACGCGATGGGTGCCCCAAGGATTCAGACCTTTGTCTCCGTCGGGACTCGTATCGACAAGGAGCAGACCTTGCAGGACAAGGTCGACAGCGTAGCACGGTACCGTGGGCAATGAGGCCGGTGTGCGGTTCACTGCACCGGGAGGGTCGTTTTATCGACCACCCGACGCAGGACAAAACTTGAATGCACCCCGCTCACCCCTTCAATGCGGGTGATCTTCTCCAGCAATAGCGACTGGAAGGCCTCCATATCCTCTACCACAACCTTGAGCTGGTAGTCGGCATCCTGACCGGTGACCAGCAGGCACTCCATCACCGCCGGCAAGGCGGCGACCTTTTCCTCGAAGTTGGCGAAACGTTCCGGGGTGTGCCGGTCCATGGAGATATGGATTAATGCCATCAGTGATAGTCCGAGCTTGTTGGCGTCGAGCATTGCTCGGTACCCGGTAATAAGACCGGCCTCCTCCAGTGCCCGTACCCGCCTCAGACAGGGCGAGGGCGAAAGACCGATACGTTCAGCCAGCTCCTGGTTGCTGATGCGGCCATCCCGCTGCAGTTCTTCCAGGATGCGGCGGTCATAACGATCGAGTTCCATGGTGTCTCTCTTGTCTTTTCATGCGCAACGATAGAGCGTGTAGGCATGTTTCATTAATATAATAATAAACTGCGCAATATTATTGCTCCTATCGGTGATATTGCCAATACATTCGCAACAATATTTCCCGCCATTTGCATTATTCTTTCAACTGTCACCACAAGTGGCGAAACCACAACCTGTGGCCGGCCTCACGAGGGCCGGCCGAATCTGAGCCTCACAAGGGCGAGAGAACAGGTTAGCGAATCGAGCCAAGAAGGAGTTTTCACCATGAAACCGTTTGACCACACGAAGTACCGTCCCGCCCCAACCATTCAGCTGACGAATCGCCAATGGCCCAACCGTATCATCGACAAGGCTCCGATCTGGGCCAGCGTCGACCTGCGTGACGGCAACCAGGCGCTGCTTGAGCCGATGAACGTCTCGCAAAAGCGCAGCATGTGGGAGCTGCTGGTCAAGCTTGGTTTCAAGGAGATCGAGGTGGGCTTCCCCTCTGCCAGCCAGCATGACTATGACTTCGTGCGCTGGTTGATCGAGGAGGAGAAAATTCCCGACGACGTTTCCATACAGGTCCTGGTGCAGGCGCGCCAACACCTTATCGAGCGCACCTTCGAGGCGCTGAAGGGCGTGCATCGCGCCATCGTCCACGTCTACAACTCCACCTCGACGGTACAGCGGGAGCGGGTCTTCGGCATGGACCGCGATGGTATCAAGACCATCGCCGTGCAGGGCGCCGAAATGGTGAAGGCCGAGGCAACCAAGTATCCCGAGACCGAGTGGCAGTTCCAGTACTCCCCCGAGTCCTTCAGCCAGACCGAGATGGATTACGCCGTCGAGGTCTGCGATGCGGTGACCGAGGTGTGGCAACCGACCCCGGTGAGACCCTGCATCATCAACCTGCCGGCCACGGTGGAGAGCACCACCCCTAATGTCTTTGCCGATCAGGTGGAGTGGTTCTGCAATCATGTCAGTCGCCGTGACAGCATTATCGTTTCCCTGCACACCCACAATGATCGGGGCACTGCGGTGGCCGCCGCGGAACTTGGTGTGTTGGCCGGGGCCGACCGCATCGAGGGCACCTTGATGGGCAACGGCGAGCGTACCGGTAACATGGACATCGTCACCATGGCGATGAACCTCTACAGCCAGGGTGTCGACCCGCAGCTGGACCTGTCAAATCCAGACACGATCATCCAGACCTATACCCGTTGTACCGGTCTGCCGGTCCACCCGCGCCATCCCTGGGTTGGCGAATTGGTCTACACCGCTTTCTCCGGCAGCCATCAGGATGCGATCCGCAAATCGCTGCAGAAGCAGCAGTCGGATGAGCACTGGCAGGTCGCCTACCTGCCCATCGATCCGGCCGATCTGGGACGTGACTACCAGGCAGTGATCCGAGTAAACAGCCAGTCGGGCAAGGGCGGCGTCGCCTTTGTGCTGGAGCGTGACTATGGACTTACCTTGCCGCGATGGATGCAGGTGGAGCTGGCGCAACTGGTGCAACAGGAGAGTGAGCAGCGCTGTGGCGAGGTCGATAGCAAGACCATCCATCAAATTTTCATGGAGAATTTTATTGCCACTGTCGACAGCCCGCATCTCAATGGCTATCGCCTGGACCGCAGCGGCGGCACAGACACCGTCGAGGCGCGCATCGCTGACGGATCGGTGGAGCAGATCATTCGTGGCGAAGGGGAGGGAGCGCTCTCCGCCTTTGTTGAGGCCTGGCAAAAGTACAGTGGTCAGAGCATGGTGGTGGTCGACTACGCCGAGCATGCCATCGGCGAAGGTACCGATGCCGAAGCGGCCGCCTATGTGCAGCTCAACATCGACGGGCGGCGCGTCAGTGGGGCGGCGCTGGATCACGATACGGTGAGCGCATCATTGATGG
>JBFEWO010000009.1:0-34521 GCA_041546305.1 Thiohalomonadaceae bacterium | reverse complement strand
GCCGAGCGGCCACTGCTGCGCCTCGGGGACCAGGTTGTAGCCGATGCCATCGTGGGCGCTGAGGTCGGTGGGCTTTTTCGGTTCGCCCCGGCGGGCCAGGTAATCGGGGGAGGCGCAGTAGACAAAGCGGATGGGGCAGAGGCGGCGGGCCACCAGGCTGGAGTCTTCCAGCCGACCGACGCGCAGCAGCACATCGACCCCTTCCTCGATCATATTGACCTCCCGGTCGTCGAGGTCGATGTCGATCATCAGCTTCGGGTGCTGCGCCTGCAGCAGTTTCAACACCGGTAACAGATGTCGCAGCCCAAGTGAGAGCGGCGCGTTGATGCGTAACCTTCCACTCAACGCCTGCTGTCCAGTTTGCAGTGACTGCTCGGCCTCATCCACCTCATCGAGGATCCGCAGACTGCTCTGGTAAAACTCCCGCCCGGCCTCGGTGAGGTTGATACGGCGGGTGGTGCGCTGCAGCAGCTGCACATCGAGCCGGTTTTCCATCTCCTGCAGGCGCCGGCTCACCGCCGACTTGGCAATGCCCAGCCGCTCGGCGGCGGCACTGATGCCGCCTGCCTCCACCACCCGCACAAAGGTGTACATCTCATCGAAACGGTCCACGTCAAATGTTCTCTTAACCGGAACAGTCTTTTGCCAATTATGGTCTTTATTCTCTTCATGGCAACTATACACTTAAGCCAATACCAGAGTGAATCACCAGGAGATAACCACATGAGCGCGATCCGTGAAGACCTACACACCCCCCGTGGCGTCAAGCGCTTGGTACATGGCAGCGCCACCTCCGACGGTGCCGGGGTGAACCTGACCCGCATGTTCCCCGGCCGTGAGCTGGACATGCTGGACCCCTTTCTGCTGCTCGATAATTTCAGCTCCAACGATCCGAGCGACTACCTGGCCGGTTTTCCGCCGCACCCGCATCGCGGCTTTGAGACCGTCACCTACCTGCTGCACGGCAACATGCGCCACCGCGACAGCGCCGGGCACCAGGGGGTGATTCGCAGCGGCGGCGTGCAGTGGATGACCGCCGGCAGCGGTATCGAACACTCCGAGATGCCGGAACAGGAGGAGGGCTGGATGTCGGGCTTTCAGCTGTGGGTGAATCTGCCCGCCGCACAAAAGATGTCGCCACCGCGCTATCAGGAGTTCGAGCCGGAGCAGATCCCGGAGGAGAACCGCGTTGACGGTACCCTGATCCGCGTGATCGCCGGCACCACAGAGGAGGGCACCGCAGGGGCGGTGACCCAGATCGCCGCGCAACCGATCTATTTCGACGTTACCCTGCCACCGTGCGGCGAACTGCATCAGCCGATCCCGGAAGGGCACAATGCCTTTGTCCACCTCATCGACGGCGGGATCACCATCGGCGCGGAAGCCGTGGCGGCAGGCAACCTGGCGGTACTGGGCCAGGGCGATCACCTCTATACCCGCGCCGGGAAGGAAGGGGCACGCTTCCTGCTCATCGCCGGCAAACCGTTCAATGAGCCGGTGGCCCGTTCCGGTCCTTTCGTCATGACGACCGAGGAAGAGCTGCACCAGGCCTATAGTGACTACCGCAGCGGGCAATTCGGTACCGTGAAGGAGTAGGGCATGCGCTGGCGCAACACTTAGACCCACTGGGGGCTGGTCTCGATCACCCTGCATTGGCTCTCGGCACTCGCGGTGTTGTTCCTCTTCGCCCTGGGGCTGTGGATGACCGGTTTGAGTTACTACGACCAGTGGTATCACCAGGCACCAGCCCTGCATAAAAGCCTCGGTGTGCTGTTGTTCATTGCTACGGTGGCGCGGCTGCTCTGGCTGCGGTTTACCGCTCGCCCGGCTGAGCTGGCCGGCCAGCCCCCACTGGAAAGGCTCGCCGCGCGGGTGGCCCATATCGGGCTTTACCTGCTGCTCTTTGCCGTGATGGTCAGCGGTTATCTCATCTCCACCGCCGATGGCCGCCCGGTCGAGGTGTTCGGCTGGTTCGCCGTGCCCGCCGCCTTCAGCGGCGTGGAAGGACAGGAAGACCTGGCCGGTGCCGTTCACCTGATCCTGGCCATCACCCTGATTGCCCTCGCCGTGATTCACGGGGCGGCGGCGCTGAAACACCACTTTTTCAACCGCGATCGCACCCTGCTGCGTATGCTCGGGCGCTAAGCGGTCAACATACCACCCCAAACCAAGGAGTATTCCCATGACACGCCAACCCCTGTTCGCCCTGCTGCTTGGCCTGGTCTTCGCTTTCCCGGTGGCCGCAGCCGACTACAAGCTCGACGATGCCCACTCCTTCGTCCAGTTCCGCATCCAGCACCTGGGCTTTAGCTGGCTATATGGCCGCTTCAATACCCTGGAAGGCAATTTCAGCTTCGACGAGGCCAAGCCGGCGGAGGCGAAGATCAATGTCATCATTGATGTGGCCAGCATCGATACCAACCACGCCGAACGAGACAAGCACCTGCGCAGCAAGGATTTTTTCGCGGTGGATCAATTCCCGAAAGCGACCTTTGTCAGCACCGGCTACAAACAGACGGGAGAGGGCAAGGGCCAGCTCACCGGTAATCTGACTCTGCATGGTGTGACCAAACCGGTGACGATTGAGGTTATTGAAATGGGCGCAGGCAACGACCCCTGGGGCGGTTATCGCCGCGGCTTCTCCGGTACCACCACCATTACCCTGGCCGACTTCGGCATGGATTATGACCTCGGCCCGGCTTCCCGCACCGCCGAGCTGTTGCTGACCATCGAAGGGATCCGCCAATAGGACACTCAACAGGGGCGAAGGTAAGTGCTCGCTGTCCATTTACCACTCGCCCCTTCTTTCCCTTTGCAGGCCCGAAGAAGAGAAGGACCTCTCGTTTCACGTTCACATCTGGCGTTATGATAAGGAGTAATCTCAACAGGACAGCCAGGGAACGTGAATCAGGCCAACCCCGCCAATAACGACTTTTTCCTGCCGGATTTCTGCGGTTTGCACTCCGTGTTCGCCGTGATTGTGCTGTCCGAGCTGTTCGCCTTTATCCTCACCCTGACAGGCTACCCCTTTTCCCCTGACCCCTGGTCCGATCTGGCGCTGACCTCGCTGTTCATGCAGTGGGCGGGACTGACCAGCGCGGCAATGCTTTGCCTGTCACGGCAGTATCTTACCCGCCTCCCCGTGCACTACGCGGCGACACTAATCTACACCTCGCTGCTGGTCATGATCGCTCTGCTCAGTGAAGCGACCTTTGCCCTCATTCCGCAAATGGATACGCCGCTGTTCACCACCGATCGCACCGAATTCCTGCTGCGCAACCTGGCCATCAGCGCCATCGTCCTGGCGCTGGCCCTGCGCTATTTCTATGTCCAGCACCAGTGGAAGCAGCGCACCCGTGCCGAGGCCGAGGCGCGGCTACAGGCGCTGCAGGCGCGCATCCGGCCCCACTTTCTGTTCAACAGCATCAACACCGTCAGCAGCCTGATCCATAGCAACCCCGATGTGGCGGAAGAGGCACTGCTTGACCTCTCCGATCTGTTTCGCGCCAGCCTGGGGGATGAAAAGGCGCGCATCCCCTTCAGTGATGAGGTGGCACTGACCCGCCGTTATCTGCACATGGAATCGCTGCGCTTGGGCGAGCGGCTCAAGCTGGATTGGGACACCCAGGGGATCCCGGACAATGCCCTGTTTCCGCCGCTGATTTTGCAACCGCTAATCGAGAATGCGGTGTATCACGGCATCGAACCGCGCACCGATGGCGGTACCATTCGGCTGGTGGGCACGCAAAGGGAAAAGCTGCTGCACCTGAGCCTGAGCAATCCGCTGCCTTCCGCCAACTACCCACGCAAGCAGGGGAACCGCATGGCGCTTGAGAATATTCGCGAACGGCTCGATGCGCACTATGGCAAAGCTGCCATGCTTAGCCTGGAAGAAGAGGATGAGCTGTTTACCGTCAACCTGACACTGCCGCTGGAGATCTCACGATGAAAGTGCTTATCGTTGATGATGAGGCGCCGGCACGTGCCCGCATTCGGCGCCTGATTGAGGATTTTGAAGGGGTGGAAGTCGTCGGTGAGGCCGCCGATGGCCAGGCCGCCCTCGAGGCCCAACAGACCCTGCAACCCGATGTTCTGCTGCTCGATATCCGCATGCCCGGCATGGATGGCATGGAGGCGGCGCGCCGGCTGGCGCAACTACCTGAGCCCCCTGCGGTCATTTTCACCACCGCCTACAGCGAACATGCCCTTGAGGCCTTTGAGGCCGAGGCCCGCGATTATCTGGTCAAGCCGGTGCGAAAGGAGCGGCTGGCACAGGCACTGTCCCGGGTGAAACGGCTGGGAAGCGGGGAGAATAGTCAGCCGGATGAGGGGCGCAGCCATCTTGCGGTACGCAAGCAGGGCGGCTTGCACCTGATTCCATTTGCCGAAATTTCCCATTTTCAGGCTGACAACAAGTATGTAACCGCTTACCTACCCGGACGGGAGGAGCTGCTGGAAGAATCCCTCAAACAGCTGGAGGAGGAGTTCAACGGCCAGTTACTGCGCATCCATCGCAATGCGCTGGTCAGCCTGGCGGCGCTCAACGGCATGGAAAAGGACGGGGAGGGGCACTGCTATGTCACCCTGGAAGGTGTCGGACGAGGCCCCGAGATCAGCCGCCGCCATTTGTCCCATGTGCGGCGGGTACTCAAGGAGCGTGGGTAGGGAATTTTTTCCGGGACAATGCCAGCAGAAAATAGCTGCTACTGGGTTTCACCTTCCACTGAACTGAGCTTGACCCGTAGCGGCTTGTTGCGATTCAACATGTCCAGCGCGAGCTCGATGGCCTGATCCAGATACCCACCGTAGAACTCCGGGGTGCTGAGCCCCACCCGTTTCGGCGCCAGCTGCTTGCCGCTGCCATCGAGAAACGCCACGGTTGGCGTGACGTAAACGTTGTAGCGATCGCTGAAGTCCTCGACAGAAATCCGCTGACCGTCAAAATCACGGATGTCTCCATAACTGTCGATTCTGATCTTGCGAATCAGTACTTTGTCGTCATAGTCGCCGCTGCGCAGCATGGGTTTGAGAAATTCTTCTTCCAGACGGACACAGTAGGTGCAATGGCTGGCTGAGAACATGAGCAGGATCGGCAGGCGCTTCTCTACACTGACCTCACCGAGGGCCTGGAAGTCTTCCACCATTTCTACTTTTACGTCTTTGAGGGCTTCCGCATTGATTGTGCTATTAAATGCAAGAAATGCGAGGGGAAAGAGCACCGATCTCAGGGGATTCATCGCTATCTCAATCATAATATGGCCGTTGAGACCGTCCAGAATAGGCTGCCACAGGACATGCTGCAATAGGCCCAGCGTCCGAGGCAGTGTATGATCACCGTAAAAGCAAACAATTTGACCACTCATACCCACTGCTGGTTCACCGGCGCTGGGCCATGAAACACAGATACACAGGTATTTATGAACAAAAAACTCATTCGCATCGCTACCCGCGAGAGCCTGCTTGCCCTGTGGCAGGCAGAATATGTCGCCACTGCCCTTAGAAACGCCCACCCGGGGCTGGAGGTGGAACTGGTAAAGATGAAATCCCAAGGCGACAAGATCCTCGATACCCCGCTGGCCAAGATTGGTGGCAAGGGCCTGTTCACCAAGGAGCTTGAGGAGGGCTTGCTGCGGGGGGATGCGGACATTGCGGTGCATTCAATGAAAGATGTGCCGATGGAGCTACCCGAGGGGCTGCACCTGCCGGTCATCTGCCCACGCGAAGACCCGCGTGATGCCTTCGTCTCCAACAAATATACCTCTCTCGATTCTCTGCCGGAGGGTGCCGTGGTCGGGACTTCCAGCCTGCGCCGTCAGGCCCAGCTGCTCGCCAAGCGCCCGGATCTGAAGATCGAGTTCCTGCGCGGCAATGTACAAAGCCGCCTGCGCAAGCTCGATGACGGGATGTACGATGCCATTATCCTTGCCAGCGCCGGCCTCAAGCGTCTTGAGCTCGAATCGCGCATCACCGAAATCATCGAGGTCACTACCATGCTCCCGGCCTGCGGACAGGGTGCGGTCGGCATCGAATGCCGCGTTGACGACGATGAGGTCAACGTGATGCTCGCCAGCCTCAATGATCCCAGGACCTCTGCGCGTGTCCGCGCCGAACGGGCCATGAACCGTCGCCTGGAGGGGGGGTGCCAGGTACCAATCGGTGGCTATGCCGAACTCGACCATGGAGTGATCGTACTGCACGGCCTGGTCGGTCGCCCGGATGGCACCGAAGTGGTTCACGGCAGTATCAGCGGTTATCCGGAAGCTGCCGAAGAGCTGGGCACTGTACTGGCCGAAGACCTGCTGGCCCGTGGCGCGGATGAGATCCTCGCCGAAGTCTATGGCAAGCAGGCCTGACCTCAACGGTCTCGGCGTCCTTATCACCCGGCCGGCCCATCAAGCCGGCCATCTTGCCGATCTGGTCGCCGCCGCTGGCGGACGGCCGATCCGTTTCCCGGCGCTGGCTATCCGCGATCTGAGTGCCAGCCCTGCGGTACAGTCCCAACTGGCGCTACTCGCCGACTATCATCTCGCAATTTTCATCAGTCCCAATGCGGTGCGCTATGGCCTCTCGGCCATACACCGCCATGGCGGCCTGCCGGCAGGGCTCAGGCTGGCCACGGTCGGCAAGGGCAGCGCCAATGCCCTGGAGCAGGCGCTGGGTAACGCACCGGACATCGTGCCAACAGACAATTATGACAGCGAAGCCCTGCTGGCCTTACCGGCACTGCAGACGGTTACAGGACAACGTATCCTGATCCTGCGCGGGGAGGGGGGACGGGAGCTGTTGGCCGAAACCCTGCGCCAGCGCGGCGCTACCGTCGATTATCTCGAGGTTTACCGGAGGGAATGCCCTGATACGAGTGAATCCGAGCCGGACTGGCTAGACAAAGCTGATATTATCACTATTACTAGCAGCGAAGCCTTGCACAACCTGCTCAGTCTCACCGCCGAGGCTCGGCGTTCTGAGCTCCTTGCCAAACCACTCATCGTGGTGAGTGAGCGCACTGCCGCGCTGGCAAAGCAGCTCGGCTTTCGTCATCCTGCCCTGGTCGCCTCCCGCGCCGGGGACGAGGCGATGCTGCAAGCACTTTTCGACTGGGTCCACCGCTAACTGCCGGAATGACTGCCATGAGCGAACACAAGGAAGCAACCGAAAAACCGGAACAAACTGAAACGCCGGAACCGCTGGAACAAGCAGAACAGCCGGAGCAACCAGAACATCACGAACACCATCCGGCGAAGCAGTCCTCCGGCAGCAGCTGGCCTTTTGTTGGCACCCTGCTCGCCCTAATCGCCCTCTTCGCCTTATTTCTACTGTGGCAAAAACAACAGTCGATGAACGCCGACACCAAGGCGTTGCAACAGAGCGTCAGTAAACTGCTGACCGTCGTTGACCAGCGCCATCAACAGCAGATGCAACAGCTTTCACAGCTGGAAAACCACCAACATTCGGCCACAGAAGCCGAGGTTCAACGCCTTGCAACGCAAGTCCAGGATCTCTACAACCACTTTGCGCAAGGTGAGCAGGGATGGTTCCTCGCCGAAATGGAATACCTGTTGCGCACCGCCTCTCATCATCTGTCGTTGGACCGCGATAAAAAGACGGCCCTGAATGCCTTACAACAGGCTCGTCAGCGAATGGCCGCAAAAGATCCCGATATCTACCAGCCGGTCATCCAGCAAATCGACAAGGATATTGTCAGGATAAACGCCATTTCCATGCCGGATCGCAACCAGATCGCTGCAGAAATCGGGAAACTGCTAGCCGAATCCGAAACTTGGCCGTTCGCTGTCAGTACTAATCTTGTCGGCGAAGCCCCCCCCCCAGCGGCCTCGGAATCCGGACAGGAGTCCGCGCAGCCTGACCAAGGTCGTCTATCGCGGTTGCTCGAACGGATCTGGACCGATCTCAAAGGTCTGGTGACGATCCGCCGTAATGGGGATGTCGCTCAACCACTGTTGCAGCCGCAGCAGCGCTATTTCCTGCTACAAAATCTGCAGCTCAAGCTCCAGGCAGCCCGACTTGCCCTGCATGCCGGTAATGACATCGCCTTTCGAGACAGTCTTGTCGAGGCCGAAGAGTGGCTGAAGCGCTACTTCGATACCTCCTCCCTGTCCGTCAGCGAGGCGGAAGCCACTGTCAAGCAGTTGGCGACCATTGATCTCACGCCAGGGCTACCCACGCTTGGTGACAACATCGCTCTCTTGCATCGTGTGGCGCCGCAAATCCTGCCACCGGTGAGTACACCTCAACCGGTCTCTCCACCACCGGCCAGGCAACAACCGGCCAAGAAACAAAATGGGGAAAAGCCGGCCAAGGCACCGCCTTCCAGCGCTCAACAACCAACCGAGCCCCCTGTTTCCGAGACTCAGGAAAAACCTGATTCCAAGCCCGTCGAAAAGCCGCAACAAGATGCCGACAATAAACCGGCAGTGGAAGCCCAACCGGCAGATCTGCCGGATCAGCCCACGGGTGACGCACAATGAGATTGCTCTTCGCCACCCTCACCGTCCTCGGCATAGCCATTGCACTGACGCTGTTTGCCCAGCACGACCCGGGCTATGTGCTGATTACCTATGCGAACTGGTCTGTCGAGAGCAGCCTTAGCCTTTTCCTGATCGTTCTGGTCGCTTTCTTTGCCTTGCTGTATCTCACATTACGCCTGTTGACCGGCGCCTGGCGCCTCCCCAAACGCTTGCGTTACTGGAAACGTGGGCGCCGTTCGATACGCTCACAGTTACGCACCAATCGCGGCCTGATCGCCCTGGCAGAGGGGAACTGGACCCGAGCCGAGCGACTCCTCAGCCGATCGGCCAATAGTAGCCAGACCCCACTACTCAACTACCTGGGTGCGGCCAGGGCGGCACAAAAACTGGGAGCGGAACAGCGGCGTGATAATTACCTTTCACAGGCCTACCAGAGCATGCCCGAGGCGGAGCTGGCGGTGGGACTGACGCAGGTCGAAGTGCAACTCTCCCAAGGGCAGGCAGAGCAGGCCCTGGCAAGTTTGCGCCACCTGCGAAGCATCGCTCCCAAGCACAGCTATGTCCTTTATCTTCTGAAAAAGCTCTATGAAAAACTGGAAAGTTGGGACGATCTCTACGAATTACTACCCGAACTTCGGCGTCAAAACGTACTCAATGCTGAGGCGCTGTCGGCACTGGAAAAACGGATCCACGAAGTGCGTCTCTACCAGTCCGGAAGTGATGCCGAGCGTCTGCAACGCTATTGGGAAATGATGCCCAAAGCCTACCGGCAGCAACCGGAACTGATCCTCGATTACGCCAGCCAACTCAAGGTACTTGGCGCCGAGGAGGCGGCAGAAAGACAGTTACGCGAATACCTGAAAAAGTCCTGGCATCCGCAACTCATCCGCCTTTACGGCCAAATTCAGGGGGCCGACCCCGAGCAGCAGCTCGCCGTCGCCGAGCGCTGGCTCAAGGAACATGAAAATCATCCCGAGCTACTGCTCGCCTGCGGGCGACTCTCGCTTTACAACAAATTGTGGGGCAAGGCGCGTAGCTATCTGGAAGCCAGTCTTGGCGCCGAGGTTCGCGCCGAAACCTGTTGCGAGCTAGGGAATCTGTTGCAGCAAACAGGGGACAAAGAGAAGGCTGCAGCCTATTTTCGTCAAGGACTGGAGCTGGCCAGCGGCAGCAGCTGTACCAATGTAGTCTTGCCGCACCACACAGACAGCATGCACTTGCATACAGGCCATCCCATGCGCCCGGCCTTACCTGAAACCGAGGTATCGCCTGAGAATTCGAGCTCTCAGTAGCACGGGTTCAAGCAAGGTCGGGGGGCTTCGGGGTATAAAGCAACCGAACTGAATTTGTTAATTTACTTGTCCTTCGCCCATTCAAAGGCATCGGAGTAGCAGTGCTCGGCAGCGACTCCCTTGGCCATCAGCGCGTCCTTGGCGCTATAGACCATGGCGGGATGACCGCAGGCATAGACCTCGTAATTGCTGAGGTCCTCGAAATCCGCAGCCACCGCATCCTGCACATAGCCAGTACGGCCATTCCAGTCAGCATCCGGCTGTGACAGTACCGGACGGTACTGAATGTTGGGATATTTCTCGGCCCAGCTGCGAATCTCGCTGTCGGCGTAGAGGTCTTCGCGATGACGCGCTCCCCAGTACAGGGTAACCGAACGGCTCGACTGTTCGGCCATCATGTGCTCAAGGATCCCCTTGATAGGGCCATAGCCGGTGCCGGTGGCGAGCATGATAATCGGCCGCTCGGAATCCTCACGCAGGAAGAAGGTCCCCTTGGGCCCCTCGATGCGTACGATCTCCCCTTCCTTCATCTCGGTGAAGACATGATCGGTAAATTCCCCGCCAGCGATACGGCGAATATGAAACTCCAACAGGTCATCGTGGTGCGGGGCGTTGGCAATCGAAAAGGCGCGCTTGCGGCCATCTTTCATGATGAACTCGACGTACTGACCAGCCAGGAATTGCAGTCGCTCGTTTTCCGGCAGCTTGAGGAACAGCGCCATGACATCGTCCTTCAGGCGTTCCAGGCGAGCCACTTTTGCTGGTAGGTTCTTGACCGGGATCTCTTCCACGGCACCCACTTCGTGGATCTCGACAGTCACGTCGCTGGTCGCGCGCGCCAGGCAGAACAGCGACATACCGATAGCCGCCTCCTCTTCGCTCAGCGCCATCGGCTCTTCATCCCCATAAGTGATCACACCGCTGACCACCTTGCCAACACAGGCACCGCAGGCGCCACCACGGCAGCCATAGGGAAAAGCCAGCCCACTGCGCAGCGCAGCGTCCAAAATGGTTTCATCGGCCTCGGCGTTGAACTCATGCCCGCTGGGCAATACTGTTATCTTGAAGCTCATGGGATTCCTTCGTGTTCGTGTATGATGGCCGAGCAAAAGAGTGTGAATTATTGCCCAAATGCCTGATCGAGTAAAACTTGTACCCGACATCTTTATCATCGGTTGCGGCGATATCGGATCGCAGCTTGCCACTAACTGGGGTGAACGCGGCGCCCGCGTTACTGCATTGGCACGATCTGAGGACTCTTCATGCCGCCTTCAAGGGCTGGGCCTCAAAACAGTCGCCGGAGACCTAGACGAGCCACACACTCTGGATACCCTCCCTGTCGCCGGCACCATTCTTTACTACCTAGCACCGCCTCCACCACGGGGAGATAGCGATAGCCGCGTACGTCATTTCATTGACGCCCTTGGTAAGGACAACTTGCCCAGACGCCTTATTTATATCAGTACCAGTGGGGTCTATGGGGATACCGGCGGGGCCTGGGTGACAGAGGAGACACCGCCCAACCCACAAACCGGTCGTGCCCGAAGGCGACTTGATGCAGAAACTGCCCTGCGTCACTTTGGGCGCGAGCAGGGTGTCGATGTCATCATCCTGCGCGTCGGGGGGATCTACGGGCCGGGGCGACTGCCGCTTGAGCGTCTGAAAAAGGGGTTACCGGTACTGGAAGAAAAGGAGTGCGGCTTTACCAACCGCATTCACGCCGATGACCTGGTGGGTATCCTGATCGCGGCCGCGGAAAAGGGTAGGGCGGATAACATTTACAACGTTAGCGACGGTCATCCGGGCAACATGACCCAGTATTTCAAAGCAGTAGCTGCCGCCCTGGGATTGCCGCCACCACCGAGCCTGCCCATGGCCGAGGCGCGTAGCCAGCTTAGCGAAGCGATGCTTTCCTACCTCACCGAGTCACGTCGTATGGACAATCATAAACTCCTGCAGGAGTTTGAGATTACCCTGCGCTACCCCACCCTGGAGGCGGGCCTTGCGGAGATTTCTAGCCAGGGACCGCGCTTATAACAGATTCTCTCCTGTGGTTTTATGACAGCCATCACAATTATCGATAAAGAGAGAGGGAATCCATGTCCACCAAACCTTCCATCAGGCAGCTTCTCGGCGCCGTCACCTTGAGCGCCTTCAGCGCCTTGGCCTCCGCGGTACCCGAAGTCACGAGTGTGTCTTTCCACAACGCCAACGATGCCGCAATACCCGTCAATGTAGCCGCGGATCACTATGTTGCCGTCGGCACCTTCAACATGGCCCCGAGGAGTTATGACCCCACCTCAACAGAGAGCGCTCTTTATGTGATGAACGGGCGATCCGCCAGCACCACCCTCGCCACCGATGCTCCCAACTATCAGCCGTATATGCCAGCGTATACCAATGCCCCGACACCACTGCTGGGCTTCAATGGTCTGTGGGGGACAGCCCTGGTTCAGCTCTACTATTCGGCCAGCAACATTAATGCTACTGGCCTGGACCTAATGAATCTCCCCAACCAACTCCCGACCAACTCCAATACGGAAATCCTCAATGGCGCCACGGGACCGGTTAACAAGGGCAATTTGTCCCTTGCCGAAGCGGGTATTGCTGCTGGGACTGGCGTTACCATGATGATCGATATGAAGGGAGAAACCCCTCACTTGGTGGCGGTATACGGCGGCAGTGCTCCGCAGGTCGACTACAACGCGACCACCGGCCTGCTCACGATCACCAGCACCACCACCCCGGACAACCTCGCCAATGCTGCAGGGGACGTCTTCAGCTCCGCCTTCGGCATCATGATCGGCACCGACATCGGCATTAGCCTGGCGGATCCGACCCAACCTGTTGGTCTCATCGTGCAGACTGAACACTGGGTAGGCGACCTCTTCCCCAAGCTGCCCGGCTTCGATAGCAACGCGGCCATCCCCAACAGCGGCGGAACGCTCGGCACCGATACTGCCCGTTGCGGCAGCACCGTTTACGGCCCCAAGGACAAGACCCGCAACGTGAACCTCTTCATCTCAGATGCCGCCATACCGGTTGTTTTCGGTGCCGGTGCCACTTCTATCAACGATCTGAAAGCATTGATCGGTGCAGCCCCCACTGGTGAGGTTGAAGTCATCGACAAGACTGTGACCCCCACCACTAACCTCGGCATGACCGGTGCCAAGGTCAACTTTCCCTATACCTTCGCCTCAACGAGCAGTGATTTGACCCTGGCTAAATCCACAGCAGTACTGCATGCCCCGATCCCCACCGCCACCACTTCTTCCGGTGACAGCGGCGGTGGCGGCGCTCTCTACCTGCTGCTGCCGCTTCTGGGACTGCTTTGGGTCGCTCGCCGTCGTAGTTAATCGCCGGATGCTGCACACAAAAAAGGGTGCCACTGGCACCCTTTTTTGTATTGGAATTGTGAAAATCAGACTGGCCTGACCAGGCCCGCCTCGACCTCGTCACGCTTCGCCCGACCCACCAGCTGTTCGATCAACGTCAGAGCAAAATCCATCGCAGTGCCGGGGCCGCGTGAGGTAATCACCTTGCCGTCCTGCACTACAGCCTCCTGCCGATATTCCACATCGGGGAGGTCCATTTTGTCGAGATGGCCGGGATAGCTGGTGGCTTGCTTACCGCTAAGTAGTCCGGCATTGGCCAGCACACGGGGCGCAGCACAGATAGCCGCGGTGAATCTCCCACTCTCTGCCATGGTGCGCAGCAGTTGGTGGATCCGCGCATCCTTGTCCAGATTGGACGCCCCGGGCATGCCACCCGGCAGAACCACCATGTCGTACTCTCGCTTTAGCGCTTCATCCAGGGTGGTTTGCGGCACCAGGACCACACCACGGGATGCGGTTACCGGCCCCGCCTCGAGCCCCGCAGTAACCACCTCGATACCGGCACGAACCAGCAAATCAATGATGGTGACCGCCTCGAGCTCTTCACACCCCTGCGCCAGCGGAACTAGCACGCTTGCCATATACTTTACCTTTTGCCCTGCGATCAAACTGCAGGATTTCGTCAATCAGTCGGCCTGGGAGGCCTGCAGGATATGCAAGCCCTTGAGCAAGGTCAGCGCCTCATTCAGCACGTAATCGGTGCTGGCGAGTGATTCTTCATCGCCCGCTTTGGCGTCCGATTTCTTAACCTGCCCCTTTTCCTTGTTGCCATTGCTCAGGTGACCGGTGAGATCGGCCTCTTTTACCCTTAACGAAGAATCAGCGTTCTCATCACGGGAAACCCGGAGCGGCTCTACCACGATATCTGGCACGATACCTTCGGCCTGGATGGAACGACCGGAGGGGGTGAAATAACGGGCAGTGGTTATCTTCACTGCGGTGTTATTGCTCATCGGGAAGATGGTCTGCACCGACCCTTTCCCGAAGGATTGGGTACCCATCAACACCGCACGCTTGTGATCCTGCAGCGCACCGGCGACGATCTCGGATGCCGATGCGGATCCGCCATTGATCAGCACCACCAGCGGAGCCCGGTCCAGGACATCATCAGGTGTCGCATTGAAATCAAGCTCTGCATCGGCAGCACGGCCTTCGGTGTAGACCACTTTGCCCTTGCGCAGAAAGGCATCGGAAACCGAAACCGCAGCACCCAGCACACCGCCAGGATTGTTGCGCAGGTCAAGCACCAGGCCATTGAGAGCTCCCTTGTTTTCCTTTTTCAAATCACTGACCGCCTTGCGTACATCCTCTCCGGTGTTAGTCTGGAAACTGGAAATACGTACGTAGCCGAAGCCCTTGTCCAGCATACGGCTTTTAACGCTTTTTACCTTGATGATTGCCCGTGTGATGGTGACGGGGAATGGCCGCTCCACACCCTCGCGCACTACAGTGAGCGTGATATCGGTGCCGGGCTTGCCACGCATGATTTTTACCGCCTCACCGAGACTCATCCCCTGCACCGGAGTATCATCCAGACGAATAATTAAATCCCCAGCCATGATCCCGGCACGCTGTGCTGGGGTATCGTCGATCGGCGAAACCACCTTTACGAAGCCATCTTCCATGCTCACTTCAATCCCAAGGCCACCAAATTGTCCGGTGGTTCCAACCTGCAGATCCTTGAAATCTTCCTGGTTCAGAAAAGCAGAGTGGGGATCCAGCCCGGAAAGCATTCCCTGGATGGCATTCTCTAACAGTTTTCTGTCATCGACCTCTTCGACATAATCAGCCTTGATCTTGCCGAACACCTCACTGAAGGTGCGTAACTCCTCAAGTGGAAGAGTCGTGGCAGCATGGTTGACGGTTTCCCGCTCTGCCAGCACCGAGGTGCCTATCCCTAATGTAATACCCAGCAGCATCCCTGCGACAAGAACGACGGAATAACGTGTTGATGACTTCATGTATGACTCCCGGGAAGATTGTAGTTCCCGTATTGTTCGAATAACCCTGTCAATAGTACTGCATCCGCGCCTGATTTTGCTAACGTCTGCACCAGCGCACCGGATCGGTCGGTTGACCGTCCTTGCGTATCTCAAAATAAAGCGCACTTTTCTCCTGTCCACCACTATCACCGACAGTGGCGATGACCTCACCGGTCTCGACCCAGTCGCCTGTTTCTTTATAGAGGCTCTGATTATGACCGTAAAGGCTCATATAGCCTTCACCGTGATCAATGATAATCAACAGACCGTAACCGCGCAGCCAATCGGCAAACGCTACCCGGCCGTGAGAAACCGCGCGAACCTCCTGACCGCTACTGGCACCAATACTGACGCCCTGCCAGCTAAGCTTACCCAGACTGCGCGGACTGCCATAACTGGCAAGCAGGGGACCTTTGGTTGGCCATTTCAGTTTACCTTTGAGTGTGCCGAAGGGCTTTCGGTTCCCCGGCTCGGCCGGGATATCGTCCAGTGCTTCACTCAGGGCATGGATCAGTCGCTTCAGTTCCTGCTCATCCCGCTGCATCCCGATCAGTTGCAGATCTTTGTCTTCTAGCTGTGCCTTTAGCTGTCGCAACACACTGGCGCGTTCACTGCGCGTGGCCTCGAGTCCCTGCTTCTCCTTCGCCTGTTGCGCTCGCAAATCACTTAATCGCTGTGTCTCCGCCGCCAGTTCCGTGCGAACCTCCTCAAGCTCACGCAAAGCATTGCCTAGGGCCTCGATACGCTCCGCCCGTGCCCTGTTCAGATAATCGTAGTAGGTAACCACGCGGCCGACGGTGGCAGGGTTCTCCTGATTTAGCAGGATTTTCAGGTATTCCTGACGGCCTATCGTATAGGAGGTCCGGATTTGACCGGCTAGGTAGTGGCGTTGGGAGGCCACCTGTTGATGTAGCTCAGCGGCTCGCTTCCGCAGGTCAGCCATTCTTTGCTGTCGCGTCAACAATTCGACATCGAGCTTTTTGAGCTTTCGGCTGAGGCTGCCGATTTGTCGTTCACTGCGCCGTAACTCCTTGCGTAGCGCATCGTAACGACCTCTCTCACGTTCCAGCTCGCGCTGTAACCCGGTGATGCGCTGCCGCAGTTGCTCGAGCTCGGCTTCTTTTGTCGCCCTTTCACCGGCGCTGCTCAAGTCACCGAGCAGTAGCAATGCTACTGCTGCCCCAAGTAGCAGTGAAAGTCGGCCTTGCTGTCGGGGCGCCTTCATGGCCTATACCCTGACAGCGCGATTCTCACCTTACTCTTCCTCCTCACTTGAAAGTGCTGCAGCGAGACTGTGGCCGTTCATTTCATTTGGATGTGGCACATTCAGCAGGTAAAGCATGGTTGGAGCAACATCGGCCAGGGTGCCGTTTTCGCCCAACTTCAACTCGCGCTCACCCACATAAATCAACGGTACCAGGTTGGAAGTATGGGCGGTATGCGCCTGGCCTGTTCCTTCGCCACGCATCTGCTCGGCATTGCCATGGTCGGCGGTGATCAACATCTCACCATCCTTTTCATTGACGGCCTCCACCAACCGTCCGAGGCAACGGTCGAGCACCTCAATGGCTTTTACCGTGGCATCGAAATTGCCGGTATGACCGACCATGTCGGGGTTGGCATAGTTGCAGATAATGACATCGAATCGGTCGCTCTTGATTGCCTCGATCAGCTTGTCGGTCACCTCCTCGGCACTCATCCCGGGTTGCTCGTCGTAGGTCGCTACCTGGGGGGAGGAGACAAGAATGCGCTCTTCACCTTCGAAGGGGTCCTCGCGGCCACCGTTGAAGAAGAAGGTGACATGGGCATATTTTTCCGTCTCGGCGATCCGCAACTGGTGCATGCCCAGATTGGCGATCACCTCGCCAAACACATTGACCAGCCGTTCCGGTGGGAAAGCCACAGGAATGGTGTAATCGGCGCTGTATTCGGTGAGGCTGACAAACATACCGAGTTTGGGTGTGTTAGCCCGTACGAAGCAGTCAAAATCCTCCTCGATAAAGGGGCGGGTAATCTGGCGAGCCCGATCGGAGCGGTAATTCATGAAGATCACCACATCACCGTCTTTCACGCAGGCCGGCTCGGCCCCTTCGGGCTGAATAGCGGTTGCCTGAACGAACTCATCGCTCTCACCCCGTGCGTAGGCCATCTCCAGCGCCGTCATGGGATCAGGAGCAACAAACTCTGTTTTACAGCCGGTGATAAGGTCGTAGGCCGCCTGGACACGTGGCCACCGGTGATCCCGATCCATCGCATAATAGCGTCCGATGATCGAGGCGATCCTGCCGCCACCCAGTGCGGCAAACTCCTTTTGCATCAACTCGATGGATTCTGCCGCACTCTTTGGCGGCGTATCCCGCCCATCGAGAAAGGCGTGCAGATACACCTTTTTCGCGCCGCGCTCCACCGCCAAGCGGGCCATCGCATGGATGTGCTCCTCGTGGCTATGCACCCCTCCGGGAGAGAGCAGCCCAAGGATATGAACCGCCTTATCATCGGCAATAGCCTTATCGACTGCCTCGGTCAACGTCGCGTTGGTAAAAAAGGAACCGGTCTTGATGGCACGGCTGACGCGGGTAAATTCCTGGTAAACCACCCGCCCGGCACCCAGGTTCAGGTGACCCACCTCGGAGTTGCCCATCTGGCCGCCCGGCAGACCCACCTCTGCCCCAGAACAGCGGATGAGAGTATGGGGATACTTACTCCACAGCCTTTCCCACACGGGGGTGGTGGCACTATGGATCGCATTGTAAAAATCGCTTTCAGAGTACCCCCAGCCGTCAAGTATGGTTAGCAGCAGTGGGCGGTGACGCTCAGCAGAGGACATATGTCAAACCAATCCAGTCAGTTATTTTGTCAGATCTATTCTAGCCCGCATGAGTTAGCGGAACCATGGAAAACGGGACTATCCGTTACAGGGAAAGCCATCGAGCGCAGTTATTGCTTGTATCACAAAGCTATTCTCAAATGACGTATTATTGTATATTGTTTTACTGATATTGGCAGCAACCATGGCTGTCAACATCGCCGTACACCACAGCGCCAAGGTCTGAAGATGTCAGAAAACGATACCATAGGTTTAATTAGCAGGGATGAGGATATCGACCGCGCATCCCGCTCGCTCAAGGCCATGTCACACCCACTTCGTCTGAAGATCCTTTGTACGTTGGGTGCCCAGGAGGTCAGCGTACAGGACATTGTTGAGCGGGTAGGTACCTCACAGAGCAACATTTCCCAACACCTTGCCATCCTGCGCGACAAGGGCATTCTCTCATCACGCAAAGACGCTAACCGCGTCTTTTACAAGGTGGTCGACTCGCGCACCTTGCAGCTGATCAGTATGATGCGTAACGTCTTTTGCAGCATGGAATAAGGCGATTCCTTACCACTCCTGCGTTACTCAACCTGTTCTCACAGCCTGTTTATTAAAATAACCAAATCCTGAATTCATGCCAAAACTACTCGAATTCGTCATTAACCATTGGGATCTTTTTCTAGCCCTTGCCATTATCCTGCTTATGATGTTCAGTGGAGGCCTCGGTAGCCGCCTTCGCGGATACAAGCAAATCTCTCCGCTTGATGCTGTGCAACTCCTCAATCATGACGATGCCGTGCTCATCGATGTCCGTGAGGACAGTGAATTCAAGGATGGTCACATCATCGACGCACGTCATATACCACTTGGTAAGTTGAGTGATCGCCTTAGTGAGCTGGAACCGTTTCGTGAGCAACCGATTGTAGTAAACTGCCGAAGCGGTCACCGCTCTGCCAGCGCCTGCGCAAAATTACGCCAAAACGGCTTCAATACGGTATACAATCTCAAAGGCGGTATCATGGCCTGGCAGAGTGCCGGCCTCCCTCTGCAAAAGCCGTCCAAAGGAAAAAAACGAAAATAGGTGCCAACACCATGCCAACAGTCACCCTCTATACCACTGCACACTGTCCTTATTGTGTTCGTGCACGCAACTTGCTCGACAAGAAAGGGGTCGAATATAACGACATCCGTATCGACGAGCAGCCAGAACTGCGTAATGAGATGGAGAGTCGGGCCAATGGTCGCACCTCCGTGCCCCAGATCTTCATTGACGACTTTCACGTCGGCGGTTTTGACGATATGGCCGAACTCGACATGGACGGTGAGCTGGATCAGCGACTTGGCCTGAACTGAAACGCCAATGCCCGAATCGCTGCACGTCGTCTGTCCCCACTGCCACAGCGTCAACCGGGTGCCACAGGACAAACTGGCCGCCGGGGGGAAGTGTGGCCGCTGCAAGCAGACACTTTTTGATGGACATCCGATCGAACTGACCACGTCTACCTTCGGCCAACACATCGGCCGGAGCGACCTTCCTGTCCTGGTCGATTTCTGGGCGCCCTGGTGCGGCCCCTGCAAAATGATGGCTCCTGTTTTTACTGAGGCAGCTGCCAAGCTACAACCACAGGTCAGACTTGCCAAGGTCAACACCGAGCAGGAACAGGCCCTGGCAGCGCAACATGGCATTCGGAGCATTCCCACTCTTGCCCTGTTCCGAGGCGGAAGGGAAATAGCGCGTGTTGCCGGCGCCATGGACCTCACAAACCTCATTTCCTGGGTTCGACAGCACCTCCAGTAACCGAGCCCGAAGTCCTGATTATCTTTTCAAGGAAATTGCATGAGCGACAACAAACCGGCATCCGCCAATGGTCCACAATTTGCCATTCAACGTATCTACACCAAGGACATTTCTTTCGAGACACCCAACTCGCCGGCGATTTTCACCGAAAAATGGGAACCGCAAGTGAATGTGGATCTCAACACCACCGGTAGCCATATCGGTGAAAATGTGTTCGAGGTTACCCTGGCACTCACTGTTACAGCAAAACTGGGTGAAAAAACCGCTTACCTGGCCGAGGTTCAACAATCCGGGGTCTTCACCCTGGAAGGATTCAGCGAGCAAGATCTGGGTGGTATGCTGCATAGCTTCTGTCCCAACATCCTCTTTCCCTATGCACGTGAGGTCATCTCTGATCTGGTCTCAAAGGGAAGTTTTCCCCAGCTACTGCTCGCTCCCATCAATTTCGATGCCCTCTACGCCCAACACCTACAGCAACAACAAAAGGCGCAGGAAAAGGGTGAAGGCAAGGAAAACCCTCTGCACTGAATCGGAGTGAGACCTATGGATGGCATGTGCGACGCCAGTATTGCTGTTATCGGCGCCGGCTCTTGGGGCACGGCCCTGGCAATGCAGTTGGCGCGCAACGGCGTTGCGACCATTTTGTGGGGCAGGGATCCTCAGCAAATGGCGGAGATGGCGGCCAAGCGGTGTAATGTTCGCTATCTGCCTGACTCCCCCTTCCCTGAAGGTCTTGAACTGACCGAAAGCCTGAACCAGGCAGTAACCAACAGCGATCATTTGCTGCTTGCGGTGCCCAGTACCGCTTTTCGCGACACACTCAGGCAGATTGCTCCACTCATCAAACCTCAGAGCCGTGTTGCCTGGGCGTCCAAGGGCTTGGAGCCAGGTAGCCGGCGTTTGCTGCACCAGATCATTGCCGAAGAGTTGGGGCCGCAACAGGAGTGCGCTGTGATATCGGGACCGACTTTCGCACAGGAGGTCGCCAGGGGCTTACCCACGGCAGTAACCATTGCTTCCACCAGTGATAATGTGGCCTCTTTTTTTGCCGATTGTCTGCATGGCGAGAGCTTCCGAGCTTATACCGCTCGCGATGTGGTCGGCGTCGAACTCGGGGGGGCATGTAAAAATGTTCTCGCCATCGCAGCCGGCATCGCTGACGGACTTGGCTTTGGTGCGAATACCCGAGCCGCACTTATCACCCGCGGTTTGGCTGAACTCATGCGACTCGGGGTCCATTTGGGCGGTCAAGCCGAAACCTTTATGGGACTAGCAGGTCTTGGTGATCTCGTCCTGACATGCACCGATAATCAGTCGCGTAACCGCCGCGTTGGACTCGCGCTGGGCCAGGGAAAATCGCTTGAGGAGGCAGTTGCATCTATTGGTCAGGCCGTGGAAGGCGTCAAGAGTGCACCGGAAGTCTACCAGCTTGCCCAAGAGCTAGGGGTAGAAATGCCTATTACGGAACAGGTCTATCGCGTGCTGTATCAAGGGGTACATGCCCAGCAGGCTGTCGAAGCACTGCTTAACAGGGAACAAAAGCCCGAAATTGCCTGAATTTCGCTACACCGATCCTGCGAAATCCAACTGGCGCCACGCCTCATAAACAAAGACGGCAACGGCATTTGAGAGATTGAGGCTGCGACTTTGCGCCAGCATGGGCAAACGCAGCCACTGTTCCACCGGCAAGTTCTCTAACAACTCTGCCGGCAGCCCCCGTGTCTCCGGTCCGAACAGCAACGCATCTCCCTCCTGGTACGCCACCACGTTGTAGTAGCGTTTTCCACGTGTGGTGCAGGCATAGAGGCGCTTTGGTGATGCTTCGGCCAGGTAATCCTCCAAACTGTCGTGCACCTGAACCGCGGCAAATTCATGATAATCCAGGCCGGCACGACGCAGGCGCTTATCGTCCAGCTCAAAGCCTAACGGCCGGATCAGATGCAAAGCAAAGCCGGTATTGGCGCAGAGGCGGATGATGTTTCCGGTGTTCGGCGGAATCTCAGGCTGGTAGAGGACGATTTGCAACATCGACTTCATTGTCCTTTATTCTTAGCGGAGGTACCGCAGCAGGGATTCATGTAGAATTCACGCATCCTTCTTCTTTCGCTGGGTGAGACAATGAACAAGGCTGACCAGGCCATGCTGGCCGTCGATTTCTGTGGCATTAACTTCGAAACGCCGCTGGTATTGCTTTCCGGTTGTGTTGGGTTTGGCGAAGAGTATACCCGGGTCAAGGGCTTTTCCAATCGTGACGTCGGCGCGGTCTGCCTCAAGGGCACCACCCTGGAACCCCGCCTTGGCAATCAGCCGCACCGTGTCTATGAAACCCCGATGGGCATGCTCAATGCCATTGGCCTGCAAAATCCCGGCGCCAACTACGTTATCGAGAAAATCCTGCCACAGCTTGATTTCGATGAAACGCGCTTTATCGCCAATATCTCCGGCTCCACCGTGGAAGAGTATGCCGAGGTGGCGCGGCTTTTCGATGATTCTCCAGTCGATGGTATCGAGATCAACATCTCCTGTCCTAACGTCAAAGCGGGGGGCGTGGCCTTCGGTAATGACCCAGAGATGTCTGCCCGTGTGGTAGAGGCGGTACGTGCGGTCACCAGCAAACCGTTAATTACCAAACTCTCTCCCAACCAGACCGACATCGCGGCGAATGCCCGTCGCTGCATCGAGGCAGGTACCGATGCCTTTGCGGTGATCAACACCCTGATGGGAATGGCCATCGATATCGAAAGCCGCAGCCCCGTTCTCGGTAACAATCAGGGCGGTCTCTCGGGGCCGGCCATTAAGCCGGTAGCACTACTCAAGACCCACCAGGTCTACCAGGTCTGCCGCAATCACGCCATCCCGATCATCGGCCAGGGCGGTGTCGCCAGCGCTGAGGATGCCTTAGAGTTCATCATCGCCGGCGCGAGCGCTGTCGGCGTCGGCACGGCGCTGTTCTACGATCCGCTGATCTGCAAAAGCATCAATGACGGTATCCTCGAGTATCTCAAACGCCATGAACTGACCGAGGTTTCCCAGTTGGTGGGCACACTGGCACTCAATCAGAGCAAACCTGCCTGTGAGTGCAAATAATCCAGGTGCTGGTACTGAACCACGAAGCAGCACCTTCAAAAGCTTTTACCCGGGCTCCTCAGCCGAAATCAGATAACAATCGACTCCTCTGATATCAGGCACACCACGCAAACTCCATGCTTTAAAGAGGAACTTCTAGGATTTGTCGGGCGATGGCGCTATTGGTCGTATTCTCGTGCTGGACACCGGCCAAAAAACCGGATGTTATTGTGCAATCAGGCCTTTTTCATCTCCGTCCCTCGAGGGCGTCGTGCAGTCTACTCAATAGGCCTCGTCTCCGCCCTCTACCATCCCCAACTCTTTTATCTTTCGAGTGATAGTATTTCGCCCCCAGCCAAGCAGTTGTGCTGCTTCCTGGCGGTGACCACGAGTTTTTTTCAATGCAACTTCGATCATCAGGCGCTCAAATTGCGGCACGGCCTCATCTAGAACAGAATTCGCTCCCATGTTTATGCGCTGCTCGGCCCAGCGACGCAACGGCGTCAGCCAGTCACGGTCATCGCCTTGCTGCTCGCTCACCGTCTTGAGTTCGGGCGGCAAATCCTCCATGTGGATCTCCTGTCCTGGCGACATCACCGTCAACCAACGGCAGGTATTTTCCAGCTGTCGCACATTCCCCGGCCAGTCCAAGCTGGGGAGGTAGTTCTCCGTTGCCTTGTCCAGCCATTTGGCTTCCACACCTATCTCCTCTCCAGCTTTTTTCAGGAAATGCCGGATCAGCAACGGAATATCCTCTCTGCGTTCTCGTAAGGAAGGGATATGAATACGGATCACATTGAGGCGGTGGAACAGGTCTTCCCGGAACTTGCCCTCCTTGACCCGCTGTTCCAGATTCTGGTGCGTCGCGGCAATTACCCGTACATCCACCTTGATCGGTGCTCGACCACCAACCCGGTAGAATTCGCCGTCCGCCAGCACACGCAGTAACCGTGTCTGTAGTTCCGCCGGCATATCACCGATTTCATCCAGGAAAAGCGTACCCCCGTTCGCCTGCTCAAAACGTCCCTCGCGAGCTGCCTGTGCTCCTGTGAACGCTCCACGCTCGTGCCCAAACAGTTCGGACTCGAGCAGGTCACGCGGGATAGCAGCGGTATTCAAAGCGATAAACGGCTTTTCCTTGCGCGGACTGTGGCGATGCAGGGCGTGGGCAACCAGTTCCTTACCAGTGCCCGACTCACCATTGATTAAGACTGTGATATTTGAGGAGGAGAGTCGTCCGATAGCACGAAATACTTCCTGCATCGAGGGCGCTTCGCCGATGATCTCCATGTTCTGCCGGCGACTTTCCTCCACGTCAGTGCGGTGCTGCTCTTCCCGGTGAGAGAGGGCACGCCGCACCAGTTCGACCGCTTCATCGACATCGAAAGGCTTGGGCAGATATTCAAATGCTCCTCCCTGGTAGGCCGAGACGGCACTATCCAAATCGGAATGTGCCGTCATGATAATCACAGGCAATTCCGGACGTTGTTCGTTGATCCGGTCCAGCAGCTCCAGGCCACTCATTCCTGGCATGCGGATATCTGTAATCAGTACATCGGGCTCTTCTCTTTCCAACTGCTTGAGCGCCTTGTCCGCCGTCTCATAACTCTGTACCACCATACCATCATGCTTGAGTGCTTTCTCAAGCACCCAACGAATAGAGCGGTCATCATCAATTATCCAAATTTTACTGCTTTTGGTCATTGCGGTTATCCCTGGTGCGATTGACGCTGATTCTCAATCGGTAGCAAAACGGTAAAAACGGTGTGACCGGGACGACTTTCCCATTCAATCAAACCATCATTCTGATTGATCAATGACTGTGCGATAGGCAGGCCAAGTCCGGTACCGTCCGCCCTGCCGGTGACCATCGGAAGAAACAGGCTCTCACGCATTTCCGGTGCGATCCCTGGACCATTGTCGATGACATCGATTCGGGCAACGAGCTTGTGAAGGGTGTGACCTATAGTGTATCGACGCAGGGTACGCGTCCGCAGAATAATTTCCCCATGGTCACTCACTGCTTGTGCGGCGTTTCGAACCAGATTCATGATCGCCTGAATAAGCTGATCCGCATCTGCGTAGAGTTCAGGAATACTCGGATCGTAATCCCGCGTGATCGTTACCGCCTCATCCAGTTCCGCCGCCACTACCTGGCGTACCCGTTCTACTACTTCATGGATATTCAACAACCGTTTCCGCGGTAGGGTGTTCGGCCCCAGCATCCGGTTCATCAACTCCTGCAAACGGTCTGCCTCACTGATGATGATATGCGTGTATTCCTTCAGTTCCTCATTGTTGAGCTCACGCTCTAATAGTTGTGCAGCTCCACGCAAGCCCCCAAGTGGATTCTTGATTTCGTGTGCTAATCCACGCACCAGAGCCCGAGTCGCATGGCTTTGTGCTAGTAGTCCCTCTTCGCGTGTAATTCGCAACTGACGGTCGACCTGCTTCATCTCTACCAGCAGGGCCTCTTTCCCCTCACTGTCACTTAACGGGATGGCGGTCAAATCAACTGTTGCTTTTGGACGGTAACCGAGATTTAGTACCAGCTCCCTTTCGGTTATCGGTGTTCCGCTCTGCAAGACCTGCTGCAACGCCATGCTCAATTCCCGGTCAATTAACACCTCCTGAGCCGAATGACCGATAAAACGCGATGCACTCACTGCAAACAACATTTCTGCTGCAGGGTTCATGAACTCCACGCGCAAGTCACTATCCAGCAACAGGACAGCTGTGTGGAGGTTCTCAATGACATGTTTATTCAATGCATTCTGACGGCAATTCAAGGTCTCCATACATACTCTCTAGCAAGATATACACCAAGTCTTATAAATTTGTTTGATTCTATTAACTTGCTGATTTGACAAGAAAACCAGCAATACATAAGTGATCAAGGGGGGAAGGTTCGCGCACCAAAAAGGTACAAGGAATAATATGCACCATTATAGTGCAATTCTACTTAATTTTGCTGATCCTGGGGATAAAGTCTGGAATGCTGCCGCATATGAAAGACAACTGGTCCGGCCTGCCTGAGGACAACACCCTGGCTGTCGAGGATTGAAGCGGTAAGGGCATGGGTGCCGCGAAAGATGTCCTTAATCTGATAGGTAGTAGCCACGCCGGTGGCAACCAGCTTGCCATCGATATACACCGCCAACATATCTCCCTCAACGAGCTTAGGCCCTATATGTATAGCGACTGTCATGCCCTGTTCATCAAACCAAAGGGTCTGATTATTCTGAGGAGAGGCGATTGTGAAGAGGGTATAGTCTTCACTGTCTCTAGTTGCATTGTTTTTTTTGCCGGCGCTTTGCGAGATCACACTAGAAGGGGTACCACCCCCTGGATAGGTACTTATCTCCTGTAACGGGATCTCTTCAGCCTTTTGCGCAGGCTGATCTGAGTACTCGACCGTGCCATCCGGGTGCACGATACGGTATCCCGTCTCTGCAGCATACAGTGGTACAGTTAACAACCATCCCGCCAGTAATAATTCTCTCATTGCCAAAGAGTAATTCGGCGTTCCGTGCATCGCAATACAGGTATAAACAAAAACGCCCCCGGATGGGGGCGTTTTTATTCAGCATACGCGTAACTTAGCAGCTGTAGTACATGTCGAACTCGACCGGGTGCGTGGTCATGCGGATGCGGGTTACATCGGCCATCTTCAGGGCAATGTAGGCATCGATCATGTCGTCGGTGAAGACGCCACCGGCGGTAAGGAAGGCGCGGTCTTTATCCAGCTCAGCCAGGGCCTGATCCAGGGCGTGGCACACGGTCGGGATCTTCTTCTCCTCCTCAGGCGGCAAGTCGTACAGGTCCTTGTCCATCGCCTCACCGGGGTGGATCTTGTTCATGATACCGTCCAGACCGGCCATCATCAGCGCTGAGAAGGCCAGGTAGGGGTTGGCGGTCGGGTCAGGGAAGCGAACCTCCATACGACGGGCCTTCGGGTTGGTGGTATAGGGGATACGAATAGAGGCGGAACGGTTACGGGCGGAGTAGGCCAGCATAACCGGGGCCTCGAAGCCGGGGACCAGACGCTTGTAGCTGTTGGTGGCAGGATTGGTAAAGGCGTTGAGGGCCTTGGCGTGCTTGATCACACCGCCGATGTAGTAGAGGGCCATCTCGGAGAGGCCGCCGTACTCGTTACCGGAGAACAGGTTCACGCCGTCCTTGGAGAGTGACATGTGGACGTGCATACCGGAACCGTTGTCACCCACCATCGGCTTGGGCATGAAGGTTGCAGTCTTGCCGTAGCTGTGGGCAACGTTGTGCACGCAGTACTTCAGCTTCTGCACCTCGTCTGCCTTCTTGGTGAGGGTGTTGGCGCCAACGCCGATTTCACACTGGCCGGCAGTAGCCACCTCGTGGTGGTGTACCTCGATCTCAAGGCCAATCTCCTCCATCGCCATACACATGGCGGCACGGATGTCGTGCAGGGAGTCGACCGGGGGAACGGGGAAGTAGCCACCCTTGACGCCGGGACGGTGACCCATGTTGCCATCGGCATAAACCTTCTCAGAGTTCCAGCCGGCCTCTTCGGAGTCGATCTTGACGAAGGAACCGCTCATGTCGGCGCCCCAACGAACGTCGTCGAAGATGAAGAATTCAGGCTCGGGACCGAACAGGGCAGTGTCGGCGATTCCGGTGGACTTCAGGTACTCCTCGGCGCGACGGGCGACGGAACGGGGGTCACGCTCGTAGCCTTCCATGGTGGCAGGCTCGACGATATCGCAGGTCATGACAACCATCGCCTCGTCGGCGAAGGGGTCAAGATAGGCGGTAGAGGCATCGGGACGGATGATCATGTCAGACTCGTTGATCCCCTTCCAGCCGGAGATGGATGAGCCGTCGAACATCTTGCCATCAACGAACAGGTCTTCGTTGACGCAGCTGGACGGGTAAGTAACGTGCTGCTCTTTACCGTGGGTGTCGGTGAAGCGGAAGTCGACCCACTTCGCACCGCTATCCTTTACAAGTTTTGCTACGTTTTCTGCAGACATCAGTGGCCTCCAAAGTGAATTGTTCAAACCGGAATACCCCTTATTGGGGGCATACTTAATTTCTATTACTCTTTAAAGCATGAAACATGCCAGACACATAATTCTTTGAATTATATGGTTTCCTTTTTTATAATCCTGCGCAAGCGATGCCCGCAATGCACCATAACAGTGCTAAACAAACCTTAACGCACTACTATCGTGCATTTCTAAAATAGACCACTATTTCCCGAATTTCCGCCATATCATCGGCACTTCGATAGAGCGCCTGCAACTGTTCTTTCTCTGCCTCGGTTACGGGTATTGCGGCAGCGGGCAAACATACCTCAATGTCTAGCTTACCGTCGAGATAGTGCAGGGAGATTCGCTCAATTTTTTTTGTCAAAGGCAGGTCGGTCCACCGCTGCTCCAATTGATTACGTATCCAGCTGCGTGATGGGAGCCCGAGACTCGGTTTTTGCTTCTCATCGTTTTCCGGATCAACGTGCACCATGACATCGCTGACCTCATCCACCTTATCGAGAAGACGCTGGCGGACCTTCTCTCCTATGTAGTGGCCCTCGGATACACTCACTTTCGGATCGACCAGGACATGCACATCCACGAGAGCATCCCCACCCATCATGCGTGTACGCAGCATGTGCAACTCTCGAACACCTCCGACGCTGAGGATCTCCCGCCGGATATTCTCCACACGCTCCGGCTCCAGGGCTGCGTCGACTAGCTCGTGTAAACTTTGCCAGGCCAGATCCCAACCAATCTTCGCCACCATGACACCCACCACCACAGCAGCCACGGCATCAAGATACTCCAGTCCGGCCATCGTTCCTGCAACACCGATCACCACCACAATGGAGGATATTGCATCGGTACGACTATGCCAGGCGTTTGCTTTAAGCATGTTCGATTTGAGCTTTTTTGCCAGATGCATGGTGTAGTGGTAAATCCACTCCTTGGAGAAGACCGACACGAGAGCCACCACTAACGCCCATATCCCTGGCTCTAGCAGAGCTTCAGGATTAAATAATCGTTCTACTGCATCCCAGGCAATACCCGCAGCCACCACGACCAGAGCGATGCCCAACGCGACGGTCGCCAATGTCTCGAAACGACCGTGGCCATAGGGGTGGGATTCATCGGCATCACGACTGCCGTGCTTGGCTGCGAAAAGCACCATAAAATCGGTGGCAAGATCAGAAAGAGAGTGAATACCGTCTGCGATCAGGGCTTGTGAATTGGCGATAAACCCAAACACCAATTTGAGGACGCCAAGCGTCAGGTCAATAGCCGACCCAACCAGGGTGACCCAGCGAATCTCCCGATAGCGTTGGTCTGCCCCGTTCCCTGTTTCGTGATGATGGTGATGGTGGTGGTGGTGTCCGCCCATGCGAGATGTATTGTTTTCTTACTGAAGACCCAGAGCGTACGCTAAATCAGCAATCAATCAAACGCTTTTATACCCTATGGAGAAAACCGTGGTGTTTAACTAGGCTCGCCGACCTGTAACAACACATAAACCTCACCGTCTCTCTCTCCGCTATCCAGTACCTTATGACCATTGATACGGCACCAGGCAGGGATATCATTCAGCACCCCCGGGTCGGTGGCCAGGACCTCAAGCGTATCGCCGGGCTCCAGTTCTTCCACCTTGTTTTGAGTACGAATCACCGGCATTGGACAGAGCAGGCGGCGGGCATTTAATTCGTAATGACTCATACCATCCACTCCTCTTTCACCTCATGCGGGGGCATGGGAGTGACCTCGAAGGTTCGGCTATCACCATCGGGGAAATGGACCTCGACGGTAACCTTTTCAGCCGTACGCCCTTTGCCGTATCGAGCTGTGATCCGCGCCGCCAACTCCAGATCAGCCTCGGTAACATCCCCATCCACCAGCACCATTGGCCCCGGGTGTGAGGTCGTAAACATATGGATGAACTGCTTCTTGTATCCGGTAAGAAAGTTGTTCTCCCCCTCTTCCCGACTGACGATTAGCTTGAAATTGGGTGCCGGCCGAATGTGACGCCCCACCTTGAGCAACATAATGTCATCCATCTCGTATTCACGCGAACCGCGCCCTTGCCATAAATCCATCAGCTTGCGTGAGTAGGCCTCATCGGTCAGGAAGCAGCAGCCTCCCGCAGGGGAGGCATAATCTTCAAAACCAAATTTTTTCGCCAATTCCATCTGCGGTTTGCGGTTACGGCCGGAGAAGTCGTAGAGCTTCTCCCTGTCCACCCACCCCTCGCGATCTGGCAGGGTAGGGGGGAGGTTCTTGGCGCAGAGCGGACGCAGCAATCGATCTTCGGCCCCCGACTCGCGTGCCACCACCGGCATGGTGTCCTTGCGCTGCGACATCGGGCGCTGGCCCACCACCTCGCCGGTGATGATAAAGTCGAAGCCGTGCTTCTCTGCCCACTCCAGCGCCTTGTGCACCATGAAGATCTTGCAATCCAGGCAGGGATTCATATTGGCGCCGTAGCCGTGCTTTGGGTTAAGCAGTACATCCTTGTACTCTTCGACGATATCGATGATGTGCAACTTGATCCCCAGCCGCTCCGCCGACCACAGAGCATTATTCCGCTTTGGCTTGGTCTTGTCCTTCTTGCGGATGGCGTGGGTGTGCCCCTCCACACAGAAGCCGGTGAAGAAGTTGATCCCCTCGACATGGATACCCTGTTCGAGCATTACCTTGGCAGCGAGAAGTGAGTCGAGGCCGCCTGAGATAAGGGCGACCGCCTTGCGTTGTTGCGTCATGGATGGATTACTAAGGACTGCTGTGAGAAAGGGGGGAATTTTACCTTAATTACCCCAACAAGTCCCGATTCACACGAATTACATAGGCGCCCATCTATCCTCCCCCTGTTATCCACCATAACACGCAAGCTATAATGGCTGGCTTTGGAACCCAATATATAAAGGTATCACCTTGAGCGGAACGAACCCGGCAGACGTCTCGACCTTTCAGGGACTCATTCTTGCGCTACAACAGTACTGGGCGGAGCAGGGCTGTGTCATCCTGCAACCTCTGGATATGGAGGTAGGAGCAGGCACCTTCCATCCTGCCACCTTCCTGCGTGCTATTGGTCCTGAACCATGGGCTACCGCCTACGTGCAACCGTCGCGCCGCCCCACCGACGGCCGCTACGGCGAGAATCCCAACCGCCTGCAGCATTACTATCAGTTCCAGGTGATCATCAAACCCTCGCCGCTCAATATCCAGGAGCTCTACCTCGGGTCGCTCAAAATGCTGGGAATCGATCCTCTGGAGCACGATATCCGCTTTGTCGAGGATAACTGGGAATCCCCCACCCTGGGTGCCTGGGGGCTTGGCTGGGAGGTATGGCTCAACGGCATGGAAGTGACCCAATTCACCTATTTCCAGCAAGTCGGTGGACTGGATTGCAAGCCGGTTACCGGTGAGATCACCTATGGTCTTGAGCGCATTGCCATGTACCTGCAGGGAGTGGAAAGCGTGTTCGACCTGGTGTGGACCCATGGACCCAATGGCCCAGTCACCTATGGGGATGTCTACCACCAGAATGAGGTGGAGCAATCCACCTATAACTTCGAGCACGCCGATGTGGACTTCCATTTTTCCCTGTTCGACCAGTGTGAAAAACAGAGCAATGCTCTGATCGAGGCCGGTCTTCCGCTGCCAGCCTATGAACAGGTACTCAAGGCATCGCATACCTTCAACCTGCTGGACGCGCGCCATGCCATTTCCGTTACCGAACGCCAGCGCTACATCCTGCGCGTACGCGCCCTGGCCCGTGCTGTGGCGCAGGCCTATTACGATGCCCGCGCAGCGCTCGGTTTCCCCATGTTGAAAGAGGAGGGCAAATAACATGAGCGATATACGCGACCTCCTGATCGAAGTCGGTACTGAAGAACTCCCACCCAAGGCACTACTGAAACTGGCCAATGCCTTCACGGCGGGTATTGCCGAGGGTCTGAAAAAAGCTGAGCTAGATTTCGCCGGCATTGAATCCTTTGCCGCTCCGCGCCGCCTTGCGGTTCTCGTCAAGCAACTCGATGCCGCCCAGGCCGATAAAACTGTGGAGCGCCGTGGACCCGCGCTCAATGCCGCTTTTGATGACGATGGTAATCCGACCAAGGCTACCGAAGGTTTTGCCCGCTCCTGCGGCACCACCGTCGAACAGCTGGAAAAACTGCAAACCGAGAAGGGCACCTGGCTGGTCTTCCGCTCTGCCCAAAAAGGTCAGGCCACCCACGAACTGGTTCCCGGCATTCTGCAAACGGCCCTCGACAAACTTCCTATCCCCAAGCGCATGCGGTGGGGCGATCTGGACACCGAATTTGTACGCCCGGTTCACTGGGTTGTCCTGCTGTTCGGTGACGATGTAATTGATACTGAAATTCTAAGTGTCAAAAGTGGTCGCGATACCTATGGGCACCGCTTCCATCATCCGGCACCCATCTTCATCGGTGAACCGGCTGCCTACGCCCCTTTGCTCGAAACCACCGGTCGGGTCATTGCCGAATTCGACAAGCGCCGTGAAGAGATTCGGGCCCAAGTCATGCTGGCCGCCGAAGAAGCTGGCGGCAAGGCCATTATCGATGATGACCTGCTTGACGAGGTTACCGGTCTCGTCGAATGGCCACTGGCAGTGGTGGGTAGCTTTGAGGAGCGCTTCCTTGAGGTGCCACCCGAATGCCTGATCTCAGCGATGAAGGGCCACCAGAAATATTTCCATATGGTGGACAAGGCCGGCAAACTGCTGCCCAATTTCATCACCGTCAGTAATATTGAAAGCCGTCACCCGGATTATGTTCGCGAGGGGAATGAGCGTGTGATTCGCCCGCGCCTTACCGACGCGGATTTCTTCTGGAACCAGGATCGCAAACTGCGTCTTGAAGATCGCATCGATAGTCTAAAAACCGTTCTCTTCCAACAAAAACTCGGTACGGTTTTTGATAAATCACAGCGGATCGTAACATTAGCTGGCAAAATCGCCGCAGATATCGGTGGTAATCCGCAGTACGCTGAGCGCTCTGCACAGCTCGGAAAATGCGATCTCATGACAGCCATGGTCGGCGAATTCCCCGAACTGCAAGGCATTATGGGCCGTTACTATGCCCAGCACGATGGGGAACCATCGGAAGTCGCCTTGGCACTGGATGAGCAATATATGCCCCGCTTTGCCGGTGACCAGCTACCCTCAAGTAAAACAGGTCAGGCGTTGGCCGTTGCCGACAAGCTCGATACCCTCATCGGCATCTTCGGCATCGGCCAGGTGCCAAGCGGTGACAAAGACCCGTTTGCACTGCGGCGCGCCGCGCTGGGCGCCCTGCGGATCATCATCGAGCAAAAACTCAATCTTGATCTTCATGAAACGCTCAACCACGCTACCGAGGCACATCACGGTCTGCTTGATAATCAAGAAGTCACTAGCCAGGTATTCGACTTCATGATGGGACGTCTCAAGGCTTACTATCATGAGGCTGGGGTGGCACCTGACACCTTCGAGGCAGTCCTCGCACAACGCCCAACACATCCCCTCGACTTCGATGCCCGTCTCAAGGCAGTCACTGCCTTCCGTGATATGGCCGAAGCAGAAAGTCTCGCTACCGCCAACAAACGTATCAGCAATATTCTGAAAAAGACCGAAGAACCTATCCCTGCAACTGTTGATACCACCTTACTTCTTGAAGCAGCAGAACTGGCACTGCATCAGCAGGTTGAGGCCATCTCTGTACGTGTATCGCCCTTGTTTGCGCAGCGCAACTATGAAACGGCTCTAAAGGAACTTGCCGGTCTGCGTGAAGTAGTGGATAACTTCTTCGAATCCGTGATGGTCATGGCGGATGATGCAAAGGTCCGTGCAAATCGTCTTGCTTTACTCAGTCGTCTTCGTAATCTCTTCCTTGAAGTCGCCGATTTGTCACAGCTACAGGGATAAAGCACGCTCATCGAAGGGGTCGACATACCAAGCTCCCATGATCGTCAATGGAGTCATTTATGAATGAGCGCAACACCGACTCGTATCAGGCAATGCTCGACGCGGTGCAGGCCTTTCACGATAAGCATGACTTCAAAAACCAGGGCGGAGAAGAACTGACCTATCGGATGGCCTTGATGGCGGAGGAATTGGGAGAAATCGGCTCCGCCATCACTAAAGGTAAACCAAAGGAACAACTCGCCGAGGAAGTTGCTGATTTATTCATTCTGCTTATCGGCACGGCCATCTCTGCTAATTTTGACCTCAATGCCGCCTTCTGGAAAAAGATGGACAAAATTATGCAACGCGAATCAAAAATGATTAACGGTCGAATCCGGGTCTCTGAATTCAGGGACTAAATCGAGAATTGTCCTCAAGAACAAATACACCGCATTTACCTGAGTATTTTAATGAAACTGATCATTCTCGACCGCGACGGCGTCATCAACCAGGATTCCGATGAATTTATCAAAACCGTCGATGAATTCATTCCACTGCCAGGAAGCCTTGAAGCAATTGCCCGGCTTAACCAATCCGGGTACCGCGTTGCCATCGCCACTAACCAATCAGGTATCGCTCGTGGCCTCTACGACATCGCTACCCTCAATGCGATGCATGACAAATTGCGTCGCTTACTCAGCAACCTCGGTGCTGGTATCGACATGATTGCCTTCTGCCCTCATGGCCCGAATGACAACTGCAGCTGCCGCAAACCCAAG
>JBFEWO010000151.1:0-6539 GCA_041546305.1 Thiohalomonadaceae bacterium | reverse complement strand
GTGGCGGATATTCGTGCCACCAGCCCGACGGTGTGGAACTCCTGGAAGGACGCCTTGCTCGCCGAGCTCTATCACAGCACACACAAGGCATTGCGCCGAGGCCTTTCGAATCCGGTCGCCGAGAGCGAGATCATCGCCGAACACCAGGCAGATGCACGCAAGTTGCTGCAACTCCAGCGAGTCACTCCGGAGAGAATTTTACAATTCTGGGGGAATCTGGACGATGAGTACTTCCTCCGCTACTCCGGCAGCGAGATTGCCTGGCACACCAAAGGGGTTATCGAGCATGGCAGTGGAAAAGAACCACTGGTCCTGATTCGCCAGCAGACGGAACGTGGCGGCACCGAAATCTTCCTCTATACCCCGATTCGTGAGTATCAGTTCACCGCGACAACCACAGCACTGGATCAGATGGGGCTGAATATCGTAGATGCTCGCATCATACCTTCACGAGATAACCATACACTGGATACCTACATGGTACTGGAGGAGGATGGAGAACCGATCCGCGGTCAGTTCCGACTCGATGAAATCCGCAACATGTTGCAGTACCTCATCTCCCATCCGGAAGCCCCCCCGGCGAAAGTACAGCGGCAGATGGCTCGCCAGCTCAAACACTTCAACATTCAGACCCAGGTCATGTTCCACGACGACACACGAAAGTCGCGCACTGTAATGGAAGTCATTACCTCTGACAGACCCGGACTGTTATCGCATATTGCCCGAGCCCTTGCCGCCTGCGATATACGCATGCAGAACGCCAAAATCGCTACCTTCGGGGAACGGGTCGAGGACATATTCTTCATTACCGACCGTTATAATCGCCCTCTCCAGGAAGAGAAACAGAGACAGTGTTTGCGAGAAAAGGTTATTCAGGTACTCGAAGAATAAACCGCGAGCCACCTCTGCCATCCCAAGCCTGCTCTTGCTCTTACCAATATTGCCGCAGAGTCACCCCCCGACGCGACTGCTTGGACAAACTCGGCATCTATCCGACCGCCTGTTCAGGTGTTCACGCACCAGTACTTCTATTACGAGGTTCTCTATCACTGAGGGATTCAATACTTTATTAAGACTGGGGGATGGAAAACAACGATTGATGATGAAGAGGATCAAAGACCAGTTATTCAACTCCTCCGTCGAATAGTGGATCGCCTTGACCATATCCTGGTCATGTGGATTCGCTCCGATGGTATCCAGTACATTCAATGCAATCCGCTTCACATTAGACTCGTGTATCCGTCCCCGGATATCGATAACTTCACACATGCTGAACTCCTTCTGGCGGGCACCAGCCTTGCCCATGGCTGAGACCCCAAACATTCCTCTGAACATCCTGGCCACACAGGCTTTTTCCTGCATAGCCTGATGCCTGGTTAACCGCTTACCGCCCCCATGCTTGTCTGAGCATGGATCAACTCCTGAAGGTGCTGAATGGCATTGTTCTGTATTTGGCGTACTCGCTCACGAGTGACCCCAATCGATGCCCCTACCTCTTCGAGGGTAGAGCTTTCATAACCGTACATTCCATACCGTCGCACCAACACTTCACGTTCCCGAGCTTCCAGCCTGCCAAGGAGTTCGTTAACCAGGCTGCCCTCTTCATCGTTAAGCAACTGATTCTCCGGTTGGTCTTTTTCGTCACAAATCAGATTGAGTGGTGCTTTTCCCTCCGTACTGGTGTCGTCATCGATAGAAACGGCTTTTTTGTTCAATGACAGCAACTCTCTCACTAGACCAACGGGCTCACCGAGTGCTTCGGCTACCATCTCCGGCCCGACCGCATCCTCATAAAATTGGCTCAGCTCGCGCTCGGTCCGACGATAGCGATTGATACGTTTGGTGACATGCACAGGCACACGAACTGTCATATTCTGGTTCATAATTGCTCTATCGACGGACTGGCGGATCCACCAGGTGGCGTAAGTCGAAAACCTAAATCCAAGCTCGGGATCGAATTTTTCAACTGCACGAATCAGTCCAAGATTACCTTCTTCGACCAAGTCCATCAGCGGCAAACCGTTATTGAGATAACGCATGCAGATCTTGACCACCAGCCGCAGATTCGCCTCAATCATTCTGTTTCTTGCACTCTCATCCCCCTTCTGGACCAGTCGACCCAGGCGTAGCTCGTCCTCTGCACTCAGAAGCGGGTGTTTGGCGATTTCACGGAAATAGAGTTGATCGACATCGAGCTCCTTATCCTTCTTGCTGCTACCGCTCAGGACTTCGTCGTCATTATCAGTACCGTCACAATCCAAATCATGTTCCACTTCATCTTCGTGACCATGCATCAAATCTTTATCGCTTTTCACAAACAACCTCCACCATCAATTCAGCAACTGCAGTAACGTTCCCGTTATTCAACAAGCCTCAGCACTCTGCGGCTCTTTCCACTAGCAAGGGCCACCCCGTTGAGCTGATAGTCCGTGTCGCACCATCCGCATACTCGACAAAAATCCCATCACGACTCACCCGCAACACTATAAAACTACGGTTATTGGCATCACGATAGATCCCCCCTAATCGGGCTTCCGGAGAGAATGTGTCATGATGGTCAATTATTAATGCGTTAGAACTTGCCACTGGTTTCACCTCCAATTTATTAAGGACATAACAACAATCGCATCCTGAAGAAACACATCATCCGTGATTTCAGTCATGCGTTTATGAACCTGATGAATTCAGAGGAAGCAACGACAGTAATTGTCTTGTTGTTTTCACCAACGATTCCTGTCATTGTTGTTGCTGTCACCTGACAGCTCATTTCCTCATTCATCATCCTTGAAGTTAAGTAAACCAGCACAGCCGCCTTTGAGGTAGCGCGCACGAATACCTAGGTAGAAATACCCATAGCGCAAAACATCGAAGAAAACGGGCCTAGATACAGACCACAAAAGGAAAGAAAGGAAGGAATGGATATGCGAGAAGTGCTTCTCGCTATAGACAATGTTAAATTAATTTTGCATGCGGTAAGGGCTGAAAATTTTTCCACACGCAGCGCTAACAAGGAACCACACTAAGGAAATCGCCAACGGCTGGAGGCTGGCGGTTCGTTCCCTGACTTACCGTTATTCCATTTCGTTTTGCAGTTCGGACAAACACTCACGCCCCAGGCTTACCAGTCCGGCAATGTGTTGGACGCCTAGCTTATTCATCAATGCGGCGCGGTATTTTTCCACCGTCCGAAAACTGATATCCAGATCGCGTGCGATTTCCTTGTTTGTTTTCCCTTCCATGATTAGCCGAAAGGTTTGGCGCTCACGTGCACTCAGCTGGTTCAGCTGATGGCATCTTGACTCCCGCTCAGCCTCAATCTCACTTCTAGCACGATAGACTTCCAGCGCTTCGGTTACCCGGCTCAACAGGACCTCACGAGTGAAGGGTTTTTCCAGAAAGTCGACGGCACCACCTTTCATCACCCTTACAGAGGTGGGTATGTCGCCATCTCCAGAGATAAAAATCACGGGAATAGGGGACTCCTTTTCGATTAGGATCTGTTGGAGGGCTACCCCATCCATGTCCGGCATCCTCAAATCGAGAACTAGGCATCCGGCCTCATTTTCTCTGTATTCCTCGAGAAACTTCTTGGCCGAACCATAATCCTTTACTCTCAGGCCGGCCTGACTGAGTGATAATGCAATGGCCTTGCGTACGATAGTATCGTCATCTACCAGATAAACAGTCGGTTGTTCACTCAACAGCTACCTCCTCTTTGTTGTTGTCAAGCGCGTCCCATTTTATAGTTTTGTCCCAACTTTTATGCCTTATTTCCCAAGAAACCTACATCCAGCATGTCTTAGGCGAGAAGGCACATCATTAGATAGTAGCATTAATTTGCCAGATTTAAAGTCATCACCCTTTAGGGTTTATTTGCCTACCTCTACTAGCCACTGTTGGCTTATCAAGCGACGAAAACCATTCACGATAACCCACAAAAAAAGCAATGGAATTAGCATGGTTTGGAAAACGAAAATCACGATCAAATTGACAGCATGTTCACTGGCTTCAGATGCTGCGGCCTTGTAACGCTCGATATAATCGCTCATATCCATCCTGGTGGTAGCGTTTTCATACAACCGCTTTGCCTTTTCTATGAGTGTTTCATCTGGCAATCCAGGGAGGGATTCTTCTGCACTTTGGTTAATCATGCCGATTTCTTTCGCCGCCTTTTCGATCTGTTCGGTCGAAGCGACATATTGTTCCTCAAGAAAAAGCTTGAACACCCCTTCCCCGATGAATGCCACTCCCGGAACGGCAAAGCGCAGCACGAACAGAAATGCTGCCAGTTTGAGCACAAAAGAGGTCCCCCAGCTAACGGCCCTTCCCGGGGTCCAGAGCATCACTATCAGCAAACATAATACGCTGATAAGAAGAAGGGTGTATGCTGGCGAAATAAAGATCACCATCATGAGTTTCTGTATTCCCAGGGACGTACTGCTTGCCAACATCACCCAGGAGAAGCGCTCGATGAGGTCGTTGATCGGATCAAGAATCTGTCCTGGAGTAAAGTTGATACCGATCCCTGCCGGCTGAATCGCTACCTCTGTACCCTGAGCGACAGAGATGACACCGTTGAGGCTTCTTGCCACAGCGAAGGTCACCAGGGCTCGCTTGAAACCCCTATCGGTATACTCCCGCCCAACATCATCAATAATGCCCAAGCCAGCAAGCAAGGCCAGAACAAGAAAAATCACCGTCAGACTGAGCTTTCGATAGCCTTTCTTCATCAACCTAGTCCTTTCAAGAAAGCACTACTATAACTTTCCCTCTATATGGCAAGATTCGAAACGGTCCACACTTTTCTTTCGACGCGAGTCTTCGCAATGGCCATGCTTCTCTTCCTGACCTTAACAGACCCATCTCTCTTGTGGCAGTGGTCACAAAAACCTTCCTTTCCTAAAACCCTATAACATGTATGCTATCCTCTTTTAAATCAACACCTTGACATTACCATAGCAAATCACTATGTTTCTACGAGCAGCACTCTTGCTGCATTTCGGAAGCAACATCATCTGTGCGTCGGAAATCCGGCGAAAGTAGTAGCAGTTGGATGTGCAAGCCGGGAATGTGTCAAACTTTTTGAACTCCAAGGAGTAAGTTGAAATGGCTAAAAAAATGCACGACACGCCTATGCTTGACCAACTGGAAAGCGGCGTATGGCCAAGCTTCGTCACCGGTCTCAAGCGTCTGGCAAAAGACAATGACATGATGGTTGACCTGCTGGGTCAACTTGAGACCTCCTATGAAACCCGCAAGGGTTACTGGAAAGGCGGCACCGTGGGTGTTGTCGGTTACGGAGGCGGCGTTATCCCCCGCTTCACCGAGCTAATGGACGAGAACAAAAAGCCGATGTTCCCGGCCGCAGCCGAGTTCCACACCCTGCGTATCCAACCCCCGGCCGGTATGCACTACGATACCGCGACCCTGCGTAAATTCTGCGACATCTGGGAAAAGTACGGTTCCGGCCTCATCGCCTTCCACGGCCAGTCCGGTGACATCATGTTCCAGGGCTGCACCACTGAAAACGTCCAGCCCGCGTTCGATGCGCTGAACGAGATGGGCTTTGACCTTGGCGGCGCCGGTCCCGCTGTCCGTACCGGCATGTCCTGTGTCGGAGCCGCTCGCTGCGAACAATCCTGTATCGATGAGCAGAAGACCCACCGCACCCTGGTAAACGCCTTTCTTGATGACATGCACCGTCCCGCCCTACCGTACAAGTTCAAGTTCAAGGTTTCCGGCTGTGCCAACGACTGCATGAACTCCATCCACCGCGCCGACTTCTCCGTCATCGGTACTTGGCGTGACAACATGAAGGTCGATCAGGACGAGGTGAAGGCCTTTATTGAGGCCAAGGGTCGCAAGTATGTGATCGACAATGTCATCAGCCGCTGCCCGACCAACGCCCTGAGCCTGAACGACGACGATACCCTCGACGTCGACAACAAAGGTTGCGTCCGCTGCATGCACTGTCTCAACGTCATGAACAAGGCCCTGAGTCCCGGGGATGACCGTGGTGCCAGTATCCTGGTGGGCGGTAAGCGCACCCTGAAGATCGGTGACCTGATGGGCACCGTGGTGGTGCCGTTTATGAAGCTGGAAAGCGACGAGGACTTCGAAGCCATTGAAGAGCTGGCCGGCAACATGATCGATTTCTTCGCAGAGAACGCCCTCGAGCACGAGCGTACAGGTGAAATGATCGAACGTATCGGCCTCAACAACTTCCTCGAAGGTCTCGGCCTCGATGTCGACCCGAACATGATCGCCAGCCCGCGCTCCAACTCCTATGTCCGCATGGACGGCTGGGACGAGGAAGCAAAGAAGTGGTTCGAGCGCAAAGCTCAGGCCTAAAACCGGCATTTCATGCCAAAGAGAAAGGGCGGCCAACTGGCCGCCCATTTTTTGTCACATTAGATAAATGATGCATGGAGGAAAGCACCGAGAACGCAGAGAGTTAAGTGGAAAGAAGTTGAATGCACTACCCTCCCAGAACGGGCTTTCTCAGGCTTTGCCTACATATTGGAGTAATGCGCCGGTCT
>JBFEWO010000075.1:0-12957 GCA_041546305.1 Thiohalomonadaceae bacterium | reverse complement strand
GTTATTGCTGCTCCAGGTGGGCGAGGCGCCGGGACCGTTACAGGGAAAGCGCCTCGGTCTCTATCACATCGGCTGGAAAGTCGGGGAAAATCTTGAAGCGCTGCGACAGGCAAAGCAACGGGTTGAGGTTTTCGGCGCAGAGATCGACGGTCTGGCCGACCATACCGTCAGCCAGAGCCTGTATGTTCGCGACCCGGACGGCAATGAAATCGAGCTCTACGTCGATATTCCGGCATATCACTGGAAAGAACGAAACGACTGGCTGGAGGCACCGATCAAGCCATTGGAGCTTTGACCGCACAAGAACCCACCCCGCAAGCGGCTGGGCCGTGCGGAGCGGGCACTGTCAGCAGATAACGGTGATCAGGTGCTATTTCACCTGATCGACCATATATTGCACCGCTGCTTTGACATCGTCATCGCTCAAGTCCATGCGGCCACCCTTGGGAGGCATCACACCGGCGCTACCCTGAAAGCCGTTAATGGCATTGTTTACGAGGGTATCCATCCCTTTCGCGATGCGGGGCTCCCACAGCGCTTTGTCACCCAGCTTGGGCGCACCGGCAATGCCTTGGGCATGGCAGGCAAAACAGACCATGTCATAAACCTGCTTGCCCGGATCCGCTGGCGGTGCTGCTGGCGCTGCCTCGGTAGCCTGTTCGGCAGCTGCCATCGTCTCATCCGCAGCCTGTTCAGCAGCAGCTGCCGCTTCCTCTGCCACAGCCGCAGCCTCTTCGGCCACACCCGCTGCAGCCATTGCAGCCTCGTCCACCATTGTTCCGGCCTGCTCTGCCATGCCCTCGGCTGTGGCCTCCGCACTCGGTGCCTCCATCGCAGGGGCTTCAGCCTGCTCCATCTTCGGCGGCTCCTCTTCCTTGCCGCAACCACCAAGCACTAATGCAAGCGCCGCCGCCATCACCAAAAACCTGTTCATCTCCGCCTCCTTCTTCCTTTATCTGCCAATGAGATTCATTAGCATAGACAATCCCTTGTCATCTTGCCGTCAAGCCCCAGTTTTGCGTGCCTGCCGGCGCCCAGGGCGAAAGTAATTGGTATTGTCGTAGTAGGCCTCCGCTTCATTGGCGGCGTCCCAACCGGGCATACCGAGGATTGGGAAGGGCTGCAGATCCTTCGGCTGGCGATAGGACTCGCCCCGCTCCAGGATTTGTGCCAAATGTTCATCGATCCAGGCCAGGCGTCCTGCTCGATCAAGCGAAAAATAGCCTTCATTTGCCTCGATCAGGATACTATTGGCCGTCATTCCGAGATAGGGAGCCAACGCCTTCTCATACATGGCGTGGCCAAAGGTGACACAGTCGAACTTCTGCGCAAGCTCGGCGCGACGCTCCCAGAACAAGGTCTTCCAGCGGAATTCACGGATCGAATCGAGCAAGGAGGGATCGCTGGCCACGATCACCGCCCCTCCCTCGTCGAACAACGACAGGGTATTCTCTATCGGCGTACGCCGCCCCGGCGCAGCCCCCGAAGCCAGCCTTTCCTGCGCACTGGGGATATGGATGGCGTTAATCACCGCCTTGGTATGGGGAAAGACAAACCAGGTGAGTAACTGGAAGAAGTCGTGCCAGTTGCGGGTGCGGGTCTGGATCTCGCCGCTGAGATAGATGCGCGGCGCATAATGCTGCTCGAAATGACCCGGTTTACCCTCCTGCGGCACGATCCGCAGCGCCGCGCCATGACGGGTGCAGATCGGCGGATGCGCATCCAGCAGTGCCTGATAATCCTCCAGCCCGGGCCAATCGGAATAACCGCAAAATTTCGCTGCCAAGGGGCGAATTGGGTCGAACAGCGGCGATTTTGCATAAAAATCTGGCGACCATGGCACCATGGCATCGATGCGGGTGTTGGTTTTCATGCTATGCCTGTTTTTCCTGGCCGAGTTCGTACGCCTCCTGCAGTGCACACTGGAGCTGCGGTTGCTGCGCCAGATCCTCAACCCCCATGCAACGCTGGGCGATTGCTGACAACGCTTCCTGCAGCCTGCACTCGTGCCACTTATCCACAAAACCCTGCACATCCAGCTGGCCATTGTGGATAAACTCGCTGACAAACCCCTCCACCTCACTGAAGCGAATCTCCTCCGTTTCCATCACCTCGTATTGGTAGGAATAGAGGTCGATCCCGTTCTCGCGTGCAATAAGGGAATAGAGCGAGGGCAGGCCGCCGGTCTTCTCCAGCAGCTGGTCAAGATCTAGCCGCACAGAAGGGGTGTAGCGCTCCCCCTTGAAATAGAACTCCACACTGGCCACAAGATTGTTTTTCATCATCACTCCACCGATTGCGGGGCGCACCGAGTGTCGCCCTGTTTCGTTGGCGCTACTGTAGTCAGAAGCGCTGCCGGCGACAATGCATTGCCTGCGAAATCGATTAAAATTGTGCCACACTCAATCCCCGCACATCTGCGGCGATCTGTTGCACAATAGCGCCATGAGCGAAGAAATTGTCATCTGCGGACTCGATGGGGTGCTGGCCCTGCTCGAGCATCGACTCCACCACCTCTATAACGAGGAGGGGGTCAAGCACTGGGACCGTTTCCTCGAAGCCTGCAGTGAGGACATGCCCAACCTGCCGCTCATCGACCGCCTCAACCAGGCTCGGGATGCCGGTATCCCGGTGGCGATCCTCACCGGGCGCAGCGCCGCCGTGCGGGACAAAACCGAGCAGTGGCTTCAGCGCTGGCAAATTGGCTACGACACCCTGTGGATGCGCCCGGTGCGCGATTACTCCCGTGCTGGTGAGTTCAAGGCAGCGATCCTCGATCAGCACTATGTCAACGCCACGATCCGGCGCATATACGAGTCGGAGACCCATCTCGACGTCGCGCGCATCTCTGCCGAGCGCAACATCCCCTGCACCCTGGTCGGCCACAATCAGGGTAACGGTGAGAGTCGTGAGCAGCTCGACCTCAAGGTGGTCAACCACAGCTGCGGCCACACCATGCTCTTCCCCTTCTACGGTGATGACGAGTTCACCTGGGCCGAACGCGCCCACCAGCTCGCCCAGGGACCCTGCCGCCTTTGCGCCGCCACCGAGCGTGACGAGGAGCGACGCAAGAAGGCGGTGCAGGCCCGTTTCCACGCCCAGGAACGCGGCCTGCCGCCGCTGGAGGGGTCAGACCGTCAGGTGGCCTGGGCCGAGACCGTGCGCCTCAACGCCTTCGGCGCCATCGACAAGGTGCTCAAGTGGCTCGATCAGGTAAACGAGGAAGCCGAACGGGAAGACCCGGATCACTGGCACAGCGTGCGGCAGGGGATCGCCAAGGCCATCGACTTCCTGGAGAATCAGGTAGAGGCCAAATGGTGGATCGATCATCGCCACGGCATCATGAATAATCTCGACGGGGGGCGTGCCCTACTCTCCTCCATCGCACAAGAAATGGGCTACTTCTGATTTTTTCCTGACAATTACTGCGAATTCACGAAAAATCGGACCGTTTCGGCAGAATCCCGATTTTTTGTCTATACTTCTAATCCCTTGCCCGATTTTTGCAAGAACAGCAGGCGACATCCATCGCTGGGGCACCACCACCGGCAACGCCTGTTTCTCATCCACCGCAAGGAGTGAAACAGTATGGCTTCAACCCCACTCAAGGACCATTACCATGTGGTCAGCGTAGAGAAGACCGATCCCCCAGAGGGGATGGAAGGCGGCAACTGGCACAGCTACACCATCGAACGGGGAAATTCGGTAATGACCGGCAAGAAACCCGGTTCCCTCAGAATGGTCACTGCGCATGCGCGGCAGGTTGCCAATGATCTCAATGCCCGCACCGGCGTTAACTCAGGCTCGCTCTACGCGGCGCGCCGAAAGCGATAGGCCAAATCGCATTCTCCCTTTCCTGGCTCGGGACTCAGCGACTTCAGGACATGGCAAACAACGGACTGGCTCCCCAGTTCCAGGTAGACACCGGCTCACATCCGCTCAGTCCAAACCACTGCAGCACGCCTTCAGGCAGGGTTAGCACCGCGCAACTGTGATTAAACAGGGTGCTACCGGGATTGATGACCAGGGTATCGCCGAGCTGTTCGGCATAGATCTGGTGGGTATGCCCCACCAGCAGGACGTCGAAGGCGAAAGGGGCCAGACGGTCCGTCCACAGTGACACCTGCTCCGGCATCAGCCTGCCGTCCATATCCAGCAACCGGATCCCGCCCATGGTGGCAATCGGCGGACTGGCATGGACCAGATAGCCGAACTTCCCCTCCAGCAACCAGCTTCGAGCCAGCGGCAACGAGCGGAGGTAGTCACGCGTCCCTGCCACCAGCCCAGTCTCCTGCTCAAGACACCACTGGTCGTGATTGCCCAGCACCCCTCGACACCCAGCCTGCCGAAGCAGGTCCACCGTTTCATCCAGCGCCTCACCGTAACCAGCGATATCTCCACCACAGAGGATATGACTGACCCCCTCCTGCGCGAAGATAGCCAGTGCCTCTGCCACCGGACCAGGCGCAGAATGCACATCACTGATCAGGCCGATCCTCACCGACACCGTTGGTCTTCGCCTATTGCAGCAAGGGCTCGATCCGCGACATTACGGCCACAGGGAATCCCGCCATCGCTATGCAAAAGTGATACTTGAACCAGGCCGGCAGTCAGCAAAGATGCTCTCTTCTTCCAGTTCATCATATCCCCCTCTCCAGGGCTCACTGTTGGTGACCCTGTCAGAGGAAAAGATAGATTGTGGCGTGAAAATCGCGACGGAATAAGGTGAGTGAGGACTCACCTCAGGTGAGCTATTGCTTGCGGGTAAACACCCATTTGTTGCCCGAGGTCAGCTCTTCATTGAAGCGGTAACCATCCACATCGAACGCCTTCAGCTGCTCCGGTTCAGTCAGGCGGTGCTGAATGACGAACCGGCTCAGCTGGCCGCGGGCCTTCTTGGCATAGACGCCCATCATCTTGTACTGCCCGTTCTTCCAGTCCTTGAACTCGGGGGTGATGATCTCGCCGTCTAGCGCCTTCGGCTTGACCGACTTGAAGTATTCGCTGGAGGCGAGGTTAATGAGGTAAGGCGTCTGCAGCGCCCTGAGCTGACGGTTTAGCCCCTCGGTGATCGTCATACCCCAGAATTCGTAGAGATTCTTGCCGCGCTCGGTATCGACCCGGCGCCCCATCTCCAGCCGGTAGGCCTGCATCAGATCCAGCGGCCGCAGCAGGCCGTACAGCCCGGAGAGAATGCGCAAATGATCCTGCGCAAAGGCAAAATCCCCCTCGCTGAAGCTCTCCCCATCCAGCCCGGTATAGGCATCGCCCTTGAACGCCAGTACCGCCTGCTTGGCATTGGCCGGGGTGAAGGGGGTATGCCACTGTTCGAAACGCTCGAAGTTGAGCTCGGCCAGCTTCATGCTCACCTCCATCAGCTCCGCAATATCCAGCGCCGAGTACTGCCGTGCCCGGTCGATCAGCACTTCGGAGTGATCCAGATAGTCGGGAAGGGTCGATTTGCTGGTCTTGGGTGGGGTGTCGTAATCCAGGGTCTTGGCGGGGGAGATAACTAACAGCATGATTGATCAGATGGTGGCAAACAGTGCGGTGAGGTTACTGCAAATATCTTGCCCTGCAAACCATGCGCACATTAGGGTATTCCCCCACATCGCTGACGGCACGGTCGCATTTTTACCCGCTACCTGCTCCAGCCAGAGCGCATCCCACAAAGGATACTCTCCCAGATGCCTCACCAAGCCGGCACGCAAAGGGTTATTGACGATATGTCGCGCCGTATCAAGCACCTCTTTATTATGGCGCAAGGCATACTCACGAAAACCCGGCTGCCAGACCCGCCTGCCGGTCGTATCACAGCGAGAATTGATCTCTCTGGACGTAGCGCTTTTCAACGAATGCATCAGACGGGACGGGGTGATACCCGGAGAGAGCTTCACCAGCCAGTGCAAATGGTCCGGCATCACCACAAAGGCGATTGAATCGACGTATCCATACCTGTGATGGTGCTGCATCGATCTGGCCACGACTCGCCCCAGGTCGATATCGGAAAACAGCGGCTCCCGTTTATAGCTCGCCGTGGTGAGCAGGTAGATTCGATTAGACTCCGAAACACGGTAGTTGCGGAGCCGATGACTTTGGGGTGTCCTCATAAGTAGCATCCATGCCCGTATTAAAGGAATTATCCTAGTCAATCATGCCCCAAACATCAAATGCAGCCGGAGATGCCTCCTCACAAAAGCGCCACGGTTTGGTGTATATTCCCCATTTGTTTCCGTAACACTCTCAGACCATGTTCCCCGACTTCACCACCAGCCAAATCCTGCTCACCGGCCTGATCTTCATCTGGACCGGCTTTGTCCGCTCGGGCCTCGGTTTTGGTGGCGGGGCACTCGGGCTGCCGCTGCTGCTGTTTGTCGACCCCGATCCGCTGCTGTGGCTGCCGGTGATCGGTGCGCACCTGCTGTTCTTCTCCAGCATCACCCTGCGCACCCGCCTAAATAATGTTGACTGGGCTTACTTGCGCCACTCGATGCAGTTCATCATCCCTGCCGCCATCGTCGGGGTACTGGGCCTGCTCAACCTGCCGACCCTGTGGGTGCTGGTGTTCATCTACTCGGTGACCCTGTTCTACGCCCTGACCTGGGTGCTGAACCGTGCCATTCAGAGTAATAACCGCTGGGTGGATCGGGGGCTGCTGCTGCTCGGCGGCTATGTCGCCGGCACCTCGCTCACCGGCGCGCCGCTGATGGTGGCGGTCTACATGCGCAATGTCTCACGCGATCAGCTGCGCAACACCCTGTTCGTGGTCTGGTTCACACTGGTGATTCTGAAGATGAGCACCTTCGCCGTGCTCGGGGTGGATCTGCACCTGCTAACCGCGCTGGCCCTTCTGCCGGTCGCGGCCATCGGTCATGTCATCGGCCTTAAGGTGCACGATGCGGTGATGCGCAACGATCAGTCATTCAAACGCTGGATCGGCGTGGGCTTGATGGTGGTGAGCATCCTGGGTCTGTGGAATCTGTATTAATTTCAAGCTTCAACTGCTTTGAACTTGAGACCTTGAACCCTAGTGCAGGCAGCACTTCTTGAATTTCTTGCCGCTGCCGCAGATGCACGGGTCATTGCGGCCGACCTTCGGCTCGGTGTAGACAAACGGCTCTACCGTGACCCCGAGCGGACCCCTGGCCATCCAGAAGGCGTGCAGTTTGCGTACCGCGGTCGGAATCGAGCGCTTCAGGGTCGCCAGCTCATCGGTGTCCAGTTCGGCAAGGCGGTTGCGCCCCTCTTCACTGGTAAAGACCATGATCGGGAACAGCATCTCCATGACCTCCTGGCCCGCCTGGCGCCAAGCATCAGCGGCCATGCCGACCCCTTTCATGTAACCGATACACCACTCCTCCACGCTAGTGGTCGTTCCTTCCCCCTCCTCGACCTCGAGCACAATGGGCTCGAACTCCCTGGGGGCCTCGGTCAAGGTGGCGACGATCCCGTTCATGTGACGCAGCACCAGCGAAACGATAGCCTCCGCCTCCTCGGTCGAGGCCCACTTCGGCTCGAACTCACCCCACACCACCGGCAACCACTCCGAAGGAGTAATGACGCGCGGACCGCTGATGATCGCTGTCAGGAAACCATCCAGCTCGGAGATATCCAGCACTCCCTCATCCGCCCCTTCTGCCACCTCATCGGGCAGACGCTCAAGCAAAAAGCGGTTGAGCTGGTCGATCTCCTGATCGGAGAGAGGGGTATCAATTAGTGACATAGGGTACCTATTGAATTTCAGGGTGGAGAATGAAGCCATTATGAAGTGGGGAGGCAGTTCAAGCCAGAGGGGAACATCACAACTACGGCAGAAGTTAGAGTACGGAATACCAAACAAGTTCAACCGTCAACCCTATCGCGGTGACACACCACACCTACGATCCCAGCAGGTAGGTCGGGTTAGGCGAAGCCGTAACCCGACAACAAGAAATCCATAAAGCACTTGTCGGATTACGCTTCGCTAATCCGACCTACAATCTTCGAAACTTTACACCTTGAACTTTGAACCAGTTTTTCACCGCTTGTTGATCCGATAACACGGCACATACACCTTACCCGGCAGCTTCATCCGATGCTGCTCCACGAACGCCGCGAACAACTCATCCATGGTGTCCATCAGTGCCGCCTCACCGTTGAGTTCGAAGTGCCCATGCTCCTCGATCGCCCGAATCCCCTCGTCTTTTACGTTCCCCGCCACCACACCGGAGAAGGCGCGGCGCAGGTTGGCGGCGAGCAGATGGCTGGGCTGCTGGCTGTGCAGCTGCAGACCGGCCATATTCTGATGCGTGGGGGCAAAGGGCTGCTGGAACTCCTCGTCGATCTTCAGCTTCCAGTTGAAGTAGTAGGCATCGCCGTGCTCCTTGCGGTAGCTGCGTACCTGGGCGATCCCATCGCGCATGGTCTTCGCCACCTTCTCCGGGTCATCCATGATGATGGTGTAGCGTTGCTGCGCCTCCTCCCCCAGGGTCTGGCCGATAAAGCTGTCGATCTGGCGGAAATACGCCTCGGTGTGCGCCGGCCCGGTAAACACCACCGGGAACGGCATGTCACGATTATCCGGGTGCAGCAGGATCCCCAGCAGATAGAGGATCTCCTCGGCCGTGCCCACCCCGCCGGGAAACACCACGAAACCGTGGCCGGTGCGCACGAAGGCCTCCAGGCGCTTCTCGATATCGGGCATGATCACCAGCTGGTTAACGATGGGATTGGGCGATTCGGCAGCGATAATTCCCGGCTCACTGATCCCCAGATACCTGCCCTCGTAAATGCGCTGCTTGGCATGACCGACGGCCGCCCCTTTCATCGGCCCCTTCATTGCCCCCGGCCCGCAGCCAGTGCAGATATCCAGGCCGCGCAGTCCCATCTGGTAGCCCACCACTTTGCTGTAATCGTACTCTTCGCGCGAAATGGAGTGGCCGCCCCAGCACACCACCATGTTGGGCTCGCTGCGCACCTGCAAAATCCCCGCGTTGCGCAGGATATGGAACACCGCATCGCTGATACCGGTTGAGGTCGTGAGGTCGAAACTGGCGTTGGTGTCGATCTCATCAGCGACATAAATCACATCGCGCAGCACCGCAAACAGGTGCTCATTGATGCCGCGGATCATTTTGCCGTCGACAAAGGCATGCGCCGGCGCCCCTTTCACCTCCAGCTTGATTCCACGCTCCTGCTGCACCACCTGGATATCGAACGACTTGTAGCGCTCCAGCAGTTCCTTGCCATCGTCCAGCGTGCTGCCGCTGTTGAGCACCGCCAGCGAACAGTTGCGAAACAGGTTATAAAACCCACCCTTGGTGGTATCGAGCAGCTTGCTCACCTCCAGCCGCGACAGCATCTCCAGATGTCCCAGCGGAGAGATCCGCGCATCCACTACTTCGTATTCCATAGTCATTCTTCTCTTTGTTCCTTGTTTCACTCAGCCCTTTGGCTAATTAGGAAGGCGTAATCCGACAAATCCCTCCACCCTCAATTCGGTGGCTCGACAATGCACGTCTCATAGGGATACCGCTGGGTGATCAAGCCGCTGTGCAGAAACACATCGAGCAAGCGCTCATAGGATTCCCGCGAGATCCGTGTCTCCGGCGTCCAACAACCCAACAGCTGATACGCCAGGATGGTTTCGGTCAACACACTCGGCTCAATCTGCGGGAAGAAATGCTGCTCCAGCCGGGCGATCTCCTCGGCGGGTGACTCGATCACAAACTGCCGTCCCTTGGTGTAGGCACGCATGAAGGCCGCCGCCATGTTGGTCCCCAGCCACTCCCGCGTCGCGCACAAACTGCTGAAGGCCACCGGCCCCACCGCATCGGCCACTGCCGCCACCGGATAACCGATGCCGTCATACTCCAGCTGCTGCGACGCCGGCCCCTGCTGATGCACATAATCCCCCTGGCCATTGCGAAAGGCCCGGTCTATCGCCGTCACATCCCCGGCATCAATCACCTTCAATGCATCGAAATCGATTCCCTGCTTGTAGAGGGCATAGCGCAGCATCGCCAGCGGCTGGAAAAAGTGATCCACCAGCACCTGCTTGCCCACCAGGCTCTGCCACTGGAAGTCGGTCTCCGGCTTGCGCCCGGCGATAAAGAAACCGTCTCGCTCATTGATCTGCGCAAAGTGCACGATATCGCACTCCGTCCCTGCCTCCAGCGCAGCAAAACTGGTCGCCACCGCCGACTGGGAGATATGGAACTCCCCGTTGCGCAGCGCCTCCTCCACCGACATATCCGGCGTGGCCGGCTGGTACACCGGCTCCAGCCCCTCTTCCTGCAAAAAGCCCCCAGCAATCGTCGCCAGCAGCGGCGAATAAAAGGCCGAATGGCGAAGGGCAGTAATGCGGATCTCGATCATCTCAACTCCCTCTTGTAGATGCGTTCACGTCTAATTTAGAGCACTTAACCTTCAAACACACCCTGTTTCCATCAGTCCGCGTGAGGAAGGTAGTGACATAGCAAGATGCAGTGGCACAACATGGGTTTGCTGCACTTTACCTGCCATAACAAAGCCCGTGAAAAGCTTTCTAACATAGATTTGTTATCGCTGTGTGAATCCACACAAAAAAAGGGAGCATCGCTCCCTTTTTTCATCCTGCGTATTTCGCGTAGCTCTCCCGGTCCATATCCACTACCTCGACCGTCATCACCTTCGCCGGCCAGCCCTGATCGCGCAGCGCCGAAAGCACCGCCTCACTTAACTGTTTTTTCATCACTTCATTGCGCCCGGCATGAATACGGCACTGCACATGTATGAAAGGCTCGCGCTTTCCTCCACAGCGGTAATGCGCCACCGGCATCGCCCGCACCCGGATATGATTTTCCTCAAACAACCCCGTCCCTGCCGCAGCCCGGTGCACTGCATCGAGCAGTGTCTCAACCTGTTCGGCTTCAGCCAGCTCCTGTGCAAATTCTATGATTAGATGCGGCATTTAATAACCAACTTAGACATTCAGAACAAACCCCGAATCAAATCCTTTCACCCCCTCCCGGGGATAACCCCGCTGATTGGATACAAGCCGGCATTTTCCGACCCTCACATCGAGATTTGCATGGGTATGGCCGAAGCACCAGGCGTCTGCCTTTTCCACCATGTGACATAAATCACTCAAAAAGGCTGTACCAATCGCATTCATCGGAAAGGATGGATGAGAACAAAGCAAATGTGGTGCGTGATGACTCACCACCACCGTTTTTCCAGCAAAGGAATCCGATAACTTTTCCGTTAACCATGCTCTCGATTCAAGATGGATTTTCAGGGCATCTTCAGGGAGAAAGTAACGCTCGCCCTTGGTAACAACGTGATGATCATTCAATTTCTGTTGCACCTCCATCATCGAGAGCACCGGATCGCCCGCTGCCCGATAATCCGTCCACAAGGTGCAACCAAGAAAGCGTATTTCGCCGATGATCAACTCATCATTTTCAAGAAAATGTACCTCGCCACTCTTTGCGGCAAAGCCCCTCATTTCAGCAAGCAAATCGATATCGTGATGGTAGAACTCATGATTACCGGCAACATATATCACCGGCTTTTTAATTCTTTCTGCTTCATTCGCGGCCCAGCGGAAACCATTCAATCCCACGTCGATGTCACCGGCGAGCACAATGACCTCTGCCTCCGACTCTTCTATAGGAGGCGGTGAACTTCGCAAATAAAACTCGTTATGCAAATCGCTGAGTAACTGGACTTTCATGTCACAGGAACTCCGGATGTTCATGTTTTATCCACGCCATGACATCGGCTAACAATGCCTTTGCCGAACGCACACAGGCGTCAGCCTCCTCCTCGCTAACACCATCACCGCTGTAATCGTTCAGATTTCGCTTTTTTCGCATCGCATCGAGAACAATCATTCGCTCCGAAGAAAGCCCTAGCGTTAAGGGCAAGCTCTGAATGACTGTAGCATGATGACCTGGCTCACTCGTTGATGGCCGGTACCCACTTACCCGGATGCAAGCCAGTGCACTTTGCATGATTGCCTTATAAGCAACATCAAACCGGGTAGCGGTGCTTATCCCGGCAACATGAGCATCCTGGATATTGCGTTCTGCCGCGGATAACAACTTGGCAATTTCATCCTTATTTGCCGGTTGCGGTTTGAGTTTGTTGATCTTTACCAGATTTTCCAGCGTCATCTTCCTTCCCTAGAATGATTAACTTCTGTTTAGCCATAACTTGTGCAACAAACGAATCCTTTTCGTTCATTTTGCACATAAAGTCATCGGGGGTGAACAGGTTGGGATTAATTTCCCGACCCAGTATTTCCTGACAAGGATAGAGGGCAGTGACAATCTCTTCGAAAGTGACCTTACCCACCACAAGCAGGTCAATGTCGCTGCCTTGCAGCTCCTCACCACTGGCCATAGAGCCATAGACAGCTGCTAGTTCGATATCTGAAGACAATGGCAACAATGCTTCACGAAGCACCTCAACGACACCAAAGGTTTTCAAGACAATGCCGCGCAATTCATTGAATACCGGCGAATCGGGATTAGCCTGGTAGTACTGCTGATTACCCTCCCGCCTCATGACCAAAAGGCCTGCGGATAACAACCGCTCAAGCTCACGCCGCACGGTTCCTCGCCCCATTCCTGCCCAACGCACTATCTCATTGGTGTAATAAGATCTGCCCGCATTGCCGTAGAGCAGCGCCAACACCCGTTGCTGCGTTTTGGTAAACAGGGCATCACCGATCGTGGTCATGAAAGCACCCCAAAAGGACCCAAATTGGGTACTATAGACCCCAATCTGGGTCCTTTCAACCACTAACAGATCAATCTTCCCTACTCTCCCATACCCTACCCCGCTCCCTTAGGGAGAAGGGATATAATCAGAACCCATCGCCACCCGCCGCCGCTGCACAATCGCATCGATCCGCGCATTGCGTAGCACCTCCCACTCTGACAGCGGGTCTTCCCTGTCCCACACCTCGAACAGGCGACGCTGCTTGTCACT
>JBFEWO010000134.1:0-7683 GCA_041546305.1 Thiohalomonadaceae bacterium | reverse complement strand
GTGGGCACTGAAGGCGGTTCAACGTTATGTCAGCAAGGCCCGCGACATGGGACTGTCGGTTGGCGTCGGTGGCGAGGATGCCTCCCGTGCCGATGACGATTTCCTGATGCAGGTGATGGAGGTGGCCCAGATGGCCGGTGCTGACCGTTTCCGCTTTGCCGATACCGTAGGCATCATGGAACCCTTCGGCGTGTTTGAGCGCATCTCTCGCCTGCATCATGCCTCGGACATGGATATCGAGATGCATGCCCATGATGATCTGGGCCTGGCCACTGCCAACACCCTGGCCGCAATCCGTGCCGGTGCTACCCATGTGAACACTACCGTCAATGGCCTTGGCGAGCGTGCCGGCAATGCAGCGCTGGAAGAGGTCGTGATGGGACTGCAGGTACTGTACGGTGCTGATTGCGGGGTCGACCTGCACCGTTACCAGGAATTGGCCCAGCTGGTGGCGGTGGCTTCCGGCCGGCCGTTGCCCTGGCACAAGAGCATCGTCGGCGAAGGGGTGTTCACCCATGAGTCCGGCATCCATGTCGACGGTCTGCTCAAGGACCCGCTCAATTACCAGGGGGTGGACCCGGCCTCAGTCGGCCGTGAACACCGGCTGGTGCTGGGCAAGCATTCGGGTACCAGTGCCGTGCTGCGCTGTTATGCAGACATCGGTGTCACCCTGAGTCGTGAACAGGCCAACCACCTTCTGCCGGGCATCCGCCGGTTTGCCGCGGAGCATAAGCGATCCCCGTCGGTGCTCGAGCTCGAGACCTTCTATGCCAGCCTGATCTGCGAGTCGCGCCATGTACATTGAGCAGACAGAAACGATGCCGCAAGGGCAACAACGCCTGGGCCTGTTCCGCCTGCTGGCAGAAGATATCCGCTGTGTCTTTGAGCGAGACCCGGCAGCCCGCTCTCGCCTCGAGGTGCTGACCACTTATCCTGGGGTGCATGCCATCCTCTGGCATCGAGTTGCACACCGACTCTGGCGGTGGCGTCTGCGTTATCCGGCCCGACTCATGGCCTTCCTTTCCCGACTGCTGACCAATATCGATATCCATCCGGGGGCGCAAATTGGCCGCCGCTTTTTTATCGACCACGGTGCCGGGGTGGTGATTGGCGAGACGGCGGTGATTGGTAACAACGTCACCCTTTATCACGGTGTCACCCTTGGCGGGACCACATGGAACAAGGGCAAGCGTCACCCGACGCTGGAGGATGGGGTCATGGTCGGCGCCGGCGCCAAGATCCTTGGCGCCATTACACTGGGAAAAAATGTGCGCGTCGGCGCCAATTCTGTCGTGGTTAACGACGTGCCTGCAGATCGCTCTGTCGTCGGGATTCCGGGGCGCATCGTCAATCGCGAGAAGGAAAACCGCACAATTTTGCCGGGGATCGATCTCGACCACCACCTCATTCCCGATCCGGTGGGCAGAGCCATTGCCTGTTTGCTGCAACGAATCGACGTACTTGAACAGCAACTCAACCAGCACGAGCGCGATGAGTGTACTGCTTGCGGCGAAGATCGCCTTTGCGAGACTCCCGCTTTCGATTCCTATGGCAACCCACTTCAACGTAGGGCGGAGAGATAAACATGGATCTGCTCGATCTCGATGGACAGCAACTCTATTTCGATGAGCCGATGCCGGAGAAGGTATCGCAACTTCTGATGCAGGCCGCCGCGGCCTATGGTGATGGCCAGGCCGAAGGTCTGTTGCTGCGTGCCTTCCTCTATGCCCCGGACAATCTCAGTGTGCTGGTGGCACTCTACCGCACCTATTACTACCAGCACCGACTTGATGAGGCCAGCCAGGTGGCGAAACGCGCGTTGCAGGTGGTGGCAGAACGGCTGGATTTCCCCGATGACTGGCGCGAGGTGGACCTGGCCGAGCTTAGCCACGCGGTGCTGAAATCGATGGGACTGGTACGTTTTTACCTGCTGACCCTCAAGGCGGATGCCTATCTCTACCTGCGGATTGGCCAGCTGGAGGAGGGCAGAGCACGGCTGCACAAGGTGGCTGAGCTTGATCCTTCGGACCACTTCGGTGCAGGGGCACTGTTGGAAATGCTGACTCGGTGCGAGTATCCCTCGTTAGTCGGGTAACGGGTGTGGCGAACTAGCACTTGGCCACACACGTTAACTCATAATCACACATCAACGATCCTGCGGGAGGTTACGATGGACACAAATGATTTTCTTGATGAGCTTGAAGACCTGGTTTCCGCGGAGGATTTTCTTGAGTTCTTTGATATTCCCTATGACGAGCGCGTGGTGAAGGTCAATCGCCTGCATATCCTGCAGCGCTTCCATAATTATCTGGCCGCCGCCACCATGCCGGTGGAGGTCGATGCCATGCGGGCGCTCTATGTCGCCTCGTTGAGCCAGGCCTATAAGGATTTCGTCAATTCCGATGCTAAAACCGAAAAGGTGTTGAAGATCTACCGGAAAAGCAGCGGCCTGAGTTTCGTCTCCGTCGACAAACTGTTGGGGGGCGCACGGTGAGTGAAGTCTATTTCGATTACGGTCATTCGGTGCGGGTGATCCGCAATATTCGCAATGATGGCACTTATCCTGGAGAGAAGACCGGTAACCTGTTGGTGCGTCGCGGCAGTGTCGGTTTTGTACGCAGTCGTGGGACCTTCCTGCAGGATCAGGTGATCTACGAGGTGCACTTCATGGATGAGGGCAAGGTGATCGGCTGCCGTGAGGAAGAGCTGATCGATGCCGAGGATGAATGGATCCCCAGCCTGTTTGAATTTCGCGAGCAGGTCAGGGCGAGCAAACGCCTGAGTGCCAACGGTGAGATTCTGGTTGAGATCGGTGATGTCGGGCAGATCATCAAGGTGCTGCGTCATCATGAGGGTGGTGTCGCCTACCATGTTCGATTCCCTGGCCGTACTTTGCTGGTGCCAGAGACTTCGCTGGCTGCGGTTGAACCTGTGGAAGAGACTGCCGAGACTGTCGCATGACCGCAACGAATACGATGATGAAATCGCCGCTGGAATCCGCTGAAAGCAATTACGCCATGCTGCGAGTTGCGCTGGAGATGTACGGCAAGGCTCCGGCTTCACTGGCCGCCGAGGAGTACCAGAAGGTGTTACACCAGGTGAATCGCGAGCTGGCGATCGGCAAACGGGTGCTGCAGACCAGGGAAGCGGTGGATGTGGTGATTCCGGAGTCTGTGGTGAACGAGGCGAACATGGCGCTGGAAAAGCGCTACGACAGCCAGGAAGATTTTCAGCAGGCGCTGGAGGCCAACGGCCTGGATCACGACACCCTTTATCAGGCCCTGCAGTACGAACTGAGGGTCGAGGCGGTACTGGAAAAGGTGATGGCGGAAAAGGCAGCGATCAGCGATGCCGAAGTGGAAATCTATTATCTTCAGCACCTGGAGAAATTTGAACTTCCCGAGACACGGACGGCACGTCATATCCTCATTACCATCAACGACGAATATGCAGAGAACTGTCGTCAACAGGCACTGCAGCGTATCACTGAAATACAGGACAGCCTGCTGGAGCAGGGGGAAGATTTTTCAGCGCTGGCACAGCGCCACTCCGAATGTCCCACCGCCATGCAAGAGGGCCTGCTAGGTCGAATCAAGCCGGGCCAGCTCTATCCGGAACTTGATGAGGCCCTGTTCGCGATGAAAGAGGGCGAACTCAGTGAGATCATCGAATCCCCGGTCGGCTTGCATCTCCTGTTGTGCGAGGAAATCCACGCCGCCGAACGTCGCCGCTTCGAAGAGGTCAAGGACAGGCTGCGCGACCACCTGGAAAAGAAGAAGCGTAAACGTCTGTTGCAGGAGTGGCTGCGTCAAGCCCACTGACGTCTGATCCGAGTGGCATTTCCCTGATGCCTGAACTATATCCCTTGGTATGCCGAGCCTCCCTGTATCCGGGAGGTGCTCCGCTAATAGTGGCAAAAGGGGGATTCTATGAAAGGCGATACCAAGGTCATCCAGCTTCTTAACAAGGCACTGAGTGTTGAGCTTGCCGCCATCAACCAGTATTTTCTTCATGCCCGCATGTACAAAAACTGGGGGCTAAATGCCCTTGGCAAGCATGAGTATGACGAGTCCATCGAGGAGATGCGACACGCCGACAAGCTGATCGAGCGCATCCTCTTCCTGGATGGCCTGCCGCAAATGCAGCACTTGAGCAAACTGTCGATTGGCAAGGTGGTGCCCGATTGCCTGGCCGGTGATCTCAAACTCGAAGTGGAGGCCCAAGCGCTCTATGTTGAGGCCATCGGCTACTGCGAAGAGAGCAACGATTATGTCTCGCGGATGATCTTTGAGGAAAATCTGCGTGATACGGAAGATCACATCGACTACCTTGAAACCCAGTTAGGCCTTATCGAGCAACTGGGGCTGCCGAATTACCTGCAAAGCGCGATGGGAGAGATGGCCTCCTGATGAGCAGGCAGGTCTTACCATACTTACCGCTGCATTCCTTTCCCTGATCGGCATACAATGGTCCCGGATATTCCCGCCAGTACGATCGCTGGTGGTTGGACATCAATTTAATCCGGGGAGTTTTCTGTGCCTGATCAAAAGCAAGAGAGTATGTCTTTTCGCGAGGGGGTCGATCGCATGGTTGATCGCGCTACCATCGCGGCAGGTTTGGATCCCAATACGGCAAGTATTATCAAGGCCAGTAGTGCGGTGTTGCAGATCCGCTTCCCGGTAAAGGTGCGCGGCGGGGTCGAGGTGTTTACCGGTTGGTGGTCGGTGCACAGTACCCATCGCCTGCCTGCCAAAGGGGGGCTGCGCTTCGCGCCCCATGTGAATCAGGATGAGACCGAGGCGCTCTCGGCACTGATGAGCTACAAGTGCGCCTTGGCCGATATTCCCTTTGGTGGCGCCAAGGGCGGCCTGATGATCGAGCCGGGTAAATATACCGTGGATGAGCTACGCGAGATCACCCGCCATTTCGCCGGGGAGCTGGCGCGGCGGGGTTTTCTCGACCCGGCGACCAACGTTCCGGCACCTGACATGGGTACCTCTGCGCGGGAGATGGCCTGGATAGCCGATACCTACAAGACCCTGTTTCCGGAGGATGTGAATCAGGATGCCTGCGTCACCGGCAAGCCGGTCAATCGTGGTGGGATTCCCGGTCGTACTGAAGCCACCGGCAAAGGTGTGCAGTTTGCCATTCAGGAATTTTTTCGCCATGCGGATGAGCGGGAAAAGGCAGGGCTTTCCGATGGCCTGGCCGCACAGCGAGTGGTGATCCAGGGACTCGGCAATGTGGGCTACCATACCGCCAAGTTCCTGGCCGAAGAGGACGGCTGCAAGATCATCGCGGTGATCGAGCGCGACGGGGTGGTGGTCAACGAGGCGGGGCTGAATGTGCACGATGTGCGTCAGTACCTGGTGGAAAATGGCTGTCTCAAGGGCTTTCCCGGCGGAAGTTTTAGCGAAAACGGTACCGAAGCGCTGGAGATGGAGTGCGATATCCTCATTCCGGCAGCGCTGGAGTCCCAGATCCATGCGGGCAATGCCATGCGGATCCAGGCCAAACTCATCGTCGAGGCAGCCAACGGCCCGGTCACCTATGAGGCGGATGAGATCCTGCGCCGCCGCGGCATCATCATGCTGCCCGATGTGTGGGTCAACGCCGGCGGGGTGACCGTCTCCTATTTCGAGTGGACCCGCAATCTCTCGCACATGCGCTTCGGCCGGTTGCAGCGCCGTTTCGACGAGCTGCGCGGCATGGGTTTCGCCTCCGCGCTGGAGCAGATGACCGGTAAGGAGATGCCGGGCAAGCTGCGTTTTGACTTTGTGCGCGGCGCCACCGAACTCGATCTGGTGCGTTCAGGGCTGGACGACACCATGCGTGCCGCCTTCGCCGATATCCGCGACACCATGAAACGCAACCCGGAGATCCACGACTACCGCACCGCAGCCTTCGTCATCGCCATCCGCAAACTCGCTCAGTCCTATTTCGATCTCGGATTGGTCGACGCGGTGGAGTAGGCGTGGAGCGACGGCGTCTCATCGGCCTGTTTCTCGGCCCGGTCCTTTTCCTGCTGCTCCTGTGGCTCCCCCCGGCCGAGGGAATGGGAATGTCGGCCCAGGCTGTTGCGGCGGTCACCCTGTTGATGGCCACCTGGTGGATTAGCGAAGCGATCCCAATGGCAGCGACCGCCCTGCTGCCTATCGTGCTGTTTCCGCTGCTTGGGGTAATGAGCACAGCGCAGACCACCGCCTCCTATGCCAATCACCTGATTTACCTTTTCCTCGGCGGTTTTCTCATTGCCATGGCAATGCAGAAGTGGAACCTGCACCGGCGCATCGCTCTGCACACTATCCGAATTGTCGGTTTCAGCCGCTCACGCACGGTGCTTGGTTTCATGCTCGCCACCGCCTTCCTCTCCATGTGGATCAGCAACACGGCTACCGCCATGATGATGTTGCCTATTGCCCTGGCAGTGATCGCCAGCCGTGACGAGAACGGGCCGCCGGATCGGGCCTTCGCCGTGTCGCTGATGCTCGGTATCGCTTATGCCGCTTCTATCGGGGGCGTGGCGACCCTCATCGGGACACCGCCGAATGCCATCCTGGCCGGTGTGTTGGAGAAAGCCACCGGGCAGACCATCGGTTTTGTCGAGTGGATGGCCTTTGCTCTGCCGCTGTCGCTGCTGCTGCTGACCTTTGCCTGGTTCTACCTTACACACCTGGCCTATCCGGGAAAATCGGGTGAGGTGACCCAAACCCGGGAACTGCTCAGCGATCAGTTGCGTCAGTTAGGCCCGTTGGGGTGGGAAGAGAAGTGGCTCCTCGCCGTCTTCGGCAGTGTAGGTGCTGCCTGGATCCTGCGCGGACTGGTAAAGGCGGCGTGGCTCGAAGGGGTAGGCGATGCCACCATTGCAATGGCCGGGGCGGTTCTGTTGTTTCTCATACCCTCGGATTGGCGTCGGGGACGATTTCTGCTCGACTGGGAGAGCGCAGTTCGACTTCCCTGGGAGATTCTTATCCTGTTTGGGGGCGGTTTCACCCTGGCCAGCGGCTTTGCCGAAAGTGGCTTGACCGAATGGTTAATCTCCCGACTTGCGCTAGTGCACGACACTCCACCCTGGCTGATGATTGTCGCCGTGACCCTGCTGGTGATCTTTCTTACGGAAGTAACCTCCAACACGGCTACGGCGACCATCGTTCTGCCGGTGATGGGGGCGCTCGCCGTTGCCATGGACATGGCGGCAGCTGAGTTGATGATCCCGGCGGCTATTGCCGCCTCGTGCGCCTTTATGTTGCCGGTGGCTACTCCACCCAATGCCATCGTCTTTGGTGGTGGGCATATTACCATTCCGCAAATGGCCCGAGCCGGCCTGTGGATGAATCTCGCCGCCTCACTGGCAATCACGATATTTGTATTGCTATTTGTTTAAGCTGAAGTGAGCGCTTTTGCTAGGACACGTTGCCCGTGGAGAGACAGGCCTCTATTTCCTCCCGGTGGAGTGTCTCTTTTTCTTCCAGGGTGGCGATGAGCCGGCGCATCGCCTCATTTTGTTGTTCGATAATCTTGCCGGCGCGCTCTTCGGCGCTCGCCAACAGGGTGCGAACCGCCTTGTCGACGGCGCGCGCCGAGCTTTCACTGAAGTGCCGCGGCTGGGCGATCTCGCGTCCGAGGAAGGGGTGTTCCTCGCTCTGGCGCAGGTCAACCGGCCCTATCTCCTCAGACATTCCC
>JBFEWO010000048.1:0-17945 GCA_041546305.1 Thiohalomonadaceae bacterium | reverse complement strand
GCGTAAAAGTGATTTTAGAGGCTGGACTGCGTTGAAAAATTGAATATAATACAAACCGTTTTGTGACCTTTGTCACATTTTTTTCGAATGGATTAAACAAGCAAGCTAGGCAAACGAATGCCAACCATCAAACTCCATCTTCATAAAAAAGCACTGCGTGTTGAAGCCTCCAGCGGCTCATTCCAGCAACGACTCACATACGAGGCGTATTTTCAGGGATGCGAAAGCCTGCGAACCGACGTAGGGATTGAGGTCGAACGAGGATTTATTGAGTTCGTACCAGAAAAATCACACAGCACAAAGACAACACTGCACTTTTCTGAACCCAGCCGTGATGCGGCTACAGGAGAGATAGTCCCGGCGAGTGTTCATTTTTTCACATCACTACCAGTCGAGCTTTTCAACGTCCTGTGGACATCATCAAGAACGAGCGATGTGGTCTTGAAACTGACTACCGATCAAATGGGGGTTGTCAGGTTAGCTGATTCATTCGGTTGCGAAAAAGTGTGGGATGTCGAACGACAAAACCCCATTTCAGTTCGTTCATTTGAAGTTGTCTTATCTGATGAAGAACACCAGACCAGAATTACTGATTGTGAACAACGGCAGGAAATGGCTCTTCCTTAGCGCACACCCGCGAACAGAGTTTCCCGTTTCCGCTTAGAATCTCACTTTAGGATCTGCAAGTTTCCGGTCGTCGGTAAGCATCTACTTCGACAAGGAATATAGAAGTTAGCCTAGGACGAGTACCTTTCATGGGTCACTCTGCTAATCGCACCAAAGGATTTCGGTGTTGCGCTTCAGAATCGAACCCGTCACGCAGTTAGAAGAAGTCAGGCATCTGCTCGCCGATTTTGGCCTTCCCTTCACAGATATTATTCCCGACGTCTTGCTGCACTTCTTCGGTCATCGTGCCGATTCAGAACTTGTCGGTATCATCGGCCTGGAGCTTTGCGGTTCCGCCGCGCTGTTACGCTCTCTTGCTGTCATGCCGCAGCAGCGAAACAATTTCCTTGGAAAGTCGCTGGTCGACTTCGCCTAAGCTCAAGCAAAAGCGCTTGGTTCTGAAGCACTATACAAGGCCGAAAATTACTGTTCCATGATGGGCTATTCACGCTTCGAACGCAGATGCACCACAATCCATTAAGGCAACGGCCCAGTTCAGCGGCTTGTGTCCAGCCTCTTCCTCTTGTATGAGAATAGTTCTATATATTAGTCGAACGATTAGAGAACTCTCTTTTCATCACATCCGGTTGAATTAGTGAGGTTATATAGCCATGGATGAACAAATCTCCCATTACGAACGCAGGCTGGCTTTTGAAATTGACTCCTGGGATGTCAAGGTGACCTGGGAGGCCGGTGAAAATATTGTTGTTATCGACGTTCGCTCGCCTGAGGCTTTTCAAAAAGAACACATTCCGGGTGCGGAAAACCTCCCGCATCGTGAAATGAACAATTCAACCACCAGCGCCATAGACCGTACTGCCCTGGTTGTCACCTATTGCGATGGCATTGGGTGCAATGGCTCAACCAAAGGGGCGTTGAACATGGCGAGGCTCGGTTTCCGCGTCAAAGAGCTCATTGGCGGTTTGGACTGGTGGGTAAGAGATGGTCACCCAACCGAAGGAACTGATACGGTTAGCCGGGTGCAATCCTGTGGCTGCAGCTAAATAACCTTTCAGAACAAACCACGCAACAGCTCGTTCCAGTGCTCAGTCATTGCGAGCGTAGCGAAGCAATCTCATTAGCTGCACAGATCCTTCTTCAAACGGTTCGTGCCGAGACCCGCTCGCCCACTTAGAAGCGCATTGCGTTACCTCCCTGTTAGAGCCTCCGGATGAGGGCTGCTATAGTGAGTTGAGGTACACGGCGGATTCAGCAATGGTGGCGCGCAAACATGCTTGAGAGCGTCTTCGTCCATGTGGGAATGATCCTGGGTCTCGCCACCGTCGGCGGCCTGCTGGCTCGTCTGCTGCATCAGCCGCTGATCGTTGCCTTTATCGCGGTAGGGATCCTGCTTGGCCCCTCCGGGGTGGGGTTGGTGGGCCTGAGCAGCGAAATCGAACTGTTGGCCCGCCTTGGTATCGCTCTGCTGTTGTTCGTCGTTGGCCTGAAACTCGATCTGCACATTATCCGCACCGTCGGTCCGGTTGCGCTCGCCTCCGGCCTGGGACAGGTCATCTTCACCTCGGTGGTGGGCTACGTCATTGCCCTATTGCTGGGGCTCTCCCATGTGGCGGCCATGTACGTGGCGGTTGCACTCACTTTTTCCAGTACCATCATCATCGTCAAGCTGCTCTCGGACAAGCGCGAAGTGGATGCCCTGCACGGGCGTATCGCTGTGGGTTTTCTTATCGTGCAGGACATCGTGGTGGTGCTGGTAATGATTGTCCTGACCGCTTTTGGTCAGGCCGAAAGTGATACGAGCCTCTGGCAGGAAGGGGTGTTGATCCTGCTCAAAGGAACCCTGATGCTAGTAAGCTTGGCACTATTGATGCGTTATGTATTGCCATGGCTGCTGCACCGTATCGCCTATTCGGTGGAGCTGTTGACACTCTTCGCCATCGCCTGGGCGGTACTCGGTGCCATTGCCGGTGATGCGCTGGGTTTCAGTAAGGAGGTCGGGGCCTTCCTTGCCGGTGTCTCGATTGCCTCCACCCGATACCGCGAGCAGGTGGCGGCACGGCTGGTGAGTCTGCGCGACTTTTTGCTGCTGTTTTTCTTTATCGAGTTGGGCGCCACGCTGGACATAAGCATGCTTGGTGGACAGGTGATAGCGGCCACGGTTTTTTCGCTATTCGTGCTGATCGGAAATCCGCTCATCGTTATGGTGATCATGGGCTACATGGGCTATCGCAAACGCACCGGTTTTCTTGCCGGACTCACGGTGGCGCAGATCAGTGAATTCTCACTCATTCTCGTCGCCCTCGGCCTGAGCCTTGGGCACCTTAATCAGGAAATTGTCAGCCTGGTCACCCTGGTCGGGCTCATCACTATCAGCGCTTCCACCTATATGATCCTCTACTCCCACCCACTCTACGAACGGCTCGCCCCATACCTTAAGCTGTTTGAGCGCGAGATACCCCACCGCGAACTGGATGGTCCTGTCGCGGATCAGGCCAATGTGGATATTCTGCTGATCGGTCTTGGCCGCTTTGGGGCTGCAGTGGCTGAACACTTGCACCAGCGGAGTTGTCGTCTGCTTGCTGTCGACTTCGATCCGGAACTGTTGCGTCGACATGAACAAGCCGGGTTCGCAGTCCATTACGGCGATGCCGAGGATCCGGAGTTTATTGGCTCCCTGCCACTGGCGCAGGTCAAGTGGGTAGTCAGCACCGTGCGTGATCGCAGCATTAACCGCATGCTTCTCCGGGGACTACGGGACCAGGGATACCGTGGCCGGGTGGCGGTTTCCGCGAGCAGCCGAAATGAAGCGAACCTGTTCGAGACGGAGGGTGCTGCGTTGGTGCTCATCCCTTACGATGATGCCGCAAAGGAAGCGGCTGACAAGCTCATGGCCTCCGCGGCTCCTTGCCGCGCCCCTGATCATCCGCAGCGCTAGGTGTTCGGTATACCGTAAAAAAAGGGCAATTATTTATCCTGCAAACACTTACGCAATTCAACTCTGATTGATTTACTCATCAACCGCTAATCGTTCGTTCCCGGACGGAGTCGGTCGCAATGACCCGACCATTGTTCCGAATTCGGGACGATGGTGTCAGAAGCGGCTTTTTCGTGCCGGGCAAACAGCACAAACGGCAGAGCCAGAAGTGAAAGGTCCGCACCCATCAGATATGAAAAGGGATAGCTCCCGACATCGGCTACCCTGCCGAGGGTCGGTTAAAGGACCACCCCACCGGAGGAACTGAGGAGATTATCTGAGGGAAGCACCGTAGTCCGCTCCCCGGATGGAATCAGACCATTGATATACGCCTACCTGACTGGAAAGACCAACGCATCCACAATCACCCACTGTGTTAGTAGTGCCAGAACGACACCGAACATCATCGTAGGGCTGATACGCGCCATAATACCGACACCGATGACATAGGCATTCAGCACAAGCGTTATTCTGCACGGGTGAACCCAGCGGACATAAGGCACAACCACCCAGGATCCATGGCTCCGCCATAAATCGCCGCGGCCATTCCGGCGATCGCGTAAGACTTCTCGCTTCCGTAGAACCCAAGCATACAGGATGGCATGGCATAAAAGGCGTAGTAACCCACTCCGAATACAAAGAACTCGACATGCATCACCCAGCGGATAGGCGAATTTTTCAACCCATGCTGCAGAGAGGATTTTAAAACTGCGAGCATATCCCTGGCCACAGAAGTGTCCTTTCGCGGCGTAAATTCGTATTCATGCATCAGCGAATAAGCCACCGGAATGTTCAGCACGAGCATACCCACGCGCAACAAAGGCAACCCCCCAGGTTGGTCAACTGAGCAACGACACCACCCAACACCGTCCAGCTGATCACAGCAATGCAGGTGGTAATTCACGCCTTGGCAAAGGCATCTTCAAGTGTTCCCCGGTTATTAGTAAAAGCGCGGACTATCGACCAACCACGCCTCGGTGGCACCGCCCAAGAGGGTGAAACCCAGCCCCAGCAGGATCAAGACAACAGCCCAGGCAAGAAACGGTCCCTGCATTTGCCATAAAATGAGATACAGCAGAATCGATAGAAGCAGGGTGACCGCACCAAAAAGGTAGAACACACGCCTGCCATGCGTATCAGCATCCACACCTGTAGGCACCACAAACACCACCTGAGCGAGCGTAAAAAAGGCATTGGCGGCAAACGCCGCGGTGATACTCAGCCCAGCATCGATAAGTAAGAGGGTGTTTATCCCACATTTGAACGCGAAGAGAATGTCGAGAGCACGGTGAGCATGAGGTAAGTCTTGAGGATCCGTCCGGCAGTGATTTTCATCTTCTCCAGTCTAGTCCGTGCAAGGTTGAGGGTGCTCAAGAATGGAGTAAGTTAAGGGAATGCCAGAGTCAGTTGTCCGATTTCGGCCAGTAGGAGACATGCAAGTCGGTGGAAGTAGAGATCTGCTAGCTACTCTGATGCTGACATAATTTATTTTATTAAATCTAGTAATCTCCTTCGTTATTATGCTGAAGCGCATATCATTAAGGTCATTAGTGCGGTTTATGATATCAAATGTTGGTGTGTGCTTGGTGGACATTCAGCTGCGCATGACCATTCATCAGACAAGTTGGAATCAGATGGTTAAATGGTCTACAAAATATAGTGTTATAGACGTACTGCCTCGACATGTTCTTAAATATGCGACCTAATCTTTAGGTTATGGGTGATAAGGAGCGTTGCTATGGAAAGCGGAAAGCAAAATGTCGCCTCCTTACTTGTTTCCCTTCTTTTCTCTTTCATGAGTGCCTGTTCTGGCGGCGGTGGTGGTAATGGCAATACCGCACCAATCATTACAAGCGCCGCGACTGCTGCGGTGGAAGAGAACACAACAGTCAGGGCATTGCCATTACTGTGACGGATGTCGATGAAGTACCTGTTTTGGGCATCAAGTCGAAAGAAAGAAGGTTGGAGCATTCGACAGAATTGTGAGACTTCATCTGACGTGATGTCGGACAAAAATCATGAACAGGAAGATGAGAGCAAGACAGTATGGAGGTGAAACATGGCAAACTTGATGAAAGATATAAGGGTACTCCCCCCCCCGGGCTCTCCTGAAAACGCATGAGGTAGCCCCACTAAGGCCGCCACAGGACCTGACCGACGCGGACTATGTACTGACCGGTGTCGCCTACGACTGTTTTGGGGACTTCGATGGATTTGTGATCGATATGTGCGTAAAGGAAATCCACTTCTTGGCGCGTAGGTGATCGCCGGGCCGTAGGCGCTATCTTATACGAGGTCTATCAATGGAATTCTTCAGAGTGGTATTCAAGATCATGGCCGCACTTGTTGGATTACCGCTCACCCTGGGTGGATTCGGCGGATTCTGGTACGGAATTTACATGGTGTTAGGAGAGCAGAATATTGGTGGGGGTATCTTTGTCGCGGTCATTTCAATAGTGTCTCTGACAATTGGTACTCTTCTGGGTAAATTCGCTAGAGGCGATTATGACTGAGAATTGAGGGTAACCATGGATTTGAAGACACAGCTCCAAGCGCTTTTCGAGAAGTATGAATCCGATATCGGTGCCTATGCATGGATGTACGAAACTGATAGATGGGCGGAGTTAATCTTTTGTCTGTTAAATCAATATAACCAGCGAAACACTGATTCTACTCGCATGGCGGTGAGTACCCTACAGTACTTAGGGCTTCTAGAGAGTGAGAAACTCGCAGTCCTTGAGATACCTTGTAACGAGGATGTAGTGATTGTTACCTATGTATTGAGAAAACACGGTTTCTCGGAAGAAGATATTCAACGTGCTGTAAAATTACTTGCTCAAGTGGCCAAGATGATCCAGAAAGACTATGAAGGAAAGATCCAGCGTTACCTACGCCACCACGGACAAGTAATCCGAGACGAATTAGTCAATGCGTTTAGTGGCGAATCGTTGACTACAGAACAACTTCGCTATGCCATATCCCATTGGTTGCAAAATGTACTCAGCCTGCCGGTCTCTTTGGAGCATCAAGCAGTAATAGAGTTCTGCAATAGGAATGGAGTAACACTGGAAGATCTTATGTGGGCCTCTGACGAGCTCAACTTAAACACAGCGCTTGTGGATGATTTGTTGGAACTTGATCAAAGCAACAATCCAAGACGATAAGGTTGAGGTTGCTGCATCATGAATGGCTTCAGAAACTTCGGCCTCCGGCATGGTGGACCAATATGGCTCGGTGCCGCAGGAGAAGAAACCTACATAATTACTCCATCGGAAGTAAGACGATGGGAAACGCTGTTCACTCCGGTGACTCCCACCCAGAGACAAGTCGATAGCGCAGTAAAAATTGCTAAACACCGGGCACAAGATGAAGCCCGGCGCCAGGCCGAGCAGGGACGCTCGCGTGAGCGCATGGCTCGTGACTCGCAAGAACGCCAAAGGGAGGCTGAACGTGCTCGTTTACGTGATGTACAGGCTGTGCAAGCTATGCAGCGCACAAAGCAACAACAAAGGGAACAGGAGCAGCGTATTCGGGAAGAGGTACAACTTGAATTCCAAGAAATGTTGGAGAGGAATAAGCGTATGAACTTCGAAATGCAGCGGCGGCTACGAGAAAACCAGAGGGATGGCACTTGGCTAGGAACAGCATTGGCTGGGATGGTTCCGCCTGGATTTAGGCGTTATTCAATGCGCCGTCCTCTGGAAGATACGATGCTCAGTGTGCAAGGTAAAGAACTGATATTTGCGCAGGCAGAACGCAATGCAATGCTAATTAAGCTAGCAATGGAAGACTTCAATTTCTGGGTAATGGAAGCAACGAAGGTCGCTTGTGCTGTAGTGGGAGCGCCAGCGGGGTATATTGGAACCGTGGGAATGACATTGGCAAAGCAGAGTCTGTTTCTTTTGAAGCAACCTATTGCAAACTTTCTCAATCGGCAGATTTCCAGCTCCTCGGCACGACTTGTAAGCAATGTCGGGGGTAAGTCTACTGATCAAGTGTTGATGGGTTGTAGGGACGAGGCAGCCAGAATCGCCATGAAACTCTTCCGACAAGATGTGGCAGCTAGTGTAAAAGATAAACCACAGCAATACGGTAATATAATTGATGCCATTTTTAAATCGCTTGTACAACATGCCAAACGGGACAGGCTGCTGCCCCAGACAATTAGAACAGCTCCACCGCCTAAAATGCTTATTGAAAAAACACCGTTGCAACGTGCCGCTGATGTATGGGATTCGGCAACCGGAGTTGCCTGGGATGTTTTTCCTGCATCGCAAAGATATTTAGTACGTCATGAACGAAGGTATGTGGGAGGAATAATGCCTGATGGCACTGAACTTCGTGAACTAAGACCTTTAATGTACCAACCTAGGCCAAAGGACTGGAAGTGAGCAGCGGTAAAGACTGCTGATGTGCGCAGTTGCTCAATATTGAAAACACCTGCGCATAACCTAGCTCTCCACGAATGCTCGGACCTCGCGCCGCTGAGCTATGTTGTTGAGTGTCCGTACATGGGGTGATTAGCCGACTTCTCTGCGACCACACCCTGGAGGTCAGCTTGGGTCGCTGAGGAGTCACGGGCAAGTGTCAGTGGGGGAGGGTGGAATGATTTTGGCTGATGTCGGCCAGCAGCTGACATTAGATTTGAATGCTAACTGCGACCGCTATCCATCACTGAGGAGACCTTATCCTCGTCTTTACGCTTTTGCCTGATTAGGTATACTTGACCAAGGCCTAAATCAGGGTCCCGATTTGCTGAAATTGATAATGAGACAGGGATTTGTCTAATGCACAAGAAAACAAGTGCTTACATCTCCGCATTAGAATCCCGTTATATTGATATACGGACACGAAGGTGTCCGTATAACAACTGTTAGCCATAACGACAGGCTATATTTACTTAGACTTATTGAAGTTCAGAAAAAGGAGTACTGCTATGCGATACATATACATTGCACTTATTGGGCTTGTCGCAGTTATCGCCCTACTTTTTACGCTTCAGAATCTTGAGTCTGTTACCGTAGTGTTCTTCTCCGCACACATTACGCTTCCTGCGTCGATACTTGTGTTTTTGGTTTATGTACTTGGGATGGTCACAGGAGGATCTTTGGGGTGGTTGTTACGGTCGTGGACCCACGGCGCGACTGGGGAATCAAAAGGTCACACTTGACAATTCACACAAGTGTTTACAGTAAGCGATATCGAAAAAAATCAATAAATCGGAGCAAATATGAACAAATTGAATAGCGTTACTGATTGGGTCGGGCGTATCGTGTATGGTCTCATAAGTTTAAGCCTTGGTCTTATCAGTTTCGCTATGATGGCAGTTGCTCTGTGGGATATTTGGGTTTCAGTACACGAAAAAACGTTACTTGTAAAAGCCCTTCTTGATGCCATCGGATTAATTGTAATTGGAATGGCCGTCTTTGATGTCTCCAAATTCTTATTGGAGGAGGAAGTTTTCAGTGGAAGTAGCACGAAGTCACCCGAAAAACAGAGAGGGACTTTATTAAAGTTTCTCGTCATTATTGCCATAGCTGTAAGCCTAGAAGCTCTGGTGTTTGTTTTTGACGCCGGGAAAAAAGATATTGCTATGTTGATCTACCCTACTTTTTTGTTAATTTCCGCTGTTTTAGTAGTTGTCGGACTTGGCGTTTATCAGAAGCTTACTCGGGGTGTGGAGTAACTTATGCTAACAACTTATTCAACAAGGACATACCTCAGCGGCGCACTTTTTGTGCACATTTGCGCAAATAATCACACGACTACGGTATGCCTGTTAATAAAACGTTCGGGTCTGCTTCTGATAGCATAGCCGACGAAATACTATGAGTTCTCTGATGACCGCTATGGTCGCATATCGGAAATTACCCCGAAAGAATTGCATACTCAGGTTGTTGCAGCTTTGAGATTTCACGGAAATTCACTAACAATTAGCCCAAAAACCTGAACTCCTCGAAACGGCTCCCAGAACTTCAAATTTTCACCGCTTTTCCGCCACCACCCTACCCTGTTCGTTGATAAAAACCTGATAGCGGTTTCCGTCTTTGCATACCGCCAAGTTGTCGTTTTCGCCAAGACGGGTCACTTTCACCACTTCGCCACAGGGCAGACCCAACAGGGCAATGACCGAGGTGAGGTCTTTACGCAGTTCGGCATCACTCTGCGCCATTAAGGGGCCGGACACCAGCGCCAGCGCCATGAATATGATGGGCCATCGTTTCAGTCGTTTGTTCACCGTACTTCTCCTTAACCTCAGCTAAATCGATGTAAATTTCTCCCTGTCCGAAAGCACCTTCCAGATCGCTTCGCGCGACTCCAGTAAATCGCGGGCCAGGATTGGGTCACTGTCCTGCAGCAGCGCCAGTATTTTCATGATCAGCATCTCGAACGGCTGCCGCAATTGTGCCAGTGAGGTGTCGGAACGCCCCTGGTAGAAAGCCCGGAATTTATCGAGCAAATCGTCCACCTGGTTCTTTAGGGCCAATTTGGTAAATACACCGATGGCCCTGGTCTCACGAAGACGCTGCTCCAGCGAATCCAGATCGAGTGGCGGCTCAGCTGTCTCTTTCTGCTTTTTGGGCTGTTCTGGCGGCTGCCGTTCAGGGTGCTGGTCCTGTGGGGACAGCTCCGGTGACGGTCTTTGAATCCCATCACCCGGCTCTTCCAAAGAAACTTCTGGCAGCCTGCTATCGGTTTTGGGGACCGGTTCAATCGGGGCTGGTTCTGCCGTGGCGGACTGGATGCCCGAGGGGAGCGGCGTTATACCGCTCCTTTCAGGGGCTGGGCTGCTCCCTGGCGCATCTTTCTCCGAGTTTGGCCGAACTTGTGAGGACGCGGTACGACTTTCCTCAACCCCAGAAGGAGGCGTTGGCTCGGCCTGCCAGGTTGCCGGAACGGTTTTGGGTGGTGTCTCGGCGGCCGTGACATCATTCCGGCTTTCCTCCGGCTCGGGAACGGTGCGACAGAACCGGCTGCACCCTGACGCAAACAACAGCACCAGGACGAAAAGGATCGCTACCCGTCTCATGGTTACAGTGTTAACCGGGTTGCACCCCATAGGCCCTCCGCACACTTGGGCAATAACGACCAGCTATATTCGCGGAATCCCTTTTCTGAGATAACCGCCGTCTCATCGCTGAAGAATAGTTACTACCGCGCGCTTGCTCAAAAAGGGAAAAGTGTTCGAGTGGAGGTGAAGCACCTGTCCGCGGTGCGCACCGGAGTGATTTTTTCTTTACTTGCTGGTATCCAGCACGTCCTCTTCTTCGAAAAACTCCGGATCCATCATCTCAATAAAGCGCCTGGCCTGGGGCGAGAGGAACTTCCCCTTGCGCATGACGATGCCGTAACTGCGTCCGGGAAAGTATTGCCCGAGCGGGATACGTGCCACCTTGTCTTCCGGGGTCAGGCAGACATCGCTGACGATGGAGATCCCCAGTCCCAGTTCGACATACTTTTTGATCACCTCCCAGCCCCCCGCTTCGAGCGAGACCTGAAAGCTGACATGATGCTGGCTGAACACGGTTTTCACCGTGCCCCAGGTGCTGAGATGGCGTGGCGGCAGGATCAGACCGTAGGGGCTGATGTCCTTGAGATGAATATTTTTCCGTCCGGCCAGGGGATGATCCTGGGGCGTGATGAGCACCGTGTCGTAGGTGACGTTGGGGCGATAGAGGATGTCCTCCGGTACCTCCAGCATGGAACCGACTGCAAAATCCGCCTCATCGGCACGCAGCATGGCCAGGCCATCGCGCCCGGTAACGTTATGCAACTTGATGCGAATGCGCGGGTAGGCCTCGGCGAAACGTTTAATCGGCTCGGGCAGGATGTAGAGGATGGTCGACTCCCCCGCCGCGATGTTCAGCTCCCCCGATTCCAGCTTGCCATAGTGTGCGGCAAAGCTCTGCTGCAGTTTGTCGATCCCCTCCACCAACGGGTCGGCCAGCTGATAGAGGATCTCCCCCTCCGGGGTCAGCTTGATGTTGGGGCCGCGCCGCTCGAACAGGGTGATATCCATCTCCCGCTCCAGCGCCTGGATCTGCAAGGTGACCGAGGGCTGACTGAGAAACAGCTCCTCGGCGGCCTGGGAGATGCTGCCGGTACGGGCAGCAAAGCAAAAGGCACGCAACTGTTTGAGCCGGTTCTGTTTGTAGTACGGGGGTGCAGATGACATGGGAATACCGGGGGGTTGTGCGAAAGAAATCGCCTATAAGCATAAAACTACCATAATGAATAAATAAATATGAAATAATTAATATTACAAATATTTAAGATCCGTAGCTTGCATTGGGAGGTTAAGCTGGCCGACACAACAGCCACTATGCTTTATCCTCGAGGTTGTCAGCTATCTCTGCCTTGAATGCTACGCCCGATAAAAAGAGTACAAGGAGTATGTCGATGCAATACGTTAAGCGTTTCGCCGAACTGGGGATCAAGGATGTGCCGCTGGTTGGCGGCAAAAATGCTTCCCTGGGTGAGATGTACCGTGAACTCAAGAGTGAAGGGATTGAAGTCCCCAATGGCTTTGCCACCACCGCCGAGGCGTATCGGGAATATATCGAACACAATAATCTCCATGAGCGCATCGCCAAAGCGCTGGACGAACTCGATACCAACGATGTACAGCAGCTGGCGGTCACCGGCGCCAAGATTCGCCAATGGATCATGCACGGCAACATGCCGCAGGCGTTGGTCAATGAAATCCGCGAGGCCTACAAGGAACTGGAAGCCGAGTACGGCGAAAACACCGACGTGGCGGTGCGCTCCTCGGCCACCGCAGAGGACCTGCCTACCGCCTCCTTTGCCGGCCAGCAGGAGACCTACCTCAATATCCGTGGCACCACCAATCTGCTCTCGACCTGCAAACAGGTGTTTGCTTCCCTGTTCACCGACCGGGCCATCTCCTACCGCGTCGACAAGGGCTTTACCCACATGGATGTGGCCCTCTCCATCGGTGTGCAACAGATGGTGCGCGCCGACATCGGCGCCTCCGGCGTGATGTTCTCCATCGATACCGAAACCGGTTTTCGCGACGTGGTCTTTATCACCGCCGCCTACGGCCTTGGCGAGACGGTGGTGCAGGGCTCGGTTAACCCGGATGAGTTCTATGTCTTCAAGCCCACCCTGGCCGAGGGGAAGCGGCCGATATTGAAAAGACAATTGGGGGAGAAGGCCATCAAGATGATCTACACCTCAGACCCGATGGCCGGCATGTCGACCCACACCGTGCGCGTAGGCCGCGAGGAGCGGCGACGCTTCGCCATAAACGACGAAGAGGTGCTGCAGCTGGCCCGGTACGCCGCTGCCATCGAGAAGCATTACGGCCGCCCGATGGATATCGAGTGGGCCAAGGACGGCGAGAGCGGCAAACTCTTCATCCTGCAGGCGCGGCCGGAAACGGTGCAGGCCGGGCTGGATGCGACGATGCACGAGGTCTTTCGCCTCAAGAGTCGCGGCAAGGTGCTGGCCACCGGCAAGAGCGTGGGCCAGCGTATCGCCAGCGGCAAGGCGCGGGTGATCCTCGAGGCCTCACAGATGCACGAACTGCAGCCCGGAGAGGTATTGATCACCGACATGACCGACCCGGACTGGGAACCGGTGATGAAGGTCGCCGCCGCCATCGTCACCAACCGCGGCGGGCGCACCTGTCATGCTGCGATCATCGCCCGTGAGCTGGGTATTCCGGCGGTGGTTGGCACCGGTGACACCACCCAGACCATCAACACAGGACAGCCCGTGACCGTCTCCTGTGCCGAGGGCGATACAGGCCTGGTCTACGAGGGAGAGCAGGAGTTCGACATCGAGAAGATCGACCTGTCGAATCTGGAAAAACCCAACACCAAGATCATGCTCAATCTTGGCAACCCGGAACAGGCCTTCGAGATCTCACGCCTGCCATCGGACGGTGTCGGCCTGGCACGCCTGGAGTTCATCATCAACAACGCCATTCGGGTCCATCCCCGAGCCCTTATCGAATATGACAAGCTCGACAGCAAGACACAGTCTACTATCGACGAGATCTCCGCAGGCTACCCAAGCCGCAAGGAATTTTTCGTCGACCGGCTCGCGGAAGGGGTCGGCACCATCGCGGCGGCCTTCTATCCGCGGCCGGTCATCGTACGGCTCTCCGACTTCAAGTCCAACGAATACGCCCAGCTCATCGGCGGCGAGCATTTCGAGCCCAAGGAAGAGAATCCGATGATCGGCTTCCGTGGCGCCTACCGTTACCCCTCAGCAGATTTTGCCGAGAGCTTCGCCATGGAGTGTGCTGGACTGAAGCAGGTGCGCGAGGGCATGGGGCTGGATAACGTTGAACTCATGGTGCCCTTCGTGCGCAGCGTTGAAGAGGGTGGAAAGGTGCTGGAGTTGATGGCGAAAAACGGGCTCCGTCGCGGCGAAAACGGGCTCAAGGTCTATGTGATGTGCGAGATCCCCGCCAACGCCCTGCTGGCCGACGAGTTTCTCGAACATTTCGACGGCTTTTCCATCGGCTCCAACGACCTCACCCAGCTGACCCTCGGTGTCGACCGCGACTCGGGCCTAGTGACCGGTGTGGATGAGCGCAATCCGGCGGTACTCAAACTGATGGATATGGCGATCGCGGCCTGCCAGCGCCACCGTAAATACGTCGGCATCTGCGGCCAGGCGCCGTCGGATTTTCCCGAGATCACGAAATGGCTGGTCGAGCGGGGCATTGGTTCCATCTCACTCAACCCCGACAGCATCCTGCGCATGACTCAGGTGGTGCTGGAGATGGAAAAAGCAAAGAAGGGTTAACACAAAGAACGCAAACGACTCAAAGACGCAAAGGAATGCGTACGCCATTCATAATGTGGTACAGGGCGAAGTATTTATTCCGCTTGCGGCCAGAAGCGGCCATCAAATTGGACAGTGACTAATAGCCAATACGCAACCCAAAGCAGTCGTTCAGTCGGGCAGGAAATAGGTATACTGTCCCCGGAATTCTTCGCTTAGACACATAAATGACGCATTATCTTAGTGACTCCCATACGTTAAGTCATGATGCGTTAGGAAACAGCCACTGGTGCGGCAAGGACTGCGCGGCAATGAGGGATAGGGCGCTAATGTGGTATGTCTTCATGACAGTGAACTCACTTTCTATATAGTTTCGTCTGGGTAGTGTACCTACTCAGCAGCACAGAGCGGTGCACAGTAATAGAGGCAGCTATACCGTTCTTCGCAAATTGGGACTTGAGAACCGGAAGTCCCTTCTCAAAACCATTCCCCACACACTTCTTGAATACCTGATGGTAAAGAAACAAATCCATTCCTAGCACCATGAGGGTGACTGAGAATTGGCAGATAGGTGCCTGTGCTATGTCGCAATTACATTAAGCATTCTCAAGCACTGTTACACCCCTTGTTTGATGCAATGCATGTTACGCGTATGTAAACATATTGTTGAACACTTGAGGAGTAGTAATAATGTGCTACTCAATAATGATGACGCACCGCCAAACTATTGTATGCGCACTAGTGAAAATCCTCCGGTAGCGTTGAGGTTGTGGGTCACAGACTTCACTCAAGGAATGGCTCCTAAGGGGAATGTGATCTTCGATCTAACTTCTCATGCCCCATGAGAAGATTGGTCGCGTGCTCTGATATGATGCTGTTGTGAGAGGTCGAAATGGTGTGCGTGTAGGAAGTAAATGTAGGGTGCGTACTGTTTACTTCATGCAGGGAGAGCGTGTCGGCGCCTGGTGGCTCCTTGAATTTTCGTCCTTTTGAGCATTAATGAACTAATCAATACCTGTCACACACTAGAGCGACCAGAGTCAGCAGTGGAGGCATTGATGAACATTGAAACAACAGCTCAAAATCGGCTCCAAAATGACGAGGCGATCTTGATCACTGGGTACTCACCAAATCTCGGGATCTGTCGAGGCATGCTGATCACAGACAAGGAATTGTTCTACGTTGATGGGCCGGCACCTCCGACTAGGCAGAGAGAGTTTTGGGTCACTGTAGTCGTCCTCCTCATTATCTTCTGGCCAGCCATTCTCCTCGTCCTCTGGAAGTACTCGAGGCGTGCCAACAGTCCCTTAATCCAAGAAGCATGGGCAATGCTCACAGCTAAGGATCTTGATGGCTTGCGGTCTAATGGGCTTTGCAAGGTTCTCGACGTCAACACGGTTAGGCGCAGTAGCCGATGGGTGCGAATTTGCACACCACGGGGCTCACGGTTTTACTTTCGTGCAGCCGGCAGGGACGGGCGAACGCGAATCTTAATTCGCAGACCGCAACAGGAGATGGAAGATATCCGGAAGGCTGCGGAGCGTCTTGGTGAGGCACTGTGAGAGTGAGCGGCCGCCTAACAATCAATTCAAGCAGACCACACCTCCGAGGCACTTGTTTTGTGCTGGATGTACAAAAACAAGCCCCGATACAGCGGTCAGATTAACAACACGTTAGCCAAAGGAGGTCGAAATGAGCGAGAAACTGTCTTTATCAGTGACAATTAATTGTCCACATCATGTTGTATGGGATTACATCACTACTACAGCAAATTGGAAAAAGTGGTACATAGATGAGTTAATCGATGTAACTCCTGGGTGGCAAAACGGGGCAATACTTAGTTTCGGTTCAGGGCAGAAGCCAACGTTAACCCTGTGTGAGCCACCGAATCTCCTTCAATGGGGGAAGGGGGCATCTTTAAAAATCACAGAAATAGCTCCATATTCGACAGAAATTGAGTATAGCCATAAGTTAGAAGGTATGTTCGTCGAAGATCCTTTGCTGATGGAAGAGTACCGACAAGGCTTTTTAAAAGATGTCGGAGGTATGCTAGAAAAACTTAAGAATCATCTGGAGGGCTAGGCGATAGAATACTATGGATCAACTTCAGCAATTGATGAAACCGGTGCTCCTCAAAAACTTGAAAGGAACTCGCTCCAAGAAGCGCAAAGAAGAAGGAGGAAGATGGCAGATATCCGGACGGCTGCGGAGCGTCTTGGTGAGCCACTGTGAGTGAGCGGCCATCTAACATTCAATACAAGCCGATTAACCTCCGAGGCATATGTATTGTGCTGGATAGCACAAAGACAAGCCACGCTACAGCGGTCGTCTTAATAACCAGTTAGACTTATGAAGGAAGAAAGAAATGCTCTGGTGGACTTTGCGAAAACTTAGGTCTAAAAGTGAGGTTCAGCGGATTGAGGCTATAAAGAATCTTGGTGAATCAAGCGACCCTCGAGCTGTCAATGCACTGGAAAAGATATTCAAGGATGGAAACAAGAGTTTGCGTGTAAATGTCGTTAATGCATTAAAAAATGTTGGTAATATCACCATCGTTGCGCCATTGGTGCAAGCATTGAAGGATAGTGAAATTAATGTGCGAATAGCTGCTGTGCAAGCTCTTGGCGAAGTTGGTAACAATAGTGCAGCCAGCCCATTGGTCATCAATGCATTGGAAAAGGTACTGCAGGATAGCAACACAGATGTTCGTTTATATGCTGTCAGTGCATTAAAGAATATTGGTAATATAGCCACTGTTGCACCATTATTACGAGCGCTGAAGGATTGTGAATTTAAGGTGCGCATATCTGCTGCTGAAGCGCTAGGCGAAGTTGGTAACAATAGCGCAGTCAATCCATTAATAAGTGCATTGACTGACGAATCTCGTGCTGTTAGAGCATCTTCTGTAAACGCATTAGGAAAAATTGGCGATGTACACGCGATTGGGCCGCTTATCGAAGTCTTAAAAGATACAACAAAACCACCAATAGGAGGTGGTTTGTTAGAGGAGGCGTCTAATGCATTGAGGAAAATCACTTTCCTCCAAAGGGATATCAAAGAAGCTCGCGATATTGTTAAGTTGTTGATTAAAGAGTTAAGGGATAAGAGTAATAATGGTAATGTTCGCGCGAATTTTGCTGAGACCCTTGGGAATTTAGGCGTCGGGGATTCAGTAGAGCCACTCATCCAAGCTTTGAAGGATGAAGATAAAGTTGTACGCGCCAAGGCTGCACAGGCTTTGGGGAAGTAGGGGGATAATAGGGCAGTAGATCCTTTAATACATGCTTTGGGTGATAAGGATAGTTTCATTTGGGGTGAAAGCGCTATTGCACTTGGGATGATAGGCAATAAGAAGGCCGCAGCTGCGGTTATAGAATACCTAATACCTGAAAAGGCTCATGGTGTGCACTTGGAAGGAAGCCCAGCTTATCAAAACCTTTTTGGGGATTACACTAAGCTGATTTTGGAATCTGGTCGTTATTCTATAGGCTATTAAGATTTTTGTTATCTTTCTACTCATTTGAATTCCTTCAATTTTAGTTGTCAGTATTTTAAAGGTTTTTAGATTTTATCTCTACACTATTTT
>JBFEWO010000177.1:0-4871 GCA_041546305.1 Thiohalomonadaceae bacterium | reverse complement strand
CTGGAGTGGACTCGGTTATTACAGTCGGGCGCGCAACCTCCATCGTACCGCGCAGATTATTCGGGATGCTCACGGGGCACACTTTCCCGAGGAGCTTGAAACGGTGATGACCCTGCCGGGTATCGGTCGCTCCACTGCGGGGGCGATCCTCGCCATATCACGGGGACAGCACCATGCCATCCTGGATGGCAACGTCAAACGGGTGCTGAGTCGTTTTCATGCGGTGGAAGGTTGGCCCGGCAGGTCTGATGTGGAGCAGCAGCTGTGGCTGCTGGCTGAGAAGCACACCCCTCAGAAGCGCACCGCCGATTACACCCAGGCAATCATGGATCTTGGTGCCACCCTGTGCACTCGCAGCAAACCGGATTGCTCTTCATGCCCGGTAGCCGAGGGGTGCGAGGCGCACAGGCAGGGGCGCATTGCAGAGTTTCCAGGCAAGAAGCCCCCCAGGGTGTTATCTCTGAAGGAGGTAGTGATGCCCGTGGTTCTCAACACCCGGGGAGAGGTGCTGCTGGAACGGCGACCACCCACCGGCATCTGGGGCGGATTGTGGAGCCTGCCGGAATGTGAGCCGGCCGAGTTGACGCAGTGGCGAGAGAGGCAACTGCCGGGCACTCATAAGCTCCGGGAGATGGAGCAAATCAGGCATACCTTCAGCCACTATCAGCTGCTGATTCAGCCTTTCCGCATCGACGTGGAGGCGCCTTTGTGCCGTGTCGCTGATGAGGGCTCTGGGAAATGGTGCTCCCTATCCCGACTAGAAGAATTGGGACTGCCTGCACCGGTGCGAAGGATTCTGGCGCGGCTCGAATGAGAGCCTGCATAGAACAGCTCGGTGGGTACAGGGGACGGGGAAATTGGAAAAGCCGTTACACTTTGGTATAAATCCGACTCTTCTTCTCGGTTGTCCCCGTAATGACGGGAGCCGCATATTAGCAAGCAGGAGTATCCGATGAGCCGTATGGTGCAGTGTGTCAAGTTAGGCAAAGAGGCCGAAGGGCTGGAGCGCCCACCCTATCCCGGGGAAATGGGCAAGCGTATTTTTGAAAATATCTCCAAAGAAGCATGGCAGATGTGGCTGCGACAGCAGACGATGCTGATCAATGAATACCGCCTTACACCCATTGATCCCAATCACCGCAAGATGCTGGAAAACGAGATGGAAAAGTTCCTTTTCGGCGAAGGCGGCAGCCAACCGGAGGGTTATACTCCGCCAAAGAGCTGATTTTTTGCTCTAATGGCGTTTGCGACGCTTGACTTCCGGCGCCGCAAACGCTTAAATGAGCGCCCTCTTGGCCGGGTAGCTCAGTTGGTAGAGCAGGGGATTGAAAATCCCCGTGTCGGCGGTTCGATTCCGTCCCCGGCCACCATCTTTTTCCATATCAAAGCGACTCCCGGGATTTTGAGTTCCGAAAACGTCACTCAGTGTATCGAAGCCTTGTGCCAGTGCGGCTGTGAGGCAGTACGGGCTACTATTGCGGCAATGGAAGCCAATCTCACCGTTCCTCAGGTCACCAATCTTTCCCATGATGAGCGTCTGCTGGTATTGCAGGAATTGAAGGCAATCATGGCCGTGTACGACGCGCGCAAGTAGTCGCTATCTCAATATTGCGCCTGCACACAGGTCTCGACTTGGAAAGCCTGCTGCGGTGCTCATTTACTACGGTACACAATTACCCCTGCTTCTCGCGGGCATTTGTCTTGTCCCGGATCACGAGCCTAATCGTGGAGATGGCTTATAGTGGCTTTCTGGCTCTGATCGGGCGGAGAACCTGCGTCCTTTGACCGTTGCCGGGAAAATACTACAGGCTAAAGGAATTTTGACCAGTCGCGATCGGTGTTGCCGAAGACCAGAAAGTGAGGGTTAAGCAGGGATTCTTTGGTGTTGTATCGGAGTGGAACCAGTTTGGTGGTGGTGATTTGGCCACCGGCTTCCTCAACGATGCACTGTGCTGCTGCTGTATCCCATTCCGAGGTTGGGCCGAGGCGTGCATACAGGTCTGCCTTGCCCTCAGCAACCAGGCAGGATTTGAGGGCGCTGCCCAGGGTGATCACCTCAACGTCACCAATACTGTCGATCAGTCGCTGCAGGTATTTCCCCCGGTGGGTCGCGCTGCTGCAGACCACGGTGGCGGTGCCGCCCTGCCAGCTGCGAACATGGATGCGTTGCGGATCGCTGGTGGCTTCGCGTTTGTAGGCGCCCTGGCCACGACACGCATAGTAGTAAACTCCCAAGGTTGGTCCGTAGATGATACCCAGCACCGGCTCATGATCCTCGATCAGCGCGATGTTGACACTGAATTCGCCACTGCGGTTGATAAATTCCCGTGTTCCGTCCAGGGGATCGACCAGCCAATAGCGTTTCCATTGGCTACGCTCGGAGAATGGGATAGCCGTGGACTCCTCGGTGAGGACCGGCAGGTCCGGTGTGAGCGTGCTCAAACCTTCATGAATGATGCTGTGCGCGGCCAGGTCGGCCTCCGTTAGCGGGGTGTGATCGTCCTTCTGTTTGACGTGAAAGCCTGCTTCGTAGATCTCCAGGATACGCCGGCCGGCAGCGATGGCGATCTCCAGCGCCGGTGTGAGCAGCAGGCAGGGATCACAGTCGCGATCGTCGGGTTTACACGCCATTAGCCAGGTACTCTCGGGTCATGAACAGGGCGGCGATACTACGGGCTTCAGTGACATCCTCACGAGCCAGCAAGCCGGAGAGATCCTGCATGCGCCACGGTACCACCTCCAGGGGTTCGGGTTCATCGCCAACGGTTTTTTGCGGATAGAGTTCTCGGGCAATCACCACATGGGTGAAATGCCCAAGATAGCCTGGGGCCAGGCTGAGTGAGGTGAGGTGATGTAGCTGACGGGCGCCGTAACCTATCTCTTCCATGATCTCGCGATTGGCTGCTACCAGTGTCTCCTCGCCCTTCTCGATCCTCCCTTTGGGGAGGGATAGCTCGTAGCGGTCAATACCGGCGGCATACTCGCGTACCAGAAGAAAGGTATCATCATCAAGCATCGGGACGATCAGTACTGCTCCTTGCGGTGAACTAATGAGACGCTCAAAGCGGGTCTCCACACCGTTGCTAAAGCGTAGATCAACCTGTTCGATATGGAACAGACGGGTTTTGGCCAGGGTATGGGAACTGAGAATTCTTGGCTTGTTACTCATGAAGTGTCCTACTTGGGGCCCTGGGCCACAGTAAAGGGGAATGATAGCGCGAAGCGACGCTGATAGCACCAGCGATTGTCGTCAGACCGATGAGACATGGAAACCGGATTAGAATGGCCGTAGAGTGTATGGTTCAAGCAATAGAGAGGGGCAAGATGATTGACTGGCAGCAGATCGATACGGTGTTTCTGGACATGGATGGAACCCTCCTAGATTTGAATTTCGATACCTATTTCTGGCTAGAACACGTACCACAGCGCTATGCAGAAAAGCACGATATGGAGGTCGAGAGAGCCAAAGCGCAATTGATGGAACATTATCAGGCGAAGATGGGAACCATCGATTGGTACAGTATCGATTATTGGACAGACCAGCTAGAGCTGGATATAGCCTTGCTTAAGGAAGAGGTGGATCATCTGATCGCTGTGCATCCCTACGTCACCGATTTTCTCGATGCAGTACGGGCAGCAAATAAAAGAGTCGTACTTGTAACTAATGCACACATAAAAAGCCTGCAACTGAAAATGAATCGTACCCGTCTTGGGGGGCACTTCGATCGGTTGATTTGTTCTCATGAGCTTGGCTTGCCAAAGGAAGTACCTGAGTTCTGGCAGCGGCTACAGGGTGTGGAGAGCTTTAAGCCACAGCATACCTTGCTGGTGGATGACAGCCTACCGGTGCTGCGCTCAGCACGGCAGTATGGGATCAGCTGGTTGTTAGCGGTCTATGAGCCGGATAGCCGTCAGCCTCGGCGGGATGTAGAGGAATTCGATGCAATCGAAACGTTTCGGGATATTCTGCCCCGGAAATAAGGCGAAAAATTATTTATTCTTGAAGCGCTTGTCCCAATTCTTGTAGCGTTTGCGACAATAGCGTAGTAGTGCATCATAGCCATCAAAGAATAGCTCAAAGCCCTCTTCGGCAGAGGCATCATACTCACAGTAGTCATTGCTGTGGTCGCGGCAAATCTGCGGTCGAATATCATAGATACCGCACCCACCGCCCTCCAGCAGATGTCGGCAGCGAGTGTTTACCAGTAGGTACCAGCCGTCCTCGTCCTTGTAGGCCTGAACATTTTCATGGGAAAGTTGCCACAGCAGGGTGTCGAAGTCGCCCATGCTGACTGGTGTGGTAATGTGCTGAGTGATATAAGTGCAGCATTTGGAATTACGGCACAGGGAGCACTTTGTTTCCTGGCTGGGTGGGCGTTTGCTTGGCATGGGCGTCGAACAGGTTTGCGTAAAGTGATTATATTAACAAAGCCTCACATATTAGGAAATTGCATCTCTCGAGCATGAGAGTAATGGCAATGCATCGCAATAAGAATGAAGGATCATCGGGGGGGAGCTGTATAGTGGCAAGAATGCGAAAAGCAAAGCATCAGCACTGGCTGATGATTGCTGCCATGGGGATTTATCTGCCGTTGCATGCTGAGGAGGTTAGCCTGGCTGAGCAGGCTTATTTTGCAGATTTGCCGGTAGTACTGACGGTTACACGTTTACCGCAATCCCGTGCGGAGTTACCGAGTGCAGTTACCGTAATTGATCGGGAGATGATCGAAGCCTCCGGTGTAGTGGAGCTGACCGATTTGTTTCGGCTGGTGGCCGGGTTCCAGATCGGACATTACCACGATACTGATGGTCCCCGCGTTGCTGTGACCTATCACGGGAATACCGACCAATACTCTCGTCGCATGCAGGTG
>JBFEWO010000187.1:0-4195 GCA_041546305.1 Thiohalomonadaceae bacterium | reverse complement strand
GCCGAGCAGTTCAAGCATGAAGACAAGAAAGTCCACTTCATGTCGCCCACCGTGTGCATGTGTTCCACCATGTTCCGCATCGACCCGCAGCACCTCGCCTGGGTGCTGGAAAACCTGGTAGAAGGGCATGTGGTCAATCAGATCAAGGTCGCTCCGGAAGAGGCCGCACAGGCCAAGCTGGCGCTGGAGCGGATGCTCGAAGTTTCCCCCTAGAATCACCCCAGGCAAATCGCAGTCCCAGCGGAAAGCTGCTCCTCGCAAACTCCGGTTATCTCTTCTGTTGTAGGAGCGGCAATTTGCCGCGACTATTGGAGGTACTTCGTGGATAGGTTGCGGGCGAGTGGACACTCGCCCATGCAGAGGCAATTAGCCGAAGACTTTCTTTACCAGCCCTGAAACCCAGGAACGTTTACTTTCGTTATTAGTGACGGCGGTGACGCTGGAGAGATAGCCACGATCCTCCTGCTCAATGTGGTTACTCAGCCAGCTCTTCAGCAGTTTGAGCAGTTCGTCGCTGATGTCTTCGCCCTGGGAAAAACGCTCTTTGTATTCAGCGATACGGTTGACGAAGAGCTGGTGTACACGCTGATGTGCCTTCAGGAACGCGTAACCGGCCTCTTCCATCAGTTGCTCTTCAAAACTGAAATGATTCACGGTGTAGTCGACCAGGCCGGACAGCACCCCTTCGACCTCACTCTGATCGCTAGTCTGTTTTGCATCGTGCAGGGCGTTGATGTAATCGGCTATAACGCGATGCTGGCTGTCAATTTCTACAATGCCAGTGTCCAGTCGGTTGCTCCATTGAAAGTACATATTGCACGTCCTTTGTTTGTTTGATTCTCACGGCGGATAAGGAATGCATTGGGATGCAAAATTCCAAGGAGGCACAAATTAATGACTCTTATCAGGTGAGTCAAGGAAGGTTGCCGCAAAAAATGTGAACTAGTTCACGAATGCCTGGGATGTCATTTTTTGACAGATTGCGGCAAGTGGTTATTGCGAGGCTTGCTGTTAACAAAAGTGGTTTTGTTCTAGGCGAGGTATGGTAATTGGGTGTGCCGGAGATTTTTCATGACGTTGATGAACTGCCCCGCCTAATTGCAGGCGGGGCGGGCAGGCGGTTAACCTAGAATGCCCAAAGTGCCTGCAGCATTGTTTCGTTGAAGTCAGTGCCCGTATCAAGATCGATGGCGGAGCGCTCCAGCGAGAAGCGAATGTTGTCGGCATAGTTATAGTTCACGCCAACACTCGTGCTGGCGTGATCAGGCATAACGCTTCCCGGCCCTTTGACATAGTCGTAGGTGAGACGCCCGAGGCGGATTCCCCATGCGGGGGTGGCCATGATTTGCGCCTCCAGGGAGGTGGCCGAGAGTTCCATATCCACCATGGTCATGGTGTCAGCTTCATTGCGGATCTGCATCTCATAGTTGCCCACCCGAGTCAGCAGGAGCTGGGTATCCATGCCGGCGATGTTGCCCTGAAGCTGCAGGTCGAAACCGCTGCTGGTGATCTCGTGATTGTTCACGTTACCGAACCACGGCGCAGGGGTTCCTGCAGGCGTAGTTGCACCGGGCGCATTGGGGATGTTCTCAAACAGCGCGGAGGTGGTGCCGGTCGTGGTGCCGCTGATGCCGAAGGCGCCGACCGACAGGTTCCAGCCGGCAAATGACGGCGCATCGTAGGTGATACGGAAGAGGCTGCCATTACTGCCGTCGGTATCCAGGCCACCGTTAGCATAGGTGGTGTTGTAGCCCAGGGCGCGCAGGCCGGCCGACAGTTTGAGGCCGTGAGCGCCGTAGAAGGCGACGAGGCCGGAGGTCGGTCCTTTGCCCAGTCCCGGCCCCATGGCCTGGACCGCATTGGTACGGCTGCTGTTGTCAAACATCGCCAGTTCCTTGTGCAGGCCGGTGTTGTGGCTTTCCACGCCGATAAAGGCGCCATGTCCCTGGGTGCCGAAGAGGGAGAAGCCAAGGTGGCCGGGACCGACGGGTTTGGCGAAGGTACCCTGTAGATGGATCAGACCGTCGCCATTCCACAGGGTGTTGGTGCCCATGTTTTCACCGATCTTACCGCCGACGATGATGGCACTGCCGGCGGGAATGGAGAGCTGGCCGCGGGCACCGGTCTGATCGGTGCTCAGGTTGTTGGCCTTGACGCCCACCCCGGCGTTGATAGCGACCGGCACGGCGATGCCGAGATCGCCCCCGGTGATCATCGATTTGTTACCGCTGGTCATGGTGTAGCCGGAGAGCTTGAAGCTACGGCCGAAGCTATTGAGCATGGGAATGTGCTGGCTGTGGCAGCTCATGCAGTTCATATCCATCTGCCGTGCAAAGGCCGGAGTGGCCTGTGCCTCGGTGGCCACCAACGAGAGGCCGAGCAGGGCCGCCAGCGGGGCGATGAGGGATGTGGTTGTTTTCTTCATGTGGAATCCTTCCTCCATTGTGGTTTTGCATTGTTATTGTGTTGTTGTACACGTTTCGACATGTGACGGTATTGCACCGTTGCCGCTACCTTATGGATAAAGCACCTGGATGATGCCTTGATGTAAATCAAGTTGCTACAGAATCTTATGCCAGCAATATTCTCTGCTGGCACAAGCTTAATCGATCTGCTCTCAAACTATGCTTCTCGGTATCAGTGGGCAAAGACAAGAAACACAAGGCCAATGGGCACTGCACTGGAGTTGTACGAGGCAAGGTTGAGTTATCTCCAAGTCGTTGAAGGCGCCATGGAGATTCACTTTTCTTATGCGTGTATTCATAAATTCATCGGAGCACCTGGGCGTGACAGCGGTAAAAGCTGGAGTCAGGAGGCAGTACTCTTGCTGCAGGATGCTGAGGTGGATGAACCGCTGCCACCGCTCCCTAATGTGGTGGTTGATGGCCATCTGGAAGCCGGCGAAGAATGCCACGAGCTTGTTCCCCTGCCGTTTGAGCGAACATCGCCAGCGCTGCTTTATCTTGAATTTCGCGATGGAACAACACTGAAAGTGCGCGGCAGGCATCCTTTGCTCACCCTGTTGGGGGAGAAGGTCTTTTTCGAGTCGTAAGTCCTCGCTGGGAACTCGCAAGCGGCTGAGTCGTCATTGCCAAGGGGAAGGTGTTAGTCTGGTGTTTACGCTCAACATATGAGCTACATCGATGGTTTCAGACTTTCGAATGGATACTACTTCAGCAATTGTTCTTGTGCATGGCCTGTGGATGAAGGGCCCGGAGATGTTCCTGTTGCGTCGTCGCTTACGCAAGGCCGGGTTTTGTGTGTATCAGTTCAGCTATCGCAGCGTCGCCTGTGACCTGGGGCAGAATGCCCGCGAGCTTAATCTCTTCCTCGGGCAAGTGAGGGGGAAGACGGTCCATTTTGTGACCCACAGCCTGGGTGGGCTGGTGGTCAGGCGACTATTTCATGATTTTCCGCAGCAGCGCCCTGGACGTATTGTCACACTCGGCACCCCCCACACGGGCAGTTATGTTGCCGATCGTCTGAGTCGAAACGGCCTGCTGCGGCGTTGGTTTGGACACAGTCTTCCCGCGCTCTCAGGTGCAGTATTTCCCTGGAAAGCAGAACGAGAGCTGGGCTCGATCGCAGGTAACCTTTCTATCGGCATTGCCCTGTTGATGCGGGATTTGCCAAAACCGAATGACGGCACTGTGACCGAGAGTGAGACAAGGCTGGAGGGAATGTGTGATCATGTGGTGGTGAAAGCCACTCACATGGGACTGCTTTTTTCCCGTCGGGCGGTGGACCAGGCGCTGGCCTTTTTGGCCGACGGGCACTTCAGGCACGAACAAAAAGAATAACGAAAGCAGGGGATAGGGATGATAACGCGACGCTCACGCCGGTTGCTTGGAGTGATTTGCCTGGTGCTGCTTGGTATAGCACCTCTTAACGCGGCCGTATTTCACCAGGCGGGGCTCGACTGGTACAGCCTGGAGAGCGAGCATTTTCAGGTGCATTTTCATCACGGCCTGGAGAAGGAGGCGCATCAATTGCTGGCGGTCGCCGAGCGGGTGCATATCGGGCTCAGCGAGTTCCTGCAGTGGCAGCCGCGGGGGCGCACCGAGATTGTGCTGACCGACGAGTACGATGTCTCCAACGGCTACGCCTCGCCGCTCCCAGATAATCGGATGACCCTCTATCTTTCGGCACCGGACAATCTCAACAGCCTGGAAGACTATGGTGACTGGCTGGAGCT
>JBFEWO010000157.1:0-6195 GCA_041546305.1 Thiohalomonadaceae bacterium | reverse complement strand
CTGCATCTGGAGTAAGGTCAGGTTGATAGGCAACAAGGTGTTTCCCACTAATACAGATGAGCGTGCAATCATGAGTGAGACGACAACCATCATCGACGTTATCCGCCACGGCGAGCCGGTAGGTGGCTCCAGGTATCGTGGTCAGATCGATGACCCGCTGAGCGAAAGGGGCTGGCAGCAGATGCGTGCCGCCGTGCAGGGTCGGGACGAGTGGCAGCAGATCGTCTCCTCTGACCTCTCTCGTTGTGCCGATTTTGCCCTTGAGCTGGGTGGGCAGCTTGCCGTCGACGTCGAACTGGATCCGGCTTTTCGCGAGGTGGGTTTCGGCCGCTGGGAAGGCAAGAGCGCCAGCGAACTACTGGCCGAGGACCCGGAGGGGACCGCGGCCTTCTGGCGTGATCCGATCAACCACACCCCGCCCGAGGCCGAACCGTTGCGGACCTTTCAGCAGCGTGTGATTACCGCCTGGCAGAGCCTGCTAGACCGGCACTGCGGCAAGCACCTGCTGCTGGTGGGGCATGCCGGGATAATGCGCATCCTGCTGCTCCATGCGCTGGGACTGCCGCTGGAGGGTTTCTACCGGTTCGACCCGCGAAACGCCAGTATCGTGCGTATTCGTGTGGACAGTGGCCGCCACGGTGAGGCCTGGCATCAGCTGGTGTTTGCCGGGCCGTAGATACCGTGCGATCGTTCTGGCTCGCCCTGCAGTTTCTCACCCGCCTCCCGACACCCGCGCTGGCTGACATCGATGCACGGCAAGTGGGCCGGTCGCTGGTCTGGTATCCGCTGGTAGGCATACTGCTCGGGACTATCCTTTGGAGCGTGGCGAGTTTGCTGCCACATCAGGAGCCGCTCCTTGTCGCTGCCGGTGTGTTGACCCTTTGGGTCGCACTGACCGGGGCGCTGCATCTGGATGGCCTGGCTGACACCGCCGATGCCTGGGTTGGCGGGCTCGGAGATCGGGAGCGTACCCTCGACATCATGAAGGACCCTGCCTGTGGTCCGAGCGGTGTGACGGCGCTGGTGCTGGTGCTACTGCTTAAGTTTGTTGCCCTGGCAGCGCTGCTGCGCAGCGGTGAAATCCTGGCATTGTTGTTGGTTCCGCCATTGGCCCGGAGTGGGGTCGCTCTGTTGTTTGTCACCACCCCCTATGTACGGCCTGGCGGCCTGGGTGAGGCACTGGCCAATCATGTCTCTCGGGGGACGGTCATGGCCGGAGCCATGCTGACCTTCGCCCTGCTCATCGGCATGATGGGAGTGAAGGGGGCTATGGTGCTGACAGCCGCCCTCTTGTTGTGGCTCTGGCTGCGTCAGCGGGTGATACATCGGCTTGGCGGCTTTACCGGGGATATCGCCGGCGCAATGTTGGAGCTGCTGGAAACCGCAACCCTGCTGGTGTTCGCCCTCTTGGGGCCCTATATCTAACTCTTCTACCTGCTGACCGGTGAAGAGGATGTGCTTGTAAAGGAACGTAATCTCCACTTTCGAGAGCGGCATGAATGTGCTGCCCCTGTTGAGTCTGAATGAGCAAGATGATGAATACCGAATCCACGCCGCAAACCATTTACCTCAAGGACTATACGCCGCCGGCCTATCTGGTCGACTCGTTGGCGCTCCGCTTCGACCTGGATGAGGCGGCTACCGTGGTCCATGCCCGGATGCGCCTCTATGCTAACCCTGAGGCCGCTGCGGGCCAGCCGTTGCGGCTTGATGGGCAGGAACTCTCCCTGGTCGCGCTGCGGCTAAATGGCCGCGAGCTGGATGCTAGTGAGTATAGCGTCGATAGCGAATCACTCACCCTGGCCTCTCTCCCCGCCGAATTTGAGCTTGAGGTCGTCACGCGCATTAATCCGGCGGCCAACACCGCGCTGGAGGGGCTCTATACCTCGGGGGGCAACTTCTGCACCCAATGTGAGGCGGAGGGATTTCGCAAGATCACCTACTATCCGGACCGCCCCGATGTGATGACGGTGTTCACCACCACCCTCGTGGCGGACAAGGCCAAATACCCGGTGCTGCTCAGTAACGGTAACCCGATCGAGCGCGGCGACCTCGACCACGGCCGCCACTTCGTCACCTGGCAGGACCCCTTCCGCAAACCCTGTTATCTGTTTGCCCTGGTGGCCGGAGATCTGGCCTGTGTCGAGGATCGTTTCACCACGATGAGCGGGCGCGAAGTGCTGCTGCAAATCTACGTGCAGCACGGCAACGAGGACAAGACTGCCCATGCCATGAACTCATTGAAGAAGGCCATGGCCTGGGACGAGCAGACCTATGGGCGCGAATATGACCTCGATATCTACATGATCGTCGCGGTGGATGATTTCAACATGGGGGCGATGGAGAACAAGGGGCTCAACATCTTCAATTCCCGTTATGTCCTGGCCAAGTCCGAGACCGCAACGGATGCCGATTTCTACGGCATTGAGAGCGTGATCGGCCACGAGTATTTCCATAACTGGTCAGGCAACCGGGTGACCTGCCGCGACTGGTTCCAGCTCAGCCTCAAGGAAGGGTTCACTGTCTTTCGCGACCAGCAGTTCTCCGCAGACATGAACTCGGCGGCGGTCAAGCGCATCGACGATGTCACCATGCTGCGCACCCACCAGTTCGCCGAGGATGCCGGCCCGATGGCCCATCCGGTCCGCCCCGACTCCTATGTCGAGATCAACAATTTCTACACCCTCACAGTGTACGAAAAGGGCGCCGAGTTGATTCATATGCTGCATACCTTGCTCGGCGCGGAGGGTTTCCGCAAAGGCAGCGATCTCTACTTCGAACGGCACGATGGCCAGGCTGTGACCTGCGATGACTTCATCCGCGCCATGGCCGATGCCAACGGCCGGGATCTCTCCTCCTTCATGGGCTGGTACAGCCAGGCAGGTACGCCGGTGGTGACGGTGCGCCGTGAATACGATGCGTCGAACAGGACGCTGACCTTGCACGTCAGCCAGCATGCTCCGCCGACACCTGGGCAGGAGCAGAAATCGCCGCTGCTCATTCCCATTCGCACCGCAGTGCTCGATGGCGAGGGCCGGGCGCTGCCGCTGCGCCTGGCGGGAGAGCAGGGAGAGGCGTCACTGGAGCGGGTGCTGTTGCTGGAGAAAGGCGAGCAGACCTGGACCTTCAGCGATATCCCTGATGGGGCTGTGCCGTCACTGCTGCGCGGCTTCTCCGCGTCGGTGAAGCTGGATACCGACTATGGTGAACATGAACTGGCCTTCCTCATGGGGCACGACACGGATCCCTTCAATCGCTGGGATGCTGGCCAGCAATTGGCGCTCAAGATCCTGTTAGCGCGTTATGAGGCTCTGCAGCGGGGGGAACAGCCCGAGCTGCCGGAAGGCCTGACCGGGGCCTTTGCCAATACCCTGTCCGATACCGCGCTGGATCCGGCCCTGGTGGCCGAGGCGATTACGTTGCCGCAGGAGTCCTATGTGGCTGAATTTATCGATGGCTGCGATCCCGAACTGCTGCATCAGGCGCATCGCGGCCTGCAGCATGAGCTGGCCGCCGCCTTTCGCAAGCTGCTGTTGGAGACCATGACGCGCCACAGCGACAGCGGTGAGTACCGTATCGATGCCGTGGCGATGGCGCGGCGCCGGTTGAAGAACCGCTGCCTGCACTACCTGATGCTGCTCGACGATGCGGCGATCGGCGAGCAGTGCCTCGGGCAGTACAAAGCGGCCGACAACATGACCGATGCCATGGCGGCCCTTACCGTGCTGGTGCATAACGCTCATGCTGAGGCGCCAAATGTTCTGGAGGATTTTTATCAACGCTGGAAGGGCGATGCGCTGGTGCTGGACAAGTGGTTTTCATTGCAGGCGCTATCACCGCAAGCCGATACCTTCGAGGTGGTGCAGCGTCTTGCGCAGCACCCGGATTTTCAGATCAAAAATCCCAACCGGGTGCGCTCGCTCATCGGTGCCTTCGCCATGCGCAATCCGGCCCGTTTCCATCGCGACAATGGTGAGGCCTACCGTTTTCACACCGATTTTGTGATGCAGCTCGACAAGCTCAATCCGCAAGTGGCCGCTCGCCTGCTGACCCCGCTGACCCAGTGGCGGCGTTACGATGCTGCGCGGCAGGAAAAGATGCGTGGGCAGCTGCAGCGCATTCTCGACTCGGGTGTCTGTTCCAGGGATGTTTACGAGATCGTGAGCAAGAGTCTGGTGTGAGACAGGATCCTTCTGTGAGAGTGGCCGCTTGCCACGAATGAACAAGGCACTTTGGCTAATTGTGGCCGGAAGCCGATCCGGTCAGGGCGCTCCCGACAACCGACTCATTCCTCGCTGGTATAAAACTCATGGTGATTCTTGCCATGATGTTTTGCCTGGTACATGGCATTGTCCGCCTTTTTCAGCAGGGTGTTGGCATGTTGACCATCGGCCGGGTAGAGGCTGATACCGATGCTGGTGGTGACGCGAGCCTCATTGCCGTTGAGAGTATAGGGTCTGGCGATGGCTTCGGTAATCTTGGTGGCGACCCTGGACACGCTCTCCCTGCTGTCGATCTCGGGCAGCACGATGGTGAATTCATCGCCGCCAAAACGGGCAACGGTGTCGCTGCTGCGCAGGCTGGCGCTCAGGCGGTTGGCGACCTGCTTCAACAACTCATCGCCGGCGTCATGGCCGAGCGTGTCATTGATCGCTTTGAAGCCGTCCAGGTCAAGAAACATAATCGCCAGCCGGCTGCGCGTACGGCGCGCCAGCCCCAGGGCTTGTTTGAGCCGGTCATCGAACAGGATGCGATTGGGCAGGTTGGTCAGCTGATCATAGTGGGCGAGATGCGCTAGGCGCTCCTCATTTTCTTTCTCTGAGGTAATGTCGGAAAAGATGCCGATGTAATGGCTGAGGTTGCCGTCCTCGTCCCTTACCGCAGTCACCGAGAGCCACTCCAGATAGATCTCGCCATTCTTGTTGGCATTCCATATCTCCCCCTGCCACTGGCCATCGCGTTTCAGTATTTCCCACATTTGTTCGTAGAAGGATTGATCCTGCTTACCGGATTGCAGCATGCTGGGAGTCATCCCGATCGCCTCTTCGGCGCTGTAGCCGGTCACTTCGGTAAAGGCCTTGTTGACGCTGATAATTCTGGTGTCAGGGGCAGTAATGACGACACCCTCGCCGGCGTTTTCGAACACCTTGCTCATGAGCTTGGCAGTGAGATTGCGATTGTGATTGAAATCGCGGCGCAGTGCGTTAATGAGAAAGCGAAGTTCCTCCGAGAGCCCGATCAGCTCGTCGTATTCATCCGAATCAATTTGTTCATCATGTTGTTTTTTGAGGAGCAGGTTTTTCGCTGCCAGGTGCATCGCTTTATGCACCTCGCCAAGGTGGCTGAAGGTCTCGTCATCGAGCAGTCCAGGATCTTCGATATTGTGATACCAGCGCCCGAAATGGCATTGGTGGTGGGGATTCTCGCTGACATCGCTGTCATCAGCGGGTAGCCTGCAGATCAGGGTGCGATTGACCCGGGAGAGCCATTTGCTATGGTTTTCGACTGCTTGCTCCAGTTCACTGGTGTATTTGTCCAGTTCGCTTTGCGTCAGTCGCTGAAACAGGTCGCGGTTCATGGGGCGTCGCTGTAGTTCGCCGGCTTTTGGTTTATACGTGCCGATTATATGCCAATATGCTGAAAAATCGCAGCTGTTCGCAGATAGTTTTCAGCAATGTGCCTGTCTAGGCTCAGTCGATAATGTAATCTTCCAGATCGACCTCATCACCCAGGGCCAGTTCGGAGATGGCGTAGCCGCTGATGGCAATGCCCGCCTCGTGCACGCTCTCGCGTCTACCGCTGACCAGTGGATGCCAGTCGGGCAGGGGATTGCCCTCGGCAAGTAGCCGGTAGGCACAGCTTTGCGGCATCCAGTACAGTTCGGCGACATTCTCACGGGTGACCTGTAAGCACTCGGGTACCAGGCGGCTCCGTTCACTATAGACGCTGCAGCGGCATTGCCCGATTTCCAGATAGCGGCAAACCACACTGGTGGTGCAGAGCTCGCCGCTGTCTTCGTCTTCAAGCTTGATGAGACAGCAGCGGGCGCAGCCATCACATAGGCTTTCCCACTCCTCGCGGTTCATTTCGGCGAGGGATTTCTCTTCCCAGAAGCGACTCATGAGCTCAACCCCGTATGGCGCGATCCATCCGCTCTTCGGCCTCTTTCCATTCTGCTCTGGCACTGCCGCCCTG
>JBFEWO010000099.1:0-10290 GCA_041546305.1 Thiohalomonadaceae bacterium | reverse complement strand
TCAGGTACCGATGTGAGTAAAGACGCCATCTACTCGACACCCCAGCAGCATATTGTCGACTTCGCCTTTGACGAACGGGTCGCTTCAGTGTTTCCGGACATGATTCGGCGCTCAGTACCCGGTTACGGTGACATCATCGCGCTCCTGGGGCTGTTTGCCGAACAGTACGCACAAGAGGGCTCAACCCTTTACGATCTCGGCTGCTCGCTGGGCGCCGCCACCCTCTCCCTTCGCCGCCGCATTCAGACGGCCAACTGCCGGATTGTGGCGGTGGACAACGCTTCCGCAATGGTCGAGCGCTGTCGCGAGAATATCGCTACAGACCTTTCGCCGACCCCGGTCGAGGTGGTCTGTGCTGATATCCGCAAGATCGCGTTGAGCAACGCCTCGGTAGTGGTGCTCAATTTCACCCTGCAGTTCCTGGCGCCGGAGGAGCGCCTGGCATTGCTGCAACGGATCCATGCCGGGATGCTGCACGGCGGCGTGCTGGTGCTGTCGGAAAAGCTGCGCTTTGCCGATGGGGAGAGTCAGCAGTTTCAGGAACGGATGCACCTGGCCTTCAAGCGCGCCAACGGCTACTCGGAACTGGAGATCAGTCAAAAGCGCCAAGCACTGGAGAATGTGCTCATCCCGGAAACCCTAGTGCAGCACTGCGAGCGCTTGAAAGAGGCCGGTTTTCGCCGCGTCGAACCCTGGTTCCAGGCCTTCAACTTCGCCTCCATCGCCGCCATCAAATGAACCTTACCCACTTTGGTTACGACCACCTCTACCGGTGGCTTGAGCACTCACCACTGGCCCATTGGCTAGAGAGCGTCCCGCCCCAGGTGGAGGAGAAGTTAGCCAGCCACGGCGACCTGCCGCGCTGGCTTGAAGCCTTGATGCAGCTGCCTGACCTGCATCCCGACAACCTCGACCTCTCCGCTCCCTGCCTGCACATCGGCTCATCAACGCAAATCGACGATGCACTACGCCGCCAGATCAGTGAAACTCTGATGGCCTTCCATCCCTGGCGCAAAGGCCCCTTCTGTCCCTACGGTATCCACCTGGATACCGAATGGCGCTCCGACTGGAAATGGGCACGGCTGGAAAAACAGATCGACCTCAAGGACAAACTGGTGCTGGATGTCGGCTCCGGCAACGGCTACTACGGTTGGCGTATGCTGGGTGCCGGTGCCCAGCGCATTATCGCCATCGATCCGACCATTAGCTATGTGTTGCAATACGCCGCCATGCGTCACTTCATCGGTGAGCAACCGATGCATGTGCTGCCGCTCAAGCTGGAGGAAATTCCTGAAGGCAGCGGGGCCTTTGATACCGTTTTCTCCATGGGGGTGATCTATCACCGCAAGGATCACATGGAGCACATCGAGCAGTTGAGACGACACCTGAAACCCGGCGGCGAACTCATCCTGGAGGGGCTGGTGATCCAGGGAGGGCCCGGGGACGTGCTCTACCCCAAGGGGCGCTATGCGAAAATGAAAAACGTTCATACCATCCCCTCCCCTGCGACCATGATGCAATGGCTGGAAGCAGCTGGTCTTGCCGATATTGAACTGATCGACGTCAGCCCCACCACCATTGAGGAACAACGTCGCACCGAGTGGATGCATTTCGAATCCCTGGCCGACTATCTCGCCCCTAATGATCCCGCCCTCACCATTGAGGGGCATCCCGCGCCCATCCGTGCCGTGGTGAAAGCACGACGGCGACAATAAACATCATTGTCTCTTCTCACTTCGTGTCTATGCTTAAGCTCAAAGGGTGTGGATGTACAGGAGAAGATCATGAGTGCACGTTTGTCTGTGCCGCATGTCGGTGCGATAGATCCGGAACGCAAGACCTCACCGGTCGCCGATGAACTGGATGATGAATATGAGGTGATCAGTCAGGGAGCCCCTGAAACCAGCGGCTGTTATTTCAACGACACGCTCTACAACCACAATGATTACGTCTGTAGCGGCAGCGACTTGCTTCAGTGTAAGAGGGGGGTATGGGTGCTGGAAAGCAGTTGCGATCCAGACCACCCTTTGTAATAGAGAGCGAGTTGTAATGGAGAGCGAGCCGGCTCCTGTCGCAACGCCCTCACATGTTGAAGAATAAGAAGGCGCCTACAGACCGATCAAATCAGCATGTCCTGCCAATGGCTTGACCGCATTAAGCAAATCCATTGATTTCGTCGTATCGGGATTGTATTCCACCACAATGAGATGTCGCTCCTCCTCCGGCATGTGCACGCTGACCACCCCATCAATCCCTCGCAAAGCCGCCTCAATCTTGCCGCGTGTGGCATTATCCGTGTCCTTGTCAATATGGATGGTTACATCGACCAGCTGAATGTCTTTCATCGTCATGACTTTTCCCTCAGGGTAGCTAGTAAGAGTAAATACTGGACGAAATTCGGCATTTGGCAACAATAGAATCACCCCAGGGAATACGTTCGGTGATAGCCACCGCATCGTGATTCGCGCACCAACGAAAACGGCCCCATAAGGGGCCGTTATTCTTTGACGAGCTGTACCGTATCCTCACAGCCGGTAGTTCGGCGCTTCCTTGGTGATCTGCACATCGTGGACGTGGGATTCCGAAAGACCGGAGTTGGTGATACGGACAAATTCCGGCTTGGTGCGCATCTCTTCGATATTCCTGCAACCGGTATAGCCCATGGATGAGCGCAGTCCTCCGAGTAGCTGGTGGATAACCGGGTTGAGCGGCCCTTTGAATGGAACACGTCCCTCAATCCCTTCCGGGACCAGCTTGTCGGCCTCGGTGCTCTCCTGGAAATAACGGTCGGAGGAGCCCTGCGATCCCCCCATGGCACCGAGCGAACCCATTCCGCGATAGGATTTGTAGGAACGGCCCTGGAACAGCTCCACCTCCCCGGGTGCCTCTTCTGTACCGGCGAACATGGAACCCATCATGACCGAAGAAGCACCGGCCACGATGGCCTTGGCCATGTCACCGGAGAAGCGGATGCCGCCATCAGCGATGAGCGGCACTCCGGTGCCCTCCAACGCCTCGGCGACATTGGAGATGGCGCTGATCTGCGGCACGCCGACACCGGCAACAATGCGGGTGGTGCAAATGGAACCGGGACCGATACCGACCTTCACCGCATCGGCACCAGCTTCCACCAGGGCCTTGGCGGCAGCGGCGGTGGCGATGTTGCCACCGATAACCTGCAGTTCAGGGAAATTCTTCTTCACCCATGCCACCCGATCGAGTACCCCCTGAGAGTGGCCATGAGCGGTATCGACCACGATCACGTCGACTCCGGCAGCGACCAGAGCGGCAACACGCTCATCGGTACCAGCCCCCACGCCCACCGCGGCACCGACACGAAGGCGCCCCTGATCGTCCTTGCAGGCATTGGGCTTTTCCGTGGCCTTGCGGATATCCTTGACGGTGATCAGGCCTCGCAGGCGGAAGGAGTCGTCCACCACCAACAGTTTCTCGATGCGGTACTGGTGGAAGAGCTGCAGGATTTTCTCGCGCTCTTCACCCTCTTTGACCGTAACCAGCTTCTCCTTAGGCGTCATGATGGAGGAGACAGGGGCGTCATAACGGGTCTCAAAACGCATGTCGCGATTGGTCACTATTCCGACCAGCTCATCACCATCCACCACTGGCACCCCGGAAATGCCGGCTGTGGAAGTCAGTTCCAGCACCTCACGAATGGTCGAATTGGGGCTGATGGTGATCGGGTCCTTGATCACACCGGCTTCGTACTTTTTAACCTTGCGAACCTCAGCGGCCTGCTGCTCGATGGTCATGTTCTTGTGGATGATGCCAATGCCACCCTCCTGGGCCATAGCGATGGCCAGGCGCCCCTCGGTCACGGTATCCATCGCGGCGGAAACCAATGGAATGTTCAAGGTAATTTCGCGGGTCAGCTTGGTGGAAAGGTCGACATCCTTGGGCAGCACGTTGGAGTGCGCCGGGACCAGCAGAACGTCATCGAATGTAAGGGCTTCCTGAACGATTCTCATAAGTAGGTATCCGCGCTATCTGTCCGGTTAGATAAACAAGTCATTATAAGGTTTGACGAGAGCCCGGTAAACTGGCTAGCCTAATGCGTGCTCTCCAGGCGGAAGAGCACTACAGGGAAGTCTATGCCGAAAGGCCGTTTTTCGGCTCGGAGTAGCCCCCCTAAATAAAATTACACTCGGAGGATGTCCATGAAGAATACCGTTCTGTTCGCCGCGTTGTCCCTGATGCTCGGTGCCTGCGCCACCACCGGTGGTGGTACCGAGGCATCCGCCGATGACGCGACTCAAGCCATTGCGGCAGCACAAACTGCCAGAGAAAAGGTCGCCAAGGTCGGTTATGAGTGGCGTGATACCGGTACCCTGATCGACCAGGCCAAGCAAGCCGCCGAAGCCAAGGAGTACGACAAGGCAGCCTCCCTGGCCAAAGAAGCAGAGCACCAGAGCGCAGCGGCAATGGCCCAGTACGAAGCGCAGAAAAACGCCGGCTCCTCTCACTAAGTCGGTACTCTCTGCAACCCGCCGCCGCATTTGCGGCGGTTTTTTTTCACCCCAAGAAACTCCCCTTAAACAAGGGCATTGCGTCATAACCCGAGTTTTTCTGTGAAAGCCGCCATACTTTGTTTAACGGGTCACAATGATGAACTGACACCTGCCGCAAACATGGTAGACTGATTTCATGGTCTCCGTCGAACAACCAACAAGCCATCCACAACGCGAGGTTTACTCGGTCTCACGCCTTAATCGCGAGGCTCGCGCCATTCTGGAGGGCAACTTCCCGCTGTTATGGCTGGAAGGAGAGATCTCCAACCTGACCCGGCCACGCTCGGGTCATATCTACTTTTCCCTCAAGGATGAATTTGCCCAGGTACGCTGTGCCATGTTCCGCATGCGCGCGATGAATCTTGGCTTTACCCCAAAAGACGGGACTCAGGTATTGGCACGAGTACGGGTCAGCCTGTACGAGCCTCGTGGTGACTTTCAGTTGGTGGTTGATCACCTGGAGGAGGCCGGCGACGGTGCCCTGCGCCGCGCCTTTGAAGCGCTGAAGCAGCGACTGGCCCAGGAGGGCTTGTTCGATGAGGCAAGAAAGCGTTCACTGCCGACTCTGCCGAGGTGCATTGGCGTGGTCACCTCTCCGAGCGGAGCAGCCATTCGCGACATTCTCACGGTACTCAAACGGCGTTTTCCAGCCATACCCGTAGTGATCTACCCGGTGGCCGTGCAGGGCGAAGGGGCCGCCAGCGAGATTGCCGAAACGATCCGTCTGGCTGGCAAGCGCCAGGAGTGTGATGTGCTGATCGTCGGACGCGGCGGCGGCTCGCTGGAGGACCTCTGGGCCTTCAACGAGGAGGTGGTAGCTCGTGCAATCCACGATAGCCCACTGCCGGTGGTCAGTGCGGTGGGGCACGAAATCGACTTCACCATCGCCGATTTTGTCGCCGATGTGCGTGCCCCCACCCCTTCTGCTGCCGCCGAGTTGCTCAGTCCCGACCGCGAAACCTGGTTGAGCCGTCTGCAAGGCTTCGAGGGCAGACTGCTACAGCGCATGCGTCAGCAGTTACGCCAACGCCGACAGCAGGTGGAATGGCTGGGCAAGCGACTCAAACATCCTGGCCGAAGGCTGCAGGAGAACGCTCAACGATTGGACGAGATGGAAATGCGCCTGAACCAGGCCTGGCGCAATCTGTGCAAACACAAATTTGCGCGGGTGGAAACGCTGCAAGCCCGCCTGGAGCGCCACCGTCCAACAATGCGCCTGCAACAACTCCGACAAAGCCATCAGGAGATGGGCCGCCGTCTGCATCAGGCCATGCAGCTGCAAATCAAACAGTTGCAACAAAGACTGGCGTCGCAGGCCCATGCTCTGGAAACTGTCAGCCCACTTGCGACTTTGGGACGCGGGTATGCCATCGTCACTTCGGCCGAAACCGATAAGGTATTACATAACAGCAATGAGGTTGCCTCAGGCGAACTCATTCATGCACGACTGCACCGGGGGCAGCTGCTCTGCCGTGTCGAGGAAATTGATAATGAAATTTCTTAATGTTTTCATCCTGGCCGCCCTGTTCTCCCTCACCTCGCTGGTGCATGCCGGGGCGCTTCCGCGCGAAGCGGCCGTACCCGGCGGGATCGCCATCGTTCCTCTGGGTCAATCCAATGACAAACCCGAAGCGTGGTACCGCAACGGTAAAGTTATGGTCAAGCACCTGGATGATAGCTGGGTCGCCCTGGTCGGTCTGCCGTTAACGACAGAGCCGGGAAAACACCTACTGCGCGTGGTCGCCAATGGTGGACAGACTCAAACCATATACTTCACCGTTGTCGACAAGAAATACGAAGAGCAACACATCACTCTCAAGAACAAGCGCATGGTCAATCCTTATGCCAAGGATCTGGATCGTATCCGCGGCGAGCAGGCGCGCAGTAAAAAAGCCTTTGCCAGCTGGGACGAGCAGCGTAGCGCCCAATTGGATTTCCGACTCCCGGTCAACGGTCGCCTCAGCGGCACCTTTGGTAAACGTCGTTTCTTTAACGGTCAGCCACGCCGTCCCCACAGCGGCCTCGACATCGCGGCAGCCACCGGAACCGACGTATCAGCCCCCGCTGACGGCAAGGTGATCGAAACCGGTAATTATTTTTTCAACGGTAACACCGTGTTTATCGATCATGGTGAAGGATTGGTCAGCATGTACTGCCATCTGGACAGCATTGCGGTAAAAACTGGACAGGATATTCGCCAGGGAGAAATTCTCGGTAAGGTGGGTATGACCGGACGGGTCACCGGCCCGCACCTGCACTGGAGTGTGAGCCTTAACAATACCCGTGTCGATCCGGCACTATTCCTCAGCCATGAAACCATGGCCGCACTTGACGCCCCGAATCACAAGTCCGATTAAGCATTTCTATTGCATATCGTTGCGCACAAAATGTGCGCCCTGTCATGCCGAGAAAAAACCCTTTTTCCACCCATTAAGACTCTCTTAAGAGTCTTCTTTTAACCTGCTATCGTCTTATAAAAATAGTGGAATAACCACAATGAAAGAACGTATTTTCTCTCTCGTTTTCGCACTGTCACTCTTCACCTCTCCCTTCGCCATGGCACAGAAAGTGGCAACCGACTTCACCCTGCCCACTGATAACGGTTCGCTGGTTCTTTCCGAACAACATGGCAAGGTCGTTTATCTCGATTTCTGGGCCTCCTGGTGCCCCCCCTGCCGTGCATCATTTCCATGGATGAACGAACTGCAGGAGAAGTACGGTAAGCGCGGCCTGAAAGTGATCGCTGTCAATCTCGACAAAGAGCGCGACAGTGCGAATGAGTTCCTCACCGAGACACCCAGCCGGGTGACTATTGCCTACGATCCCGAAGGAACCATCGCAGAGAGTTACGGCGTCATGGGTATGCCCAGCTCCTACCTGATCGATCGGAACGGCAATCTTCACAGTTCGCATATCGGCTTTCGTGACAAAGACAAGGCCGAGCTGGAAGAGAAAATCGTTCAACTCCTTGAAAGCAAATAGGACATAACAATGACAACAAAGTCTCTATTTCTCTTGCTCATGCTGCCATTGGCAGGCTGCAGCATCGAAGCGGTCAAACCCTGGGATCGGGATCTTCTGGCACAGGAAAAAATGCAGCTGGTTCCGGATCCGATCGAAAACACTCTGGATGAACATATCTATTTCAGCAAAGAGGCCTCCTTTGGTGGGCAAGGTGTTGGTGGAGGAGGCTGCGGATGCAACTGAATAACAAATCATCGGTCCGCGCCGCACTGGCAGCGGCCACCTGCACCGTACTGTCTCATCCCCTGCAGGCCGCGCAGAGCAGCGACGGCTGGGACGTCAAAGGGGGCTTGCTCTACTACAGCGAAGCCGATCGCGTCACGGTGATCGCACCGGCCATTTCCGCCAGCAAGACCACCGAGGCTGGCGACAAACTGACCTTCCGGGCGATCTATGACTCGCTGACCGGTGCCTCACCTAATGGGGCAACACCCACCAATACGCCGCAAACCTTCACCTCACCCTCCGGACAAAGCACCTACACCACCCCGGCAGGCGAAACGCCTATGCGTGATCTGACCGATGTGCGTATTGCCGTTGGTCTCGATTGGGAGCACGAGCTGAGCCGTTTGGTGCGTAATGCCATGAGTGGCAATTTCTCCGCCGAGCGGGATTACCTCTCTCTCAGCGTGTCCGACACCCTGAGCAAGGACTATAACAACCGGATGACCACCCTCACTGCCGGAGTGGGATTGACCCTGGATGTCGTCAAGCCAGAAGGGGGTGCACCGGTCGGCCTGCAACTAATCAATGCACCTGCCACCGGCGAGCTTGAGGACGATAATCAGAAAACCGCTGTGGATGTGTTGTTTGGGGTGACGCAGATACTCAACCGCAGCACCCTCACCCAGCTCAACTACAGCCATACCACCAGTAGCGGTTACCTGACCGAGCCCTACAAGATTCTAAGTGTCATCGACCCGTTAACCGGTGAAACGGTACCGGACCCTTCGCCTACGGCTCCTGCTAATACCTACCTGTACCGCTACGAGAAACGGCCGGATACGCGCAACAGTGACAGCCTCTACTGGAAACTGCAGCACCAGCTGACGGAGGATGTAATCTACTTCAGCTACCGCTACTTCCAGGACGATTGGGGAATTCGCTCCCACACCATGGATCTGAAATACCGCTATGAACTGGCAGGCGGTCGTTATTTGCAACCGCACTATCGCCAATACCAGCAAACGGCCGCGGATTTCTATCGCCACAGCCTGGTTGACAATATGCCACTACCCGAGTTTGCCAGTGCGGACCTGCGCCTGGGTGAGATGACCAGCAACACTGTCGGTTTGAAATTCGGCATGCCGTTGCAGGATGGCGAATTCAGTATCCTGGTGGAAAAGATGACGCAAACGGGTGAAAGTCACCCGGCTGACGCCATTGGCATACAACGCAACTACGATCTGTATCCCACCCTGGATGCCACCATCGTACAAATCGGGTATCGTACTGTTTTCTAAACGATATCAAGGTGGGGCCTGGTGCCCCACCACTTGTACACTCATGAACCTCACCCTCGATCAGAGTCCCTGTGGCAGCTACTGGACAGGGCGCTTTAGCGCCATGGCCAGCCCCTGTGAAGTGTTGCTGGAGCTGAAGGACCGGGCGCAAGCGCAGCACCTCCTGCAGCAGGTTGCCGAGGAAACCTGGCGTATCGAAAAAAAATTCAGCCGCTACCGCCAGGACAATCTCATCCACCATATCAACCACAGTGATGGACAACCCCTGGAGGTGGATGAAGAGACCACCCTGCTTCTCAACTATGCCGACCAGTGCTTTCAGCTCAGTGACGGCCTGTTCGACATCACCGCCGGTGTGCTACGGCGTATCTGGTCCTTTCAGCCGGGTGCGACACCGCCCGACAAGAATCAGGTACGTGAATGTCTCAAGCATATCGGCTGGTCCAAAGTGACGTGGGAACCACCACACCTCACCCTGCCGCCGGGGATGGAGATCGACCTGGGAGGCATCGGCAAGGAGTATGCTGTAGACAAGGCGGCGCAATGGCTCAGTCAGACCACGGAGGCATCCTTCGTGCTCAATTTCGGCGGCGATCTCTATGTCAACAAGCCCCTCAGCAACGGCCAGCCGTGGCACATCGCGATCGACGATCCGGCCGCCACCGGTGTCCGTCAGGCAGGACAAATCACGGTCGCTCACGGCGGCATTGCCACAAGTGGCGATGCCCGGCGCTTTCTGCTGCATCAGGGCAAACGCTATGGACACATCCTCAATCCGCGTACCGGCTACCCGATTAAGAATGCGCCGCGCTCGGTCACCGTGATCGCTGGCACCTGTCTGGAAGCGGGAATGCTGGCGACCTTCGCCATGCTGCAGGGAGCTGACGCCCGGCAATTCCTCGAGGCACAAGAGGTGCCATTCTGGATCATCGAATAACACCAGTGAGTTTACGGTGAATTCTGTTTGGATTTCTCTATCTGAACCGCTACACTGGGCGCGTATTTTACGTATATCAAGGATTTATCATGCAAATTTCTGCCAACAAAGTTGTCTCCATCGATTACACCCTGACCGACGACAAGGGCACCGTGATCGATAGCTCCGAGGGTCGCGGTCCGCTGGCCTATCTTCAGGGTCACGGAAATATCATCCCCGGCCTGGAAAATGCCCTGGAAGGCAAGAGCACAGGAGATGCACTGAAAGTCACCGTCGATCCTGCCGACGGTTATGGCGAGCGGGACGAGAGCCTGACCCAGGCGGTGCCCCGTAATATGTT
>JBFEWO010000071.1:0-13241 GCA_041546305.1 Thiohalomonadaceae bacterium | reverse complement strand
CTTTTTCGATATCCGTGTGCTGCACGGTGACGAGTCACTGTACCAGGCGCTGAAGGCGTTCATCCTGGAACAAAGCCGTAATAACACCATCTTCCTCGCCCACATGACGGCCAATGCACTCAGTCATCGTCCGCCGCTTGGTTTCTTCCGCCAGTTCGTACTGGTGCACGACGGTGAGCACGACGATACGCTCGACCTCAAACATAGCGGCATTATCCCTATCGTTGATCTGGCGCGCATCTATGCTCTTTCTGCCGGTCTTGGTGTGTTGAATACCCAGGAGAGACTGAAAGCGGCTGAAAATGCCGGGGTACTGAGCCACAGCGGCGCGCAGGATCTGCTCTATGCCCTTGAGTTCATCTCAACGCTACGAGCACGCCATCAGTCCCAACAGCACATCCACGGTGAGCCACTGGACAATTTTGTACGTCCGGAGTCATTATCACGACCTGAGCGTTCCCAGCTAAAAGATGTCTTTGCCGTCATCAGCACCATGCAAAAAGCGCTGGAGCAGCGCTATCAGGCCTCCAGGATTTCCTAACAAATGCTCGCCTCACTGCTCAGCCTCGATTTCCGCCGCAAGCGCCTGCTCGCACATGCTTCAAATGAACTCATGCGGGATTTTTACGCGATACCTTTCCCTTCCAGAAAGAGTGATTGTCGTACGCTGGATTTTGTCGCTCTGGATTTGGAGACCAGTGGCCTTGATCCCCGATGCAATGAAATCCTCAGTATCGGCTGGGTCTGTCTCAACGGGATGCAGATTGAGCTGGGCACGGCCCAGCACAGGTTGATTCGCCCGCAGCAGGAGATCCCGGAGCAGAGTGCGGTGATCCATCACATAATGGACGATCAGGCGGCACAGGGCGAACCACTCTACGAGGTATTAAGCGAACTGCTGCCAATTCTGTCGGGCAAGGTTCTCATCGCGCACCATGCAAGGTTTGAAATGCAGTTTCTGCAACGTGCCTGCGAAACGTTGTTCGGTATCAGTTTTCTAATGCCGGTGATCGATACCCAGGCCATAGCCAGGCGCAGCCTGGAGCGTCGTGATCAGGCATTTCGGCCGCAGGAACTGCGTCTGGGAGCGCTACGTACCCGCTACCAGCTGCCTCGTTATCGGTTGCACAACGCCTTGAGCGATGCATTGGGGGCAGCGGAGCTTTTTCTCGCGCAGCTGGCGCAGTACGATACCAACAGGCCAGTCGCACTGAACAATTTTCTGCTTAAGGTGTGATATGTTTTCAGTGCTATTGCACCCGGGCAACCGATCGATGACCGCTGCCGCGCAGCATTATTGCGGCATCGGTTGTTACCATCGACAAGATTAACATCGAAAGTAATCGAGGAGAGAACGATGTCCCATGACGTAAAACTGTATCCGGTTCCCGCCGAGGTGGCTAAAAGTGCCCACATCGATGAGGCCACTTACAAGGAGATGTACCAGCGTTCCATCGATGACCCAGAGGGATTCTGGGGGGAGCAGGCGGAGAAGTTCCTCAGCTGGTACAAGCCATGGGACAAGGTGCTGGACTGGAGTTACGAAGGTAATGTTCACATCAAATGGTTCGAGGGCGGCAAGCTTAACCTCGCCTACAACTGCATTGACCGTCATCTGGAGACCCGCGGCGATCAGGTCGCCATCATCTGGGAAGGTGACGACCCGAGTGTCGACAAGAAGATCACCTACAACGAACTCTATGAGCACGTCACCAAACTGGCCAACGTGCTGAAGAGCCGCGGAGTGAAGAAAGGCGATCGGGTCTGTATCTACATGCCTATGATCCCCGAGGCTGCCTTTGCCATGCTTGCCTGCGCCCGCATCGGCGCCATCCACTCGGTAGTGTTCGGCGGCTTTTCCCCTGAATCACTCAAAGACCGCATCCTCGACTCCGACTGCCGTGTCGTTATCACTGCCGACGAGGGTCTGCGCGGCGGTCGCAGTGTGCCGCTCAAGGCCAATACCGACAAGGCGCTGGAACACTGCCCCAACGTGCACACCGTGCTGACCATCAAGCACACCGGCGGTGACATCGCCTGGCATGAGGAGCGTGATGTCTGGTACCACGAGATGATGGCCGATGCCTCCACCGACTGCCCGCCCGAGGAGATGGATGCCGAGGATCCGCTGTTCATCCTCTACACCTCCGGCTCCACCGGTAAACCCAAGGGCGTGCTGCATACTACCGGCGGTTACCTGCTCTATGCAGCGATGACTACCAAGTACACCTTCGACCTGCACGAGGGCGACATCTACTGGTGCACCGCCGACGTGGGCTGGATCACCGGTCACAGTTACCTGGTCTACGGACCGCTGGCCATTGGGGCCACCACGTTGGCATTTGAAGGTGTGCCCTCCTATCCGGACGCCTCCCGCTTCTGGCAGGTGGTGGACAAGCATCAGGTCACCGTGTTTTATACCGCTCCCACCGCCATACGCGCATTGATGCGGGAGGGTGATGAACCGGTGAAAAAGACCTCACGCAAAAGCCTGCGCCTGCTCGGTACCGTCGGCGAGCCGATCAACCCCGAAGCGTGGGAGTGGTACTACCGGGTGGTCGGTGAAGAGCGCTGCCCCATCGTCGATACCTGGTGGCAAACCGAAACCGGCGGCCACCTGATCACCCCGCTGCCCGGTGCCACTGCCCTCAAGCCCGGCTCTGCCACCCGCCCCTTCTTCGGCGTGCAGCCAGCCATCGTCGATGCCACCGACGGCACCGTGCTCGAAGGCGAAGCCGAGGGAGCACTGGTCATCACCCGCCCCTGGCCGGGCCAGATGCGTACGGTCTACGGCGACCACCAGCGCTTTATCGATACCTATTTCAGCACCTACAAAGGCTTCTACTTCTCAGGTGACGGCGCTCGTCGTGACGCTGATGGCTACTACTGGATCACCGGCCGCATGGATGACGTGCTCAATGTCTCCGGTCACCGCATGGGCACCGCCGAGATCGAAAGCGCCCTGGTGCTGCACGAATCGGTTGCCGAGGCGGCCGTGGTCGGCTACCCGCATGACATCAAGGGTCAGGGCATTTACTGCTATGTCACTCTGGTCAAAGGGATTGAGCCGAGCGATGAACTGAAAAAGGAGCTGGTGAAATTAGTACGCGAGGAAATCGGGCCTATTGCCTCTCCGGATGTCATCCAATGGGCACCGGGTCTGCCCAAAACCCGTTCCGGCAAGATCATGCGTCGTATCCTGCGCAAGATCGCCGCCAACGAGATCGACACCCTGGGCGATACCTCCACCCTGGCTGAGCCGGCTGTGGTGGATGACCTGATCGAAAATCGCGCTAACAAGTAATTTGCCGCACGCTCAAAAAAGCCGGTCATTAATGACCGGCTTTTTTGTATCAGCCCCTTGGCTAACGTTGAGACACACCCATTTACCCACAGCCAAATCGCTGATGGAGATATGCGTGTACGTCCAGCATATCCTTTTCAGTCAAGTTCGGATTGCCACCCATCGGCGGCATCGCCATGGGCGATCCAGGGCTTCGAAATCCGTTAGCGATATGATCCGTTAATGCACTATGGGGCTTGGATAGCACGCCCCCCTTCTTATTGAAATCAGGCGCCCCCGGGATCGCGCCTTTGCCGTTCGAACCATGACAGGAAAGGCAACTATATCGGTAAATCCTTTTACCCGCGTCGGGGTCCCCCTCATTAAAACCGCAATTCCCGGCATCGGCTCCAAACGCTGACGCAACCATCGTCAGCCACAGTGCTACCGCCAGGATACTTTTCCCTATCCTCAACTTCTCGTTACTGTTGTGCATGGCATCCTCCTGTTTCGGCAACACGACTACGGACATATACACAGCATAGTAAATTCGAGGATTCCTTCTATAGGGAGTGTGCGTGAAACTGAGTCACCATGGGATAAAGAGAAACGTCGGAAGTACTCACGTAGTTTTGTCAGAAATGACCAGCATCAAGAGCTGCGTTTCGAGAGCATCTATGTAACAAAAACAAAAAAGTCGCTACATTGCTGTAGCGACTTCTATTTACCTGGTGATGAGAGTGGTGGCGCGGACTATCCCTTCCCGTCACCGTGAGGAAAACTCATGCACCCATTCGGCTGCCCACGATGTACTGCATCATACTGATATGCTCTTCATTCATGTGTCGAATCACACCCGCGGTATGGCGAAGAATGTAGACAAACAGCCCAAACGCCAGATCCTCGTGTCGATTCATTAGTTCGGAGAAACCCGAACGGGTGATGAGGTAAACCTCGCACTCTGTCTTGGCAACCACATTGGCACTGGCCGAAGCATCGGTCAAAAAGCTCATTTCACCGACAACGGCGCCTTCACCCACAGTGGCAACTTCAATAGGTTTAGGCGCACCATGCTGAACCACTGCGGTTCCGGAACGCAAAATATAGAGGATTCCCCCCGGCTCCCCCTGCGAAACGATCTCCTCCCCCTGTAGTGCGCGCCCGGCCTGCATAATCGAGCTTAGTGCGGCCAACTCGTCATCGGACAACTTGCGAGCGAAAACGGTTTGTTCCAACCAGCTGGTATCGATATTCATAGTAATGCTGTCCTTTCTCGTTAGTATTATAAGACACATGAATTGTAACCACACAGCAGTGTGTGTGATCCAGCGCGACATAGCCGGACATACTCACCCACGAGACCGAATTCACGAAAATTAGGGCTTACCACACTTGATGCCCTTGGTTTTTCTGGCGTTCCATAGGGTTAGCCATAGCTCGCCTGTATACTCTTGGTGTTATTTAGAACTGACTAATACAGATTCTTCTTTAAGCTCAATCATGAAGCGTCTATCGGCGTCTTCTGGCGGAACTCAACATCCATTTTTTGTTTTTCTCATGAGCCAATTCGACGCTCTAGCTTAAAAGCCCCATACACACTCTTGTACAAGTCTGAGATTTTATGGTCAACAAGGCTTGGCGGTTAAACATCGCACCACACTCTATCCATATGAAAGTGGTAAAATGTTGTGAATTTCCTTCCCAGGCGTTCTGGTCAGCATGGTGCGCCGCTCAAGATCTCGCAGGGACATATAACCTATGTAAACTGGACGGCTCGCTTGACGAAGGGCATTTTGACTCCTATCTAAGAAAGATCTGCCAATTATTCCAGGACAGCATAATGGGATACACAAGAGTAGGGGCGACTTGTACCCACCATGCCGTATGGCTTTACCGCCTGTTTCTCTTTCCGGCTGAATTCTTGCCTCCCAACAAAGCCTGTCCCGCCGGTGCACCACTTAAACAAGTTTCCGGGAAGCACCCTCAGACCATGCCGGTATCGAGGCAACTTGGTATCGGTGCAGAAATGATACGCAGTGCGGACATGAGAGTGTCCCGATGACCTCTGTGAGTCGAGTCGCAATCGATTGGGCTGAGCGGGGACTAATTCCCGATGCGTTGGTCCGCAAAGGTATCCGTCAACTTTGCCGACGCCGACTGGACGAGATCAGCAACCTGGATTGCGAGCTTCGCTCAGCGGACATGCAGGCATTCCTGAACGGAATGAACACTGCACCTACCGCCCCGCTGCCCGAGCTTGCCAACGCCCAGCACTATGAGGTACCGGCAGCCTTTTTCGAACAGGTGCTGGGACCGCACCGAAAATACAGCTGCTGCCATTGGTCCGACGGTGTCGAGGATCATGCTGCAGCAGAAGCTGCCGCCCTCTCCCTGACCTGCAAGCGGGCTGGCCTGCAGGACGGACAGTCCATCCTTGAACTTGGCTGCGGCTGGGGCAGCCTCTCCCTCTGGATGGCGGAGCAATACCCCCTCGCCCGGATCACCGCTGTCTCAAACGCCCACTCCCAACGCCGCTATATCGAGAGCCGGGCAGCTGAATGCGAACTAACCAATCTCACGGTCATCACCGCGGACATGAATGATTTCGATACCCCGGAACGTTTCGACCGGGTGGTCTCGGTGGAAATGTTCGAGCACATGCGCAACTGGCGTAGCCTGTTTGGCCGCGTACACAGTTGGCTGAATCCGGGCGGCCTTTTTTTCATGCACATTTTCTGTCACCGGGACACTCCCTATCTGTTCGAGGACCGTGGCGGTGATGACTGGATGAGCCACTATTTCTTCAGCGGAGGCATGATGCCCAGTGATAATCTGCCCCTGTATTTCCAGGAGCATCTCACCCTCCAGCAACAATGGCGTTGGTCCGGCAACCACTATGAAAAAACCGCCAACGCCTGGCTGGATAATATGGACCGACGGTACGAAACCATCCTGCCAATCCTGGCGGAGACCTACGGTAGCGATCAGGCCGAGTTGTGGTGGCAGCGCTGGCGGCTGTTTTTCATGGCTTGCGCTGAGACCTTCGCCTATGACGCCGGTCAGACCTGGTGGGTCAGCCATTATCTGTTCCAGAGGAAGGAGGAATGTGTGTGATGATCACCGGTGGTCCGCTCTCTCCTGCACTCAGCATGATACCGGCGTGGCTGCTCAACCAGTTTGCCTTCCAGACAGGCTGGTGGACAGTGGTATTGACGGCGGCCTGGGGTTGGCCGCTCATCGGTATTGGCATGGTCGCTGCCCTGATCACCTGGCACCTGATTCAGGTTCGCCCCCTCCGAACCGAAGCGCTGCTTATCGCACTCGCTGCGGCGATTGGATTTAGCCTGGATAGCACGCTGCAGTCAACAGGCTGGGTCGTGTTTGCCAGCGATCCGGGCGGAGGGTTTGCCCCCCTTTGGATGGTTGCCCTCTGGGCCAACTTCGCCACCACCCTCAACGTCTCTCTAAGCCCCCTGCAAAGACACCCCTGGCTGGCCGCACTTCTCGGTGCCGGCGGCGGCCCGACTGCATACTGGGCCGGGGCCCAATTGGGTGCCATGACGGTCTACAACGCCACGGCCACCTACAGTGCCTTGGCAGTGGCCTGGGGACTGCTGACACCCCTACTGCTCGCACTTGCAGGGGCACTGGCCCGGAGGTCCGGACCATGACCGCCTTCGCCTGGGATACCGCCTTCCTGGCCCTGGCAGTAATTATCACCGTTGCCGTGGCAACCTGGCTTGTCAGCCTCCTTCACCATGATGTCAGCATCGTCGATCCCCTGTGGGCAGTGATGATCAGCCTCGGTGGCTGGGTCTATGCCCTCTCCGCGCCTCAGATCGGCCCTCGTGAAGGCCTGGTACTGCTGCTGGCTACGATCTGGGCGGTGCGACTCTCAGGCTACATTGCCTGGCGCAGCAGAGGCCACGGGGAGGACCGCCGCTATCAGGAGATCCGCGCGCGCAACCAGCCCTACTTCGGGCTAAAGAGTGTCTACCTAATATTCGGCCTGCAGGCGGTCCTGGCCTGGATTGTCTCCTTGCCGCTGATGGCCGCCCTTGCCGGCGGCACACCGTTGTCTCTGCTGGATAGCGTCGGTGCCGCGCTTTGGCTGTTCGGGATCACCTTTGAGGCGACCGCCGACTGGCAGCTGTCCAGTTTCAAAAGCTACCCTGCCAACGCCGGCCAAGTGATGGATCGGGGCCTCTGGCACTACAGCCGCCACCCCAACTATTTCGGTGAGTTCTGTGTCTGGTGGGGCGCCTGGCTGGTGGCGCTCTCAGCCGGGAATTTCTGGAGTATCGTCTCGCCACTACTGATGACCGTGTTGTTGCTCAGAGTATCCGGCGTCACCCTTCTGGAGAAGGACATCGGCGAACGCCGCCCCGCCTATCGCGACTACATTGCCCGGACCAGCACTTTCTTTCCCTGGCCGCCAAAGCGTGGAGCAACCTAGCAGGAGGACTGACAAGTGAGAAAGTGGTGGAGCATTGTTTGCGCGGGCTTTCTGACAGGGTGTCACACGGCAACCCTTCCCCCTCTGAAGACCGTGGAACAGGTCAACCTGTCCCGGTTCATGGGCGACTGGTATGTCATTGCCCACATTCCCACCTTCGCCGAGCGCAATGCCTACAACGCTGTGGAATCGTACACCCTGGAGCCGGACGGCCGAATCGCCACTACCTTTACCTTTCGCCAAGGTGGCTTCGACGGTGAGAGGCGGCAGATGACACCCACCGGTTTTGTCGTAGACAAACAAAGCAACGCACGCTGGAAGATGCAGTTTATCTGGCCGTTCAAAGCCGACTACCGCATCACCTATCTCACCCGGGATTACGGCATTACCGTCATTGCCCGCAAAAAGCGGGATTACGTCTGGGTGATGGCGCGTACGCCGCAGATCGAAGAGGCCGAGCGTCTGGCGGTAGAGTTCCACCTCAAGGAGCTCGGCTACGATCTGGACAAATTGCGCTATGTGCCACAACGCTGGGAGGAAGAGCGGTGAAGATCGCCGTCGTTGGCAGTGGCATTGCCGGGCTGACGGCCGCTCATCACCTCTATCCCAATCACGACATTACGCTATTCGAGGCGGGCGGCCATATCGGCGGTCACGTCCATACCCACAACGTGCCGATTGGCAAACACGACTATCGTATCGACAGCGGCTTCATCGTCTTCAACCGGCGCACCTACCCTAACTTTATCCGGCTGCTCACCGAACTGGGTGTGGAGAGCCAGGAGAGCAACATGAGTTTTTCCGTCTCCTGCGGGGTGAGCGGCCTCGAATACAACGGCAGCAACCTGAACACCCTCTTCGCCCAACGAAAGAACCTGCTGCGAGCCGATTTCTGGCGCATGCTGCACGACATTCTCCGCTTTAACCGCGAAGCGCCAAAACTGCTGCTGGACGACGGGGGTGAGATCGGCCTAGGCGACTACCTCACTGCCGGCGGCTACGGTCGCCAGTTTCGAAATTACTACATCCTGCCTATGGGAGCAGCCATCTGGTCGACTGAGCCCTCCCGCATGCTCAACTTTCCAGCCCGTTTCTTCGTGCGCTTTTTCCAGAACCACGGCCTCCTCTCCATCAAAGACCGTCCGGTGTGGCGGGTGATCAGGGGCGGCTCACGTTGCTATGTCGATCGCCTGGTTGCGCCCTTTCAGGATCGGATTCGGCTGCGCTGTCCCGTCGAGCGCATCAACCGAGGGGAGCACCACGTCACCATCCACACCCGGGCAGCCGGAGCGGAGCGCTTCGACATCGTGTTTCTTGCCTGCCACAGCGACCAGGCTTTGGCTCTGCTGGCCGACCCGTCCCCGGCAGAACGGGAGGTGTTGACAGCCATTCCCTATCAGCCCAATGAGGCGATTCTGCATACTGACACCCGCTTGCTACCGCAACGGCAAAAGGCCTGGGCGGCCTGGAACTACCTGATGCCGGAGGGCCCGGAGGGGAGACTCTCGCTCACCTACAACATGAACATCCTGCAGGGGCTGAACACCCGACAAAGCTTCTGCGTCACCCTCAACGCCTCTGATCGCATTGACCCCAGTAAGGTTATTGCCCGCATGACCTATCATCACCCCCTTTTCACCCCTTGGGGCACGGCCGCCCAGGCCCGCCACCGGGAGATCGATGGTACCCGCCGTACCTATTACTGCGGGGCCTGGTGGCGGAACGGCTTTCACGAGGATGGTGTGGTCAGCGCCCTGGATGCCCTGCGTCACTTCCGTCAGGACTTCTATACTTCAGCGAGTATGCAATAAAGAGAGGAGTGGCAGATGCACAGCTGTCTCTATGAAGGGTGGGTACGCCATCGCCGCCATACACCGCATCAGCATGCGTTCCGTTACCCACTCTTCATGCTCTGGCTCGACCTTGCCGAATTGGATACGGTCTTCGCCGGTCGCTGGCTCTGGTCCACCCGCCGCCCGAATCTCGCATGGTTCCGCCGGGCCGATCACAGCGGTGATCCGGCCCTGCCCCTGGATGAGACAGTGCGCCGGGAAGTGGAAAGGCAAACAGGCCACCGTCCTTCCGGACCCGTGCGCCTGCTCGCTCACCCCCGCTATTTCGGCTACGTTTTCAATCCTATCAGCCTCTACTACTGTTATGCAGAAGACGGTACTTCGCTGGAAGCCATCCTAGGCGAGGTCACCAACACCCCCTGGGGCGAACGCACCCTCTACGTGATGTCCATGAACGACAACCTGGGCGCCCCGGAGCATCCGCAGTTCCGCTTTGGCAAGAGGATGCACGTCTCCCCTTTCCTGCCAATGGATATGGAATACCACTGGAAGCTAAATCTGCCCGGCGAGAGGCTGGTGCTACATATCGATGACCTTCATCAGGATAAGACGTTGCTCGATGCCACCCTGATTTTGAAGCGTCGGAAGCTCGACGGGCACAATCTGGCCCGAGTGCTCTGGCGCTATCCCTTCATGACCGGCCAGGTCATCTTCGATATCCACTGGCAGGCCCTGCGCCTCTGGCTGAAGGATGTGCCGGTTTTCGACCATCCACCCCGCGGTTCCAAAAAGGAGGCACCCGACCGGGTGTAAACATATCCATGCAAGAACAGAGTCATGCCACAGCCCTCCCTCAAACCTATCCCCGGAGAACATCATTCCTGCAGGCAGTGAGCCGCAGACTGATCCTCGGCAAGCTGACCAAGCTGCGCTATGGTTGCCTGGAGGTCCGGGAAGGGGAACGAAACTGGCGCTTCGGCAGCGGCGAGTCACGCCTCTGGCTCAACGTCATGGATGCGGAATTCTGGCCAGCGGTAGCCTTCGGCGGCAGCATCGGCGCCGGTGAAGCCTATATGGAGGGACATTGGCAGTGTGATGATCTGACTGGTCTTATTCGCCTGCTGCTAAGGAACCGGGATATCCTTGATGGGATGGAGCGTGGGCTTGCCCGCCTTTCGACCCCCATGCATCGCCTGGTTCACCGCCTCAATCGCAATTCACGGACAGGCAGCCGTCGTAACATCGCCGCCCACTACGATCTGGGCAATGATTTCTACCGGCTGTGGCTTGACGAAACAATGATGTATTCCTGCGCCTTCTTCGAACGCCCAGGTATGACTCTGGCCGAGGCCTCGCGGGCCAAGCTTGAACGGATCTGCCGCAGGCTGGAGCTTAATCCGAATGATCAGGTTCTGGAAATCGGCAGTGGCTGGGGCGGCTTTGCGCTGCACGCCGCAGGCAATTATGGCTGCCGAGTAACTACCGTTACCCTTTCCCGACAGCAGTTCGAACTGGTCCGGGAGCGGATCAAGGTAGCCGGCCTCACCGACCGAGTCGAGGTGCAGTTGGCTGATTACCGGGAGTTGCATGGTCAGTATGACAAGCTGGTATCTATCGAAATGGTAGAAGCGGTCGGCGCAGACCACCTTGCCACCTACTTTCACATGTGTGACCGACTATTGAAACCTGATGGCATCATGCTGCTTCAGGCCATCACCATCACCGACCAGCGCTACAAAGCGGCCCTCAATAAGGTTGACTTCATTCAGAAACACATCTTCCCAGGCGGCTTTTTGCCCAGTGTAACCGCACTTACCGCAGCCATGACCACCGCTTCCAAGCTGCGCACCCTCTTTCTGGAGGACATCGGTCCTCACTATGCCGAAACCCTGTCCCGCTGGCGGCAAAACTTCTTTGAGCACCTTGACGCAGTCCGCGGACTTGGCTTCGATGAACGCTTCATTCGTATGTGGGAGTTCTACCTTAGCTACTGCGAAGGCGGTTTTCGCGAGCGAGACATCAGCACCGTGCAGATGCTGATCGCCAAGCCTGGCTGGAGAGGATGCATAACAGCCTGATGAGGAAGATGATGCACAAAACTTGCGAATGCAACGCTATCAAGCGTCGTCTGGCCATCGTTGTTAATGGCGCCTCAGAAGACGCTCTGGAGCTTTGGAGTACCGCTGAAAAACTGCACATACCCTACGATGCCCACGCCCGGATCGTAGTTTTTTCTCTGGGGCCGGATACACTCTTTTGCAGCATTGCCGATCTTGCCGATTTTCTTCGTGGCATCGCCCCTTCAATATTCCATCGACTGCAGGCCGACTGGTTACCTCACGATGCTGAGGAACTGCCCGCTGTCCCTTCGACGCTGTCCCCTCTGGCGGATATGGTGCCGCTGCCCAGCTCGATGCTGCCCCGGCTCATCGAACAGCGGGCATTTGAAACCTGGTTTCAGCCAATCTTGCAGGCCGACGGATTGACGCCCTGGGGCTATGAGTGCCTGATGCGGGCCCAGCGTGAAGACGGTTCGCCGATATCACCAGAGGAAGTCATCGCCTGGGCGCGCCAGGAGCATATGCTCTTCATGCTTGATCGCCTCTGTCGGGAACTGCATGTCGAACATGCCGCCGCGGCTGGTGCCCCACCGGGAACGGTATTTTTCATCAATTTCCTGCCAACAGTCATCTACGATCCCGAGGTGTGCCTGCGAACAACTATCCGCACTGCCGAAAAAGCCGGGCTATCCCCTGAGCAACTGGTTTTCGAGGTGGTGGAAACCGAGAACGTACCCGACCGCGCGCACTTGCGTAACATCCTCGACCACTACCGTGAACACGGCTTTCGCATCGCACTGGATGACCTTGGAGCAGGCCAAAACGACCTTGTCCTGCTCGGTCAACTGGACCCGGACTTTATCAAGATAGAGCGCGAATTGATCAGGCAAAGTACCACTTCTCAAATCCATCGTGCCATCTGCAAATCCATTGTCGATATCGGTCATAGCTCAGGAAGGACAGTTTTAGCTGAGGGTGTAGAGAGAGAAGAGGAGTGGAAAGTAATGTGTAATCTCGGTGTTGACCTAGTGCAGGGATTCCTGTTCGGCCAACCCCAGCCCATAGTCTCCAGCTGAAATTAACATTGCATAGTAGGGAGCCGGAAATATTCGTGCGGTCTTGGCAGAAAGCGCCAACATCAAGAGCTGCCGTGTCTAAGGCATGTATGTGAACAAAATGTCGCTACACTGCTGTAGCGACTGTGTAATTACCTGGCTATGAGAGCGGTGAGACCCGGGCTATCCCTTCCCGTTACTGCGAGGAGAACTCAAGCCCCCATCCGGCTGCCCACGATGTACTGCATCATACTGATATGCTCTTCGTTCATGTGTCTAATCACACCCGCGGTATGGCGAAGAATATAAACAAACAGTCCAAACGCCAGTTCTTCGTGTCGGTTCATCAACTCGGAAAAACCCGAACGGGTGATGAGGAAAACTTCGCAGTCTGTCTTGGCAATGACACTAGCGCTGGCAGAAGCATCAGTCAGAAAACTCATTTCTCCAACGACAGCCCCTTCACCCACCGTGGCAACATCAATAGGCTTAGGTGCCTCATGCTGAACCACGGCAGTTCCAGAACGCAAAATATAGAGGATCCCCCCCGGCTCCCCTTGCGAAACAATCTCCTCCCCCTGAGCTGCCCGCCCG
>JBFEWO010000143.1:0-7179 GCA_041546305.1 Thiohalomonadaceae bacterium | reverse complement strand
CTCTTTCATTACCAGCACGCGATGCGCGATGGCACGAATCACTTTCAGGTCATGGGAAATGAAGAGGTAACTCATACCATGACGTACCTGCAAATCCCGTAACAACGCGAGTACCTGTTTCTGCACCGAAATATCCAGCGCACTGGTTGGCTCATCAAAGAGGATCAACTTCGGCTCCAGGACGACGGCCCGGGCAATAGCTATGCGTTGCCTTTGCCCCCCGGAAAACTCGTGCGGATAGCGCTGCAGCATGGCGGGCTGCAGTCCCACCTCCTCCATCACGGCCTCGATACGTTCACGTCGTTCAGTCGCCCCAAGTTGCGGGTAGTGCAGCTTTAGACCCTCGCCGATGATCTCCTCGATGCTCATGCGAGGCGACAGGGAAGAGAAGGGATCCTGAAATACGACCTGGAAATGGCGTCGTAAGGGACGCAGCGCATGCGCCCCCATTTCATCGATACGCTCACCGTTGAAGACGATCTTCCCCTCACTCTGCTGCAATCGTAATAGACACATGCCCAGGGTGGTCTTGCCGGAACCCGACTCACCAACGATGCCCACGGTCTCTCCCGGATGAAGCACGAGGTCTACCTCATCCACTGCGCGGACCTCGCCGACCTTACGTCGAAAAAAGCCGGCTTTGATCGGGAAATAGCACCGGACGTTCTCGCCGCGCATAACCGGGGCATGCTGGGCCAGTTCATTCACGTCATCCGAAGCGACCAGTGGCTCGGGTTCGCTGGCCAGAAGCTTTTTAGTATAACCGTGCTGGGGATTACCGAAGACCGCTGACACCTTCCCCTGCTCCACCAGCTTGCCTTTTTCCATCACTGCAACCCGATCGGCAAAATGCCGTACCATATTGAGGTCATGGGTGATCAGCAATACCGCCATGCCGTACTCGGCCTGCAACTCATCGAGCAACTCCAGGATCTGCTTCTGAATGGTGACATCCAGTGCGGTGGTGGGTTCATCGGCAATCAACAACTTCGGCCTGCAGGCCAACGCCATGGCAATCATCACGCGCTGGCGCTGACCGCCAGAGAGCATGTGGGGAAACGCCTCGAAGCGCTTTTCCGGTTCATTGATGCCTACCCTGCCAAGCAACGCGATCATTCGCTCTCGAGCCTCGTTGCGGTCTACTCCCTCATGCAGCATCAGGGGTTCGATAAGCTGCTCCCCGACGCTATAGACCGGATTAAGAGCAGTCATCGGCTCCTGGAATATCATGGCAATATCACGACCGCGAACCGCACGCATCGCGGTTTCGCTTTTGCCTAGTAGTTCCTCGCCATTGAAACGGATCGAGCCACTGCCGTATTCGCTTTGCGAGCGATCATGCAATTGCAAAATAGAAAGCGCCGTGACCGACTTACCCGAACCGGACTCCCCGACCAGTGCCAGTTTCTCGCCAGCGGCCATGGCAAAATTCACCCCATCCACCACGGTCTCGCGCGCGCCGGGGTGGCCGAAGGCCACGGAGAGATTGTCGATTTTCAGCAGTTCTGACATAGAAACCTAAAACCTCTTCCTTACCCCTTCCGAGTATCAAAGGCTTCGCGCAGTGCTTCGCCGATAAAGATTAGCAGCATCAGGGTACCGACCAATACACCAAAGGTGGTAATAGAAAGCCACCAGGCATCAATATTTTCCTTGCCCTGCGAGAGTAGCTCGCCAAGACTCGGTGTGGTCGGTGGCACGCCAAGGCCGAGAAAATCAAGACTGGTCAGTGCCAATACGGCACCGCTGATACGAAACGGCATGAAGGTCACTACCGGGGTCATTGCATTGGGTAGCAGGTGACGCCACATGATTGCGCCATTTGACACACCCAATGCCCGCGCCGCGGTCACATAGTCCATGTTCCGCCCGCGCAAAAACTCAGCGCGCACATAATCGGCCAGACCCATCCAGCCGAATAAACTCAGCAACACGATAAGCAACAGAATACTCGGCTGGAAGATAGAAGCGAAAATGATCAGCAAATAGAGCTCTGGCATCGAACCCCAGATCTCGATAAAACGCTGGGCAAAAAGATCGGTGCGTCCGCCGAAATAGCCCTGTACGGCACCAGCAAGGATGCCTATTAGGGTGCCGATGAGAGTCAGCACGAGACCAAACAAAACGGATAATCGAAATCCGTAAATTAACCGCGCCAGCACATCGCGGCCTCGGTCATCGGTGCCGAGAACATTCTGCTCTGAGGGTGGTGCAGGATTAGGAGAATCGGCAAAATAATTAATCGTATCGTAACTGTAGGGATTCAGTGGATAGATCGCCCAGTTACCCCCGGCCTTTAACTGCGCCCGAATAAAGGGATCGAGATAATCAGTCTCGGTGACAAAATCGCCGCCGAAGGTCGTTTCAGGATAGGTATTGAACAGCGGAAAATAATACGTGTCTTCATAGTGAACTATGAGCGGCGTGTCGTTGGATAACACCTCGGCAAACAGGCTCAGGAAAAAGAGGAAGCCGAAGATCCACAGGCTGTAGTAACCACGGCGGTTCCCTTTGAAACGACGCCAGGCACGCTGGCCGCTACTGATGCGTGCCATTGACAGAGGCTTGTCCGTCTGCAACATTGCCGAACTGTGCATCTGGCTCATCGCGACACCGACTCAAATTGGATACGTGGATCGACCAGCACGTAACAGATATCGGTCACCAGCTTGCCGAGCAATCCGAGCAGAGTAAAAAGGTAAAGCGTCCCCAGTACGACAGGATAATCACGGTTCATCACCGAGTTGTATGAGAGCAGCCCCAGACCGTCCAGCGAAAAGATAGTCTCAATCAGCAGCGAGCTGGAAAAGAAAGCGGCGATAAAAGCCCCAGGAAAGCCCGTAATGAGCGGGATAATTGCATTGCGAAACACGTGTTTGTAAAGCACGGTGTTCTCGCCTAACCCTTTGGCACGTGCGGTCAGCACATACTGCTTGCGGATCTCATCAAGAAAGCTGTTTTTGGTGAGCATCGTCATCACGGCAAAACTGCCTACCACCGAGGCGGTGATCGGCAACACCATGTGCCATAGATAATCGAGTACCTTGCCCATCAGGGAAAGCTCTCCCCAATTGTCCGACACCAGGCCGCGCAGAGGGAAGATATCCCAGAAGCTGCCTCCACCGAACAACACCAGCAAGGTGATACCCAGTACAAAACCAGGAATCGCATAGCCTATGAGAACCACTGTGCTGGTAACCACATCGAAGGGTGTGCCATCCCGTACAGCCTTGGCCACGCCCAGAGGAATACAGGTGAGATAGGTGATGAGAAAAGTCCAAACTCCAAGACTGATAGAGACAGGGAGTTTTGACACTACCAATTCCATGACCGACTGGTGGTGGAAATAACTGTCGCCGAGATTGAAGGTGAGGTAATTACCCAACATTTCGACAAAGCGCTGCCAGGCCGGCTTATCAAAACCATAAAAGGCCTTCAACTCATTGATCCGCTCCTCGTCCAACCCCCGAGCGCCGCGGTATAGCCCTTCAACACCGGTGCTGACTTCACCATGAACTCCCTGTCCCTTGAGCTGCGCCACCAGTTGCTCGACGGGCCCTCCTGGCACGAACTGGATCACCACGAAGGTAATCAACAACACGCCGATGAGTGTCGGGATCATCAGCAGCAGACGTTTCAGAATATAGGCGGCCATTACTTATTCATCTTATGACAAAGTGAGGTTGGCAGAACTCGCACTGTCCCTCATATAAAATAACATGCGGGTGCAATTATTTTTTCACCCACCAGGTCGCAAGCATCCAGTCCATCGGATCGTAATAGCGCGGCAAGGTATCAGGGAAACCAAAACGGTCCCAATATGCCACGCGGTGGCTGCCAATATACCAATGCGGTATCAGGTACGCACCATAGAGCAGCACACGGTCCAGGGCGTGCACGGCGGTGACCAGATCTTCGCGATCCTTGGCATAAATCACCTTTTCCACCAGTGCATCGACCACCGGATTATCGATACCGATCAGATTTCGAGTTCCCTCCTGATGTGCAGAACTGGAATGAAACATCGCCATCAATTCGTTGCCCGGCGACTGGGACTGAGGAAAACTGCTCACCACCATGTCGAAATCGTAAGTATCGGTTCGACGCTGATAAAGTGCAGTATCGACGGTACGATACTGCACCTCGATACCCAGCTTGTCGAGATTGCGGGCAAAGGGGGCAACAATGCGTTCGAATCCCTTTTGCGCCAGAATAATCTCGAAACTGAAAGGCTCACTTTTCGCGTTACGCAGCGCACCGTCGCGATAACGCCAGCCTGCCTCCTGCAACAGCATTTTGGCCTTACGCAAATTCTGGCGCAAGCTGCCGGGGGCGGCGGTACTTGGTGGCTGCCATGGCTGTTCGAGCAGTTCCTGTGGTAACTGGTTGCGAAATGGCTCCAGTAACTTTAATTCCGCCTCACTCGGTTTTCCGGTGGCAGCCAGTTCACTGTTGCTGAAATAACTGTCATTGCGCTCATACTGGTTGTAAAAAAGGTTACGATTGGACCACTCAAAATCGAGTGCCAGGGTCAGCGCCTTGCGCACCCGGATATCCTGAAACAGTGGCCGGCGCAGATTGAAGACAAACCCCTGCATACCGGCATTATTGTTATGCGGCAATTCTTTTTTGATAATCTGGCCGGAACGGAACTTGGGACCGATGTAATCACGCGCCCACTTTTTCGAGTTATATTCGTGGATAAAGTCAAACTCACCCGCCTTGAACGCCTCCAGCATCACGGTAAAATCACGGTAGTATTTGAAGGTCACCCAGTCGAAATTGTATATGCCTCGACGAACATTCAAGTCCTTGCCCCAGTAATCCGGGTTGCGCATGAAGGTGATGTATTTGCCGAGCTCATATTTCTCGATAAGGTAGGGCCCACTGGTGAGCGGTTCGATTAGCGCCATCTTGTCGAACTCCCTGTCGGAAACCCACTGGTGGGAGAAGATCGGGATCTGTCCAACGATCATATGTAGCTCTGGATTGACCCGCAAAAACTCAAAGCGCACGGTTCGCTCATTCACTACCACGGCACCACGAATATCGCTCCAATAGATTCGGTACTGCGGATGCCCTTTCTCGCGTAATGTATCGAAGGAATACTTAACATCCTCGGCCAGCACCGGGGAACCATCGGAAAAACGAGCGGCAGGATTAAGATGGTAGGTCACAGAAAGGTTGTCCGCTGCCAGTGACACTTCATCAGCCAACAAACCGTATTGGCTAAAGGGTTCGTCCAGGCTGCTTACCATCAAGGTCTCGAACATCAACTCGCCGAGCCCGGTGGCAGATCGCCCCTTCAGGGTATAGGGATTCAGAGTGTCGAAGCTACCAAAGGCGGGTAAATCGAGACTCCCCCCCTTGGGTGCATTCGGGTTGACGTAGTCGAAGTGCTCAAAACCGTCCGGGTACTTTGGCGTATACCCCATTGCCTGTGAGGCTGCAGCAATGGCCTGACCCACCCCACAGGTAAAAAGGAGGAAGAGGCCAACGCGCAGAATTTTATTGAATAGTTCAAACAATGGACGACCTTGGCTATCTCTGCTGTTGTTGCACTGAAAGACTTTCTTCTGAATTTATGCCAGGCCCTAATGGGCCTCATGCAGGGCCATCAGGGCATAGTACTGTAGAATCTTCCAATAGGACAACAGGTCTCACCAAGGGTTTCCTGTAGCAGCCATATCTGCAGCCTCAGGTAAGAAATCAGCTGCGAATAATCTTATCCCGCATCTTTGGCTTCAAATCCATTACAATTGTCACAATTTACAGCACAGGCCCAACCACCACCATGTCAAACACCGATTCAACCATCACCATCGTCCTTGCTGGTGGCGCCGGGAGTCATCTTCACCCGTTGACTGCGTATCGCGCTAAACCTGCCGTCCCCTTTGGCGGCAAGTACCGCATCATCGACTTCTGCTTGGCCAACTGCCTCCACTCAGGTATGCGCCGGGTCCTAGTGCTTACTCAGTACAAATCCCACTCTCTACAAAAGCACCTACGCGATGGCTGGTCCATCTTCAATCCGGAACTGGGTGAATATATCACTGCCGTTCCACCACAGATGCGTCGTGACGAAAACTGGTATCGCGGCACGGCTGATGCCATCTATCAGAATCTCTACATGTTAGCCCGCAGCGGCGCCGAACAGGTACTTATCCTCTCGGCAGATCATATCTATCGCATGGACTATGCTGCGATGTTGAACGCCCATCTCGAGCAGGGGGCGGATGTCACTGTGGCCGCAATGGAGGTTCCCGGGGATGAGGCATACAACTTCGGCATCATCACCACTGATGAATCCGGAAGCATCCTTACTTTCGAAGAAAAACCCGCTGAGCCGGAGCATGATTCTCAAGAGACCCGCCAGGCTTCTATGGGGATCTACCTCTTCTCTCTGCCAGTGTTGATAGAGGCATTGGAGAATGACAGCAAGGATGCACATTCCAGCCACGATTTTGGCAATGACGTGCTGCCTGGCCTGCTTGGAAAAAAGCGTGTCTATGCCTATCCATTCGGTGGAAAGGCCGGGCGAGTAACCGCGGATAACTACTGGCGTGATGTAGGAACCATAGACGCCTATTACCGCGCCAACATGGATCTGCTCGAGGCAGAGCCACCGCTGGATCTCTATCAGGAAGACTGGGAAATCCGTACCTACCAGATACAAACACCACCGGCTCGCACCGTTCCCGGCAAATTCGGAACCGAAGGTATCGCCATTAACGCCATTGTGGCCGGCGGTGTAGTGATCGCCGGGGGGAGCGTGCAACACTCGATCCTTTTTGCCAAGGTTAGTGTCGGCAACGAATCCTTCATTCAGGATTCGATTCTGCTCCCGGGCGTGCGGGTTGGTGACAACTGCCGTATCCGCAACTGCATTATCGACAAGGATGTAACGATACCCAACGGTGAGATCATCGGTTACGATAAACAACGGGACAAGGAGCGCTTTACCATCAGCAAAAACGGCGTGGTAGTGGTACCAAAGGGATATTGCTTCACCTAATCCATGAAACATGGAACAGATAGCACTTAATTTGGCGGCCACGTCAAAAGCCAGAGTACGATTACTGTTCACGCACAAGACGAGGCTACTACTTCACACAATAACCAACGCTGGCTTGATTAATTCCCCTATGTATGGTGCCATTATCCGGCATGGTACAGCTG
>JBFEWO010000103.1:0-9863 GCA_041546305.1 Thiohalomonadaceae bacterium | reverse complement strand
GTATGGTTATGCCCCAGGCATCGAAACCACCACCGGTCCGTTGGGTCAAGGCATTACCAATGGTGTCGGTATGGCCATTGCCGAGCGTACCCTGGCTGGCCAATTCAACCGCGACGGCCACCACATCGTGGACCACTACACATACGTTTTCCTCGGCGATGGTTGCATGATGGAAGGTGTCTCCCACGAGGCCTGTGCATTAGCAGGAACCCTGGGGCTGGGCAAGCTGGTTGCTTTCTGGGACGACAATGGCATCTCCATTGATGGCCATGTCGAGAACTGGTTCAGCGACGATACCGCCAAGCGTTTCGAGGCCTATGGCTGGCACGTGGTACGTGATGTCGACGGCCATGATGCAGCTGCCATCGACAAGGCGATCCACGAAGCGAAGTCCGTCAACGACAAGCCGACCCTGATCTGCTGCAAGACCGTCATTGGTTTCGGTTCTCCAAACCTGTGTGGCAGCCACGATTGTCACGGTGCGCCGCTGGGCGATGACGAGATCAAGGCCACCCGCGAGAATCTGGGCTGGAATCATGCCCCGTTCGAGATCCCGACCGATATCTATGCCGGTTGGGATGCCAAGGAGAAGGGTACCGAAGCGGAAAATCACTGGAACGAAAAGTTCGCTGCTTACAAAGCAGCCTTCCCGGAACTGGCTGCAGAATTCGAACGCCGTATGAAAGGCGAATTGCCGGCCAACTGGACCGAGCACGCAGACAAGTTCATCGCAGAGGTCAACGCCAAGGCTGAAGGTCCGGCTACCCGTAAGGCCTCCCAGAACAGCATCAATGGCTATGCCGAAGTGCTGCCCGAGTTCCTCGGTGGTTCTGCCGACCTGACCCCCTCCAACCTCACTTCCTGGAGCGGTTCCAAGTCCATCACCAACACCGTGGCTGACGGCAACTATATCTCCTACGGTGTGCGCGAGTTCGGTATGTCCGCCATCATGAACGGTATCGCCCTGCACGGAGGTTTCATTCCGTTCGGCGGTACCTTCCTGATGTTCATGGAGTACGCGCGTAACGCCCTGCGTATGGCTGCCCTGATGAAGCAGCGTTCTATCTTTGTCTACACCCACGACTCCATCGGTCTGGGTGAGGACGGCCCGACCCACCAGCCGGTTGAGCAGATCGCCTCCATGCGCCTGATCCCCAACATGAGCGTATGGCGTCCCTGCGATGCGGTCGAGACCGCCGTTGCCTGGCGCTACGCCATCGAACGCCAGAATGGCCCGACCAGCCTCTGCTTCTCACGCCAGAACCTGCCGCACCAGAGCCGCAGCGATGCGCAAATCGCCGACATCGCCAAGGGCGGTTACGTGTTGAAGGATTGCGGCGGTACTCCCGATGCCATCATCATCGCCACCGGTTCAGAGGTAGCCCTGGCCATGGATGCTGCTGCAGCGATGAGTGATAAGAAGATCCGCGTTGTCTCCATGCCTTCCGTGGATGCCTTCGAAGCACAAGACGAAGCCTACCGTGCAGCGGTACTGCCTGCCGGCGTGAAGACCGTGGCCGTCGAGGCTGGTGTGACTCCGCTGTGGTACAAGTACGCCGACAAGGTGGTGGGTATCGATCGCTTCGGTGAGTCAGCACCGGCTGGCCTGCTGTTCAAAGAATTCGGCTTTACGGTCGAGAACGTGGTCACTGCTGTCAACAGCGTGCTGTAACGATTTGAAATATCAGGCGCGGGTGGACCCGCGCCAAAGCCCGTTTTTGTAAATAAACTTAGGGAGAAACATCATGACTATTAAAGTCGGTATTAACGGTTTCGGTCGCATCGGCCGTATGGCTTTCCGTGCCATCGCCAAGGATTTCCCGGGTATCGAAGTGGTCGGCATCAACGATCTGCTCGAGCCCGACTACCTGGCCTACATGCTAAAGTACGACTCCGTACATGGCCGTTTCAATGGTGAGGTCGGCGTCGATGGCAGCAACCTGGTAGTTAACGGCAAGACCATCCGTCTGACCGCAGAGCGCGATCCGGCCAACCTGAAGTGGGACGAGATCGGTGTCGACATCGTGCTTGAATGCACCGGCTTCTTCCTCACCGAAGAGACCTGCCAGAAGCACATCGATGCCGGCGCCAAGAAGGTGGTTCAGTCCGCTCCTTCCAAGGATGCTACCCCGATGTTCGTCTACGGTGTTAACCACGAGACCTACGCCGGTCAGAAGATCGTCTCCGCGGCTTCCTGCACCACCAACTGCCTGGCACCCGTTGCCAAGGTACTGAACGACAACTGGGGCATCAAGCGCGGCCTGATGACCACCGTTCACGCTGCTACCGCCACCCAGAAAACCGTTGACGGTCCTTCCATGAAGGATTGGCGCGGCGGCCGTGGTATCCTGGAGAACATCATTCCGTCCTCCACCGGTGCTGCCAAGGCGGTGGGTAAGGTGCTGCCTGAGCTGAACGGCAAGCTGACCGGTATGGCCTTCCGTGTACCGACCTCCGACGTTTCTGTGGTTGACCTGACCGTTGAGCTGAACAAGGAAGCCAAGTATGAAGATATCTGTGCTGCCATGAAGGCCGCTTCCGAGTCCGGCGATATCAGCAAGACCCTGGGTTACACCGACGAGAAGGTCGTTTCCACCGACTTCCGTGGCGTTGGCTTCTCCTCCATCTTCGATGCCGAAGCCGGTATCGCGCTGGATGGCACCTTCGTCAAGGTCGTTTCCTGGTACGACAACGAGTACGGCTACACCTGTAACATGCTGCGCTTTGTCGAGCATGTTGCTGCCAACTAATTTAAGCTTTTTGTTTTAATTGGTTGTTTTGGGGAAGGCCGGACATTGTCCGGCCTAATCCCTGAAATAATGATCTGCCAGAGTGTTTTGCTAAGCACAGGTTTAGCAAAATTCTTTTGAAATAAATATGGAGTGAAAAAGATGTCCTTCATCAAGCTGACTGATCTCGATCTTGCCGGCAAGCGCGTGCTGATTCGGGCTGACCTTAACGTACCCGTCAAGGACGGTAAGGTGACCTCTGATGCCCGTATTAGCGCTTCCATGCCGACTATCGAGCATTGCATCAAGGCCGGTGCCAAGGTCATGGTGATGTCCCACCGCGGCCGCCCGGAAGAGGGTGTGGCGGACGAGGAAAACTCTCTGCAGCCGATCGCCGATGATATGAGTGCGAAAATGGGCAAGACGGTGCGCCTCATCAAGGACTACCTCAATGGTGGTTTCGAAGTTGCTGACGGCGAAGTGGTACTGCTTGAGAATGTGCGTTTCAATGCCGGTGAGAAAAAGGACAACGAGGAGCTGGCAAAGAAATATTCCGCGCTGTGCGATGTTTTCGTGATGGACGCCTTCGGTACTGCGCACCGCGCCCAGGCTTCTACCCATGGCGTCGGTAAGTTTGCACCGACGGCCTGTGCCGGTCTGCTGCTGGCCGAGGAACTCGATGCCCTGAATAAGGCGCTGGCCAACCCGGCCCGCCCAATGGTTGCCATCGTCGGTGGCTCCAAGGTCTCCACCAAGTTGACCGTGCTCGAGGCGTTATCCGAGAAGGTTGACCAGCTGGTGGTCGGCGGTGGTATCGCCAATACCTTCCTCAAGGCCACCGGCAAGAATGTCGGCAAGTCCCTCTGTGAAGACGATCTGGTACCCACTGCCCAGGCACTGATGGAAAAGATGAACGCCCGCGGCGCCTCTATACCGGTGGCCGTTGATGTCGTCGTCGGCAAGGAGTTCAGCGAGACCGCTGAGGCGACCCTTAAGGATGCCGGTGATGTCGCTGACGATGAGATGATCTTCGACATTGGTCCCAAATCCGCTGCAGAACTGGTGGAGATTATCAAGAATGCTGGTACCGTAGTCTGGAACGGCCCGGTCGGTGTGTTCGAGTTCGATCAGTTTGGTGAAGGCACCAAGGCCATCTCCATGGCTATCGCCGACACCAAGGCCTTCACCCTGGCCGGTGGTGGTGACACCATTGCGGCAATCCAGAAGTATGATATTTATGACAAGGTCTCTTACATCTCTACCGCCGGTGGTGCTTTCCTCGAGTTCCTCGAAGGCAAGACCCTGCCTGCCGTAGCCATGCTGGAAGAGCGCGCGAAGTAATAACCCCGTTTCGGGTAACGGAAGGGGCTGCGGTCTTGTAGGCCAAAGTCCCATCCGCCACACGAAACTCGAAACAGAAGATTATGCAAAGACGAACGAAGATATTAGCAACTTTGGGGCCGGCTACTGACGACCCCAAGATGATGGATAAAATTATTGAAGCGGGCGTAGATGTTGTCCGTATCAATTTCTCCCACGGGGCTGCAGAAGAGCATATCGAGCGTGCTGAACGGGTGCGCAATCGAGCCCGCGCGCATGGCCGACAGGTCGGTGTGCTGTGTGATCTGCAGGGACCAAAAATCCGTATTGACCGTTTCAAAGACGGCAAGATAAACCTGGTTGAGGGCGATACTTTTACACTTGATGCCGCCTGTCCTTCCGATGCCGGTGATCAAGAGCGTGTCGGCATTGCTTACAAGGAACTTCCGGACGATGTCAGCCGTGGCGATACCCTATTGCTCGATGATGGCCGTCTGGTGTTGTGGGTCGATCAGGTTGAAGGTCCCCGCATCATTTGCCGGGTTGTGGTTGGCGGCGTGCTTTCCGATCGGAAGGGCATCAACCGTCAGGGCGGCGGGCTGTCCGCGCCGGCACTGACCGAAAAGGATCGTGAGGACATCAAGACTGCGGCGAAAATGGAGGCGGATTATCTTGCCGTTTCCTTCCCACGTACCGCGGCGGATATCAACGAGGCAAGAGAGCTTTTCCAGGCCGCGGGTGGTAACGGTGCCATTGTTGCCAAGATCGAACGTGCCGAAGCACTGGATGTGGTTGAGGAGATCATTGCCGCTTCCGATGTCATCATGATTGCCCGTGGCGACCTGGGGGTCGAGATCGGTGATGCGGCCCTGCCCCCGGTACAAAAGCAACTGATTCGCCAGGCGCGCAGCATGAACCGTGCGGTAATTACCGCCACCCAGATGATGGAGTCGATGATCGAGAACCAGATCCCGACTCGCGCTGAGGTGTTCGACGTGGCCAACGCGGTACTCGACGGCACCGATGCGGTGATGCTCTCTGCCGAGACCGCCACCGGTAAATACCCGGACAAGGCGATCGGTGCCATGCACCGCATCTGCCTCGAGGCCGAAAAACAACGTGTGGCGATGGTCTCGGATCACCGTATCCACTCCGAGTTCAGCTATATTGACGAGGCGATTGCGATGGCGGCGATGTATACCGCCAACCATCTCAAGGTGAAAGCGATTGCGGCACTGACTGAGTCCGGCTCGACCACGCTGTGGATGTCTCGTATCAGCTCCGGTATACCCATCTATGCGATGACCCGCCATGTGGCAACACGTCGCAAGGTCACCCTGTTCCGCGGGGTATATCCTGTGAGTTTTGACGTCACCACCACCGATCATGCCGAACTTAACCGCGAGGCCATCGACGAGTTGCGTCGCCGAGGGGCGGTACGTGACGGCGACCTGGTGATTATTACCAAGGGCGATCTGATGGGGGTTCATGGTGGAACCAATGCCATGAAGATCGTCAAGGTGGGAGATTTGGTCTAGTCGGGTCACTGCCCGCGGCCCGGTATAAAACGATTTAACTAGTTCTGAACGATAACTGAAGGAGGTCGAAATGGCCCTTGTATCCATGCGTCAACTTCTGGACCATGCCGCCGAGAACGGCTACGGTCTGCCCGCTTTCAACGTCAACAACATGGAGCAGGTGCATGCCATCATGCAGGCTGCTGAAGCTGTTGACAGCCCGGTCATCCTGCAGGGTTCTGCCGGTGCCCGTTCCTACGCCGGCGAGCCCTTCCTGCGTCACCTGATTCTGGCTGCGGTTGAAATGTATCCTAACATCCCTGTGGTCATGCATCAGGACCACGGTGCCTCCCCTGCCATCTGTGCCCGTTCCATCCAGTCCGGTTTCTCTTCCGTGATGATGGACGGCTCCCTGATGGAAGATGGCAAGACCCCGTCCTCCTACGAGTACAATGTAGAAGTGACCAAGAAGGTGGTCGACATGGCTCACGCCTGTGGCGTGTCCGTTGAGGGTGAGCTGGGTTGTCTCGGTTCCCTGGAAACCGGCATGATGGGTGAGGAAGACGGTCACGGTGCAGAAGGCAAACTGGATATGGACATGCTGCTGACCGATCCCAACGAGGCGGCTGACTTCGTCAAGAAGACCGGTGTTGACGCCCTGGCTATCGCCATCGGTACCTCTCACGGTGCCTACAAGTTCACCCAGGAACCGACCGGCAAGATCCTGCGTATCGACCGCGTGAAAGAGATCCATGATCGCATCCCCGATGTGCACCTGGTCATGCACGGTTCCTCTTCCGTGCCGCAGGACTGGCTGAAGATCATCAACGACTTCGGTGGTGACATGGGCCAGACCTATGGCGTGCCGGTTGACGAAATCGTTGAAGGTATCAAGAGCGGCGTTCGCAAGGTCAACATTGACACCGACCTGCGCATGGCCTCTACCGGTTCCATCCGTAAGCACCTGGCGGAAAACAAGTCCAACTTCGACCCGCGCAAGTTCCTGAAGGAAGCGACCAAGGCGATGTCCGGCATCTGTAAGGCCCGTTATGAAGCCTTTGGTTCTGCCGGTATGGCCTCCAAGATCAAGCCGATCTCACTGGAAACCATGTTCGAGCAATACGAGAGCGGCGCACTGGACCCCAAGGTCAAGTAAGCGTTCCAGCAGTATAAAAAAGGCGGCTTTTCAGCCGCCTTTTTTTTGCCCAATCATTTTTACCGCGAGCTTGGCGGCTTGAAAGAAGAGGCCGCATCACTGAGCAGAAAGTCTTTGAATGCCTGGGCGATGGCGGAAAGGCGCTTACCCTTGCGATGTACCAGGTACCAGTGACGTCGGATGGGAAATTCGTCGATGTCCAGAATGGCCAATTTCCCAAGGCTCAGCTCCAATTGCACCGCATCCTGCGACATTACCCCCAGCCCGAGCCCGGCCTGAACGCTTTGTTTGATCGCTTCATCACTGCTCACCTCCATACTGGTGGTTATGCTGATCTGGTGATTGTCAAAAAAGCGTTGCATGGCATTGCGGGTGCCTGAACCGGCTTCACGGACGAGAAACATCTCTTTTTCCAGTTCCTTGATAGGAACCTTCTGTTTGCCGACAAGGGGATGATCCGGTGGTGCAATGGTGACCAGCGGGTTCTCCATGAAGGGTGCAGCTTCAAGGTCCATCTCCGCCGGGGGTTGACCCATGATGACCATATCGACTTCATTCTCAGTGAGCTGGTGCAACAGGGTTTGGCGATTGGTCACGTTCAGTATGACATTGACTCCGGGATAGCGTTGGCAAAAGGCGGCCAGCAGATGCGGAGCAAAATAGTTTGCCGTCGTAGCCACTGAAATTCGCAGTTTGCCATGTGCCAGGCCCTTGATATTGGCAAGCACGGTTTCCAGTTCGTCCAGTTGCTGTGAGATCAGACGACTGTAGTGATACACCTCTTCTCCGGCCTCCGTGAGATAGATTTTCTTGCCGAGCTGTTCAAATAGGGCACTGTCCAGCTGCGCTTCGAGTTGCTTGACCTGCATGGATACTGCCGGTTGGGTCAGGTGAAGTTCCTCGGCAGCACGGGTGAAGCTCAGGTGACGTGCAACTGAAGCGAAGACCTTGAGCTGTCGCAGGGTAATGTTCATCGTGCTATAAGTGATTCTTATGGGATATTGAAAGTAGATAAGCCGATTAAAGCACATTCGGTATGAAAAGACAGTGGCTATTCGTGCATACCTACTCGGTGGTGTATGCGTATGGCGGTGATATCGCCCATAATACGCCGTCATTTTTCTCCCGGGACATCCAATGGATACCAAGGCCTTTCTCGACAAATTGCGTCAGGACATCGTCTTCAGCGATGAGCTGTGCGGACAGAAACTCACTTTCCACACCACCTGGGGCATCTTTTCCCCACGGGAGGTCGATGAGGGCTCACGCATGCTCCTCGATTTTATGGAGATTGGCGAAAGCGATGACTGTCTCGACCTGGGGTGCGGTTACGGCCCCATCGGTATGACCATGGCAAAACTGGCGCCAAAGGGTCACACGATGCTGGTGGACAAGGACTTTGTCGCGATAGATTACGCCAACAAGAACATTGCACTGAACCACATCGATAATGCCGAGGCGATCCTCAGTAATGGCTTTGCCGCGCTGGGGAACCGCAAGTTTGACATCATCGCCTCGAATATCCCGGCCAAGGTTGGCAATGAAATGCTCTACCTTTTCCTCTACGATGCCCTGGAGCACTTGAAGCCGGGAGGGCGCTTCTATGTGGTGACCATTACCGGACTGCGCCAGTTTATTAAACGCAGTTTCAACGAAGTGTTCGGCAATTACGATAAGCTCAAGCAGGGAAAGACCTATACCGTAGCGATGGCGGAGAAAGCCTCCTGAGCACAGTCATCCGAGATGGCGATCGAGAAATTCGACTACCCTCTGCCAGCTTTGGGCTGTCACCTCGGCGTCAAAGCGTGGGCTCTCCGGATTGACGAATCCATGATCAGCCGCATAGCTGTGTGACTCGTAAGTCTTGCCCGCAGCGGCCATGGCTGACTCCCATTTCTGCTGCTTCTCCGGCCAGGTGCGTTCGGTTTCCGAGAAAATACCGAGCACTGCTCCTTGCAGCGAGGCAATGAGTTGCGGGTCGTCGAGAATGCGGCAATAGTAGAAGACGGTGGCAGAAATGGACTGCGGTTCGAGGTATGTGGCATGTTGTGCCTGCAGCCCGCCGAAGGACCAGCCCAATACGGCGATGCGTTGCTGCATGGACATGAGGTAGGTGAGGGCCGCATGGAGTTTGCGGTCAGCACGTTCCTGATCGAGGGTACGCATCATTTCCCCGGCTTCCTGTGTGTCCTTCGGGTTGTATTCGTCATACAGGTCGGCCACTATCGCCCGGTAACCCAGGGCGGCAAAGCGCTCGGCCCAATCCAGATTGTAGGGTTTTATGCCCCACCAATCGTGCAGAATCAGGATCCCCCTCTCGGCGGTAACGAGACCTCGCTCATGGATCACAAACCCCTGACCGGCAGCGGTTTTGAGCAGCATTAGGGACTCTCCTCGGGCATTGCGTACGTATGCAATGTAGTCGTTATTTACCGTAGCGCGGTGATGACGGTTCTTGATAGCGTGTAAGCAAAGCACATGGCCTCATCTAGTTAGGTAATCTGTGGAAATAGTGAATCATAAGATATTGCTTATAATTGCCATCATTTCATTTTAATTTCCTTATATGACGAATGCCTATATATTTGCGTTCCCGGTTGAGGTGGTATTCGCATACATCGTCCCTGGCCGAGGAGTTTAGGAGTCCGCGAGTTGTCCTTAGTGTCCGCGGCAAGATTTCTTTAACTTGCAATAGGAGTGATTCAAATGGATCAATCTGCACGTTACGCTGACCTCTCCCTGAAGGAAGAGGATCTGATCGCCGGTGGCAAGCACGTCCTGTGTGCCTACAAAATGAAGCCGGCTGCCGGTTACGGCTATCTGGAAGTGGCTGCCCACTTCGCTGCCGAGTCTTCCACCGGTACCAACGTTGAAGTTTGCACCACCGACGAGTTCACCAAGGGCGTTGACGCTCTGGTTTACCACATCGATGAAGCTACCGAAGAGATGCGCATCGCGTATCCCATCGACCTGTTCGACCGCAACATCACCGACGGCCGCACCATGCTGGTCTCCTTCCTGACCCTGACCATTGGTAACAACCAGGGTATGGGCGACTGCGCCTACGCCAAGATGTACGACTTCTACATGCCTGAGCGCATGATCCAGCTGTTCGACGGTCCTGCCAAGGACATCAGCGAT
>JBFEWO010000147.1:0-6861 GCA_041546305.1 Thiohalomonadaceae bacterium | reverse complement strand
GGCTTCACCCTCGACGGTGGGGTTGGTGGCCAGGATCACCTCGGCGATCTCGCCGCTATCGAGCCGCTGTGCCAGCAGATCCAGGCCGATGTCCTCGGGACCGATACCATCCAGTGGTGAGAGATGCCCCATCAGGACGAAGTAGCGCCCCTGATAGACCCCGGTATGTTCGATCGCCTCCACATCGGAAGGCGACTCCACCACGCAGAGCAAGCTGGCATCACGCCGCTCGCTGCTGCAAATGGGACACAGTGGGTTTTCGCTCAGGGTTCGGCACTGGTTGCAGTGGCCAACCTTTTCCACCGCCTCATGCAGGGCGGCCGCCAGCTGTAGCGCACCCTCGCGGTCGCGCTCAAGCAGGTGATAGGCCATGCGCTGCGCCGACTTGGGACCGACCCCGGGCAGGACGCGCAGGGCCTCCACCAGACGGCCTATCAATGGTGTCGACATTCGACCAAACTCAGAACGGCAGTTTCATACCACCAGGCAAATTAAGGCCAGCAGTCAACCCGCCCATCTTCTCCTGCGTGACCTGTTCCAGCTGACGTACCGCATCGTTGACCGCAGCGGCGATCAGATCCTCGAGCATCTCCTTATCATCTCCCATCAGGCTGTCATCGATGCTGACCCGTTTCAGGTCGTGGCGTCCGGTCATGACCACTTTCACCATCCCGCCGCCAGCCTGACCAGTCACCTCCATATTGGCCAGTTCCTCCTGCGCACGCTGCATATCTGCCTGCATCTTCTGCGCCTGCTTCATCAGATTACCAAGTCCGCCTTTCATTACATCACCTCTATTGCGTATTGTTCGTTCGTCTCTCTCGGAGACGAAAATCAGAAATCCTGCCTAAAAATGCATTCACTCCGCCGGACGTATCGAGCCTGGCTCGATCTCACCGCCAAACTGCTCCAAAATCGATTGCAGTGCCGGGTCCTCCTGAAGTGCGGCCTCTGCCGCCTCCTGTCTTGCAACCTCCCGTTCCTTGCGCAGCTGCTGCGGTGTCGTCGTCTCGCTGATGCCATCGACAAACTGGAGTCGTTGCCGACTCCCAAAATACATCTCCAGAGCCTGTGACAGCCCCTCCTCCCACTTGGGATTGCGAAGATGGTCGCAGCCCGGTTCCAGGGCAAGCTCAATCACGTTCCCCTGATGACGAATCAGTGCCGAATTTTCCGCCAACTGACGCGTCATGCCGCTCAGCGGCAACTTTGCCACCAGGGAGGCCCAGGCCGAGGCCCCTTCGATTGGCCCGGCTGCCGTAGCGGGAGCCAAATCAGGCAGGGGCGTTTCTGTCGTATTGCTACTCAATGGCGTGCTCGGGGTCGGCACGGGTGCCACTGGCGTCACCGGGGGTGCTTCCTCCTTCACCACGGAAGGAGTCGCCGCCGGTTTCGGCGCGGCAGCGCGACGCTCGGTGGTTCCCGCACCGGCCGGCTGACTGGAAGCTACCGCAGCACTTGCGGCACGGGCCGCCCCGCCGGATGCGGGCTGAAAGGCAAGCATGCGAAGCAACACCATCTCGAAGCCGATGCGCGGATCAGGGGCCAACGGCAGATCGCGCCGGCCGATAATGCCGATCTGATAATAGAGCTGAACCTGTTCGGGGTTCATCTGTGAGGCAAGCGCCAGTAGTGCCTCGCGATCGCCCATGGTGTCGTCCAGTGCTGCCGGCACCTGCTGCGCCAAGGCCAGGCGCTGCAACAAAGTATTGAGTTCTGCCAATACCCCGGCAAAATCCGGTGACTGCTCGGCCAGTTGACTGACCGCCGTCATCAGGCCTTCACCATCACCGTCGGAAAGATGCTGCAGCATCGGTAATACCCGCTCGCGATCGATAGTGCCCAGCATCTCCTGCACCTCGGCCGTGGTCACCTGGCCGTGGCCGTAGGCAATAGCCTGGTCGAGCAGGCTCAAGGCATCGCGCATAGAGCCATCTGCGGCGCGGGCCAGCGCGGTCAATGCCTGGACCTCTGATGCAACTGCCTCCTGCTCAAGGATGTGGGCCAGGTGATCGCGAATGAGCTCCAGCGGCAGGCGCTTGAGATTAAATTGCAGGCAGCGCGAGAGGATAGTTACCGGCAATTTTTGCGGATCGGTGGTGGCGAGCAGGAACTTCACGTGCGGCGGCGGCTCTTCCAGGGTCTTCAACAGGGCGTTGAAACTGTGGTTGGAGAGCATGTGCACCTCGTCGATGAGGTAGACCTTGTAGCGGCCACGGGTAGGCGCGTACTGCACGTTCTCCAGTAGCTCACGGGTATCCTCCACCTTGGTACGGGAGGCGGCATCCACTTCGATAAGATCAACGAAGCGCCCCTCATCGATCTCGCGGCAGGTGCTGCAAACCCCGCAGGGGGTGGAGCTCATTCCCTGCTCGCAGTTGATCGACTTGGCGAGGATTCGCGCCACAGACGTCTTGCCGACCCCTCGGGTACCGGTAAAGAGGAAGGCATGGTGCAGGCGATCGTTATCCAGCGCATTGATTAAGGCACGCAACACATGCGTCTGCCCAACCATTTCGGGGAAATTCCGCGGACGCCATTTTCGCGCCAGAACCTGATAACTCATGCCGTACTCCATATCCGCCAAGTGAGGGATTATAACGCAGAGCGGATTCAACCGGGAGGAGGGTTAGCCGGATGGCAGATACCGATCCGAAGAGAGATAAAAGGGTGGCAACCTGCACCAGCCACACCCCGGCGCCCGAGTCCACCGCTGCGGCTGCTCCCTTCCGGGCCTGACCGGGTTCACGGTATATCGTCGCGAGGGGACCAATGCAGGTCACCATTGAACTTGTCTCCAGAGCGTATACTGTCGCCGGAGAGCTGCGCATCATACCAGAGCCCACCCATCAAGGACAAAGGGATCCGGTCCACAGCGTGAAACCTATCCGGCACGAAGGGGCGATTGGAAAGAGATATCAATTAGTTACGGACGCCCGCCAACGTCTCCTGCAGGCTTGCGATACCTTGCCCCAATGTCGACTGTACTAACACCATTCTGTTGCTATACCTACTGTACGGCCTGGCAAGATGCCGCTTCCTTTCACTCAGTACAACAGGAGACCACACCATGTACCAGAAAGCCTCCCTTCTCCTTCTGCTGCTCGGCCTTTCCCTCTCGGGAGCCCTCTATGCCCAGGATAGCGAGCCGGTTATCTTTGAGGACATCGACACCGATCATGATGGTGCCATCAGTCGCGAAGAGGCCAGGGTTCGCATGGATCTCGTAAACAATTTCAGCGAGATCGACAGCAACAACAATGGCACTCTTTCGGTGGACGAGTATACGGCCTACCACAACAAGGGGCATCTTGTTCCTGAAGAGGTAGAAATCCCTGAACCTGGCGCTGCCCCACTGGGAAAATGAAGCATCGATGAAACAGCAGGATGCGGAGCAGAGCAATCGCCCCTGCTGGCTATCATCAAGCGGCATCCATGAGCTGAAGCGATCCACAAAGGGAGCGGAAGGAGTGCTGCGCTGCTTCCCAGAGACACTATCTGCTGACGTGCTCGAAAAGATGACTGCGGTAGTGTTGAAGAAGGCTCAGGAACATATTCCGGTCTGTAGGGGCGGCACATTGCCCGGATTGCAGCTAAACTGATCAGCCAGATTTACTGGGTGTTCCAGCAGTTCCCTTCAGAGCCAGGGCAAACCCTTTCCCGGATCAGGCGGCGGATGAGTAGGCGCGGCTTGCATCAGTGCGCATCTTCCACACCACCCCGGTATGGGATCCGGGGATATCCATACGCTTGTAGAAACTCCCGTTCAGCTGGGTCCTGGCAATGAGGTAACCGCGAAAACGTTCATAGAGTTCCTGGTCAATCCGTTCCGTTGCAGCAGCATGCCAAAACGCCTCCAGCGTTCCCTGAAAGGTCAGCCCCTGCATGTCATAGATGGCCTTGCCGCATACCTTTACCGGTGTGCCATGATGCAACGAAGAGAGTCCCACGGTACTGTTAATCACGATCACACCCTGAGCATGAGCGAGCAGTGTCGGAAGATGCTGGTCATGGACTGCAATCACCCGATCACCGATCCCCAACTCCTCGGCTAGATGGCGAATGAAGGGCCCATACTCCTGATAGCCTCGGTCCAGTGGATGATGCTTGATCACAAGTACGGCTGAGGAAGGAGCCTCGGCAGCAAAGGACTGCATTACCTGAACAATAAACTCTTTGATGGAGGCATAGGGTGAGTGCACGCGCACCTGGGCATCCCCATGGACCTGCAACGGCACCAGAAAATAATTTCCCGACAACTGCGAACTGAGCCGTTGTTCAATTCCCTGCTCCTTGAAGCGATAGTAAGCCTTGCGCCATAACGCCTTTAGCCACGGCCAGGCTTCCAGGAGACTTAGCGACCGATGATGTCGGTAGTGGCGAAAAAACGGGTATAGGACGGCACTGGCAAGATAGTAAAGCATGGCCCACATCACAACATGGGTAAAGGTATTACCAACTGGTGTGGGTTCAGGCGATTCCAAAAAGTTGCTGTTCAGATAATAAATCGGTGTCGATGGGATCTGCGAAAAGCCATTGACACCACTTGTTTCAAAGGTAATGGTGTCGGGGCGAATATAGCCTTCCTCGAAAACGCCAACCTCGACACTGTACTTTGCGGCAATGCTCTGCACCATTCCGTGTATAGGCCTGCAGTCCCCCAGGAAAAATACCGTATCGATATTGCGCTCTCGAAGTAAACGCTCGAAGAATTCCGGCCATTCGCTCATTTTGCCGCGAAAGGCAATCGCACCCAGCGGATAGAACAGCCAGTCACCGCCATTGAAATTAACCTTGCACACCTTCGCACCGGCCCAGCGCAAATCACGCGCCAAGCGCCAGAAGAAAGGCCCCACAGGCCCCTGCAACAACAGTACCCGTTTGTCTCTGTAAGCTGCCAGTCCGTAATTCATCATCTTACCGCCCCCCGGACACTCAATAGCCAGCGCAGGATGGACCGCCACGGCGCCCTCCCTTGTTCGGCACTTTCACGCCATTCCAATAACTCATCGAGCACACGCTCCACTGTGGTAAATCGACCCGTATTGCGACTTACATAGGTGGGATAGCAGATCAACACCCCCGCCACCAGCTCATCCAGCGTCAGTTTCCGGCATCGACGTTGTGCAACCTCATCACTTAGCGCCCGGTCCACCGTCAAACCCCACCCCGCATAGAATGGCTGACCGTAAGTGATCACCGGCTTGCCTCGCAACAGTGACTCGAATCCTGTCAGCGATGTCAATACGTGCACCTCATCCACCCGTTTCAACAGGGCATGAAGAGAAATATTCTCCACCAGCTCATCACACAAGGTGCACGCTTGGTCCTCATCCACACCCGCGGCACGCAGCCTGCTTTCCACATCCGGATGAGGCTTAAAAATAATATAGGCCGAAGGATTGGCACGTCGCACTGCGCGAAGCAAATCCATGTTTGTCCGAATCGAAGCGGCACCGAAGCGTATCGAAGCATCTGTTTCGACCTGCCCAGGCACTAGGATCACGCGACGACCAGCTGCACGGGCTGAAATCCCTTCCATTTCATTCTGGGTACCGACGTTATATTTGCTCAGCCCTTGTAAAACGATACGCTGCCGCAGGCGCGAGGCGCGAGCACACAATGCAGCGTCGAACTCACCGGTCTGCAGCAGGTGTTCCAGGTCTGAAGGGCGTGTGGCGTCATAATAGATCCCCCGCTGGTCCATCACCCAGGATAGGGGGCGAACCAGCTCTGCTCCCAGCCCCACCGAACGGAGGAAACCGTCCTCAACGCGAATGATATTTCCATCCCCGACCGCCGTAGCCGAGGATGAATCGGAGCCCCAAAGTGCCACGGTTTCTCCATCCGGAATAAGTTCGTTCTGGCGACAGAAATGCACCGACGATCCTGCAAAAAAACGTCGCACATGGCGTTTTTTTAGCCATGAAAAGCCTTTGGCATGGATCTGTCGAGGAAAACGCCCGCGCATCCTTCGCTGCAAGGCCAGGTGTTTAAGCACCTCCTCCACCTCGCAGACCTTTCCCGTTTCTGGGTTGATGTAACGTGGATAGGCAATCAATGTCGCATGAACAAGCTGCTCTATCGTGGCAGTTCCGCGTCGTTCAGGTGCGGGTAGCTCATCCTGCGTCAGGCTCCATCCGGCATAAAACGGCATGCCGAAAGTGCGAACAGCCTTCCCCCAAATGAGTCCTTCAAACCCCATTTGGGAGGTAACCACGTAGACCGCTTCGGCCTGCTCCAGGAAAGTGGATGGATGAAGGTCATCGGTCAGCACCGTCACACGGGGATGGCTTGATAAGGCATCCAGGTCGAGATGACCACGTTTATTGCCAGAGATAACTTCCGGATGAGACTTGACCACAATGGTGCTGGTGGGGTTCTCAAATAGCGCTGCCTCGATCATGCGCTGAAAACTCGTCTCATCTGCCTGACCATATTTGATGGAGGCATCCCCCCGGACCTGATCCACTACCAGGACATATCCCCCGTACTCAGGTTGTGCCGAGGCTTTTTTATTCTTGTTGATAGATTCCGGCAGCTTCCCGTCCCGCTGATAGTTGTACTTGGAGACCCGGCCCTCCCGCCATCGCGATATTAAGCATTGGCTACGACTAATCTCCTTCGGGCTCAGCGGCTGGGCTATCAGTTTTTCAAGAAGTGAGGCACGGGTAGCATCGTAATAAATACCAACATCGTCGATTACCATGGAGAGCGGAGCTTCCCCTTTACCGGGTGAGAGCGACCGAAGAAAACCATCTTCCAGCGCAAGGTAGGTAAGCCCGTGCTGCCTGGCATAACGAATTGCCCGGTGGGCACTGCCACGCAATCCCCAACCAGCAACCGCCTCATGCCCCTGGG
>JBFEWO010000123.1:0-8197 GCA_041546305.1 Thiohalomonadaceae bacterium | reverse complement strand
CGGGAAGAAAACCGCTTCGTTAAACCTCAGTATTTTTTGAACTAGAAAAGTAAGATGCTGGCACGAACAATCTCCCTTCCTGCTTCGCCGAGCATCGCAGTGGAGGGAGGAACAGCCCGTAGGGTTGCGCGCAGGACGCGCGCAACTTTGCAGTCAGGCCAGGGAAGGCCTGTCTGCAAAGCCCTCCCGGAGCGAGACAAAACGGCAGGAAAGCCGTTTTGCACGGCGCTAGCCGCCCGCAGGGTGAGGCACAGGGATGTGCCGAATGCAGCACAGGGAACCCGAAGGGCGAGGCAGAGGGCGGCCTTCTCTTTGGTTACTTTCTCTTGGCCGCGCAAGAGAAAGTGACCTGCGCGCGGGGCAGCCCCCCGCATCTAATTCAACTGTTGAGAAGCAACACGTATTACCGTACTGACCGATACCCCCCCTTCCTTTCCCGCTTACTCAACACCAGCTGCCACAATTGTCCCTGTTTGGAACGGAAAAAGCCGGCACAGCTCATCAGGTAGTATTTCCACATGCGGTAAAAACGCTCGTCGTATTTTCCCTTCAATTGTGGCCAGGCGGCATCAAAATTATCCCACCAGGCCATCAGGGTTCGATCGTAGTCGGGGCCAAAATTGTGCCAGTCCTCGATAAGGAATCGTCCTTCGACTTCCGTGGCGATTTGTTTTACGGAGGGGAGTTTTCCATTGGGAAAAATGTACTTGTCAATCCAGGGGTCGCTATGTTGGTCGGTACTGTAGTCGCCGATGGTATGGAGCAGGAACAGGCCGTCGTCCGCCAGGAGCTGTTGTACGGTATCGAAGAAGACGGAGTAATTTTTCGGGCCGACATGCTCGAACATGCCGACAGAGACGATCTTGTTGAAACTGCCTTTCAGGTCACGGTAGTCCATCAGTTCGATATTCACTGGCAGACCCGCACAGCGCTCTCGCGCCAATCGCAGCTGTTCACGTGAAACCGTAATACCGGTTACCGCCACGCCATAGTGCTCGGCAGCATAACGAGCCAACCCGCCCCAGCCACAGCCGATATCGAGCAGCCATTCGCCTTCCTTGAGTTCGAGTTTCTTGCAGATGAGTTCCAGCTTGTGCAGTTGTGCCTGCTCCAGCGTGTTGGCCCTGGACCAGTAGCCGCAGGAGTAGCTCATTGTCGGATCCAGCATCGCCTCGAAGATATCATTGCCGGTGTCGTAATGGTGCTCACCCACCCGGAAGGCCCGACGGTAGGACTGAGGATTGGAAAAGGTACGCCGCGCTGCCTCGCCGAGCAGTCGCAGCCGCATCCAGCCACGCAGTTTTTCATTGATGTTGTGTGACAGGAGGAGGGTAAACAGCTCATCGAGCTGCTCACTCTCCCATAAACCATCCATATAGGCTTCGCCAAAGCCGAGTGAGCCGTTGGCCAGAATTCGACTGTAAACCTCGTCATCCTTAACCTGGATATCCCAAGGTTGCTTGCCATTGAAAATGATGCCTGTTCCCGTGAGGAGATCGACTAATGGTGCTGGCGGTTTCGGGGATTCCAGAGAGGTACTGGTATTCTCAAATACGGCCTCATTGCTCCTGCTCATCCATTTTTCTCCGACATTCACGTCATCTTCTTCATAAATCCAAGTTTTTGAATTGTAGACACTGATATCGGTTTGGGAATGGGGTAAAACCTGAGTATGCGACTACTGTGTTTTTTATCCCATTACTGGAAGGATTGTCACAAATACGACAAAGTCTGTCTCAAGGTTTTGTTGTAAAAACAATGCGTTGCAAAGTGGCATGAGGGTTGCTCTGTAGTATCACAACACCCTACAGACGACAGGTGTCACGATGCAGCCAAAAGATATCGCCGCACTACTGGATGAGCCAGCCTGCGCTCATAACAAAAAAGAGAAGTCAGGCTGCGCCAAACCCAAGCCCGGTGCCACCGCCGGTGGCTGTGCCTTCGATGGGGCACAAATCGCTTTATTACCTATTGCCGATGTGGCCCACATCGTTCACGGGCCCATCGCCTGTGCCGGCTCCTCCTGGGACAACCGCGGTACCCGCTCCTCCGGCCCGACCCTCTACAAGATCGGTATGACCACGGACCTGACCGAACAGGATGTCATTATGGGCCGTGGCGAGAAGCGGCTGTTTCACTCGATCAAGCAGGCCATCGATAGCCATTCCCCGGCGGCGGTTTTCGTCTACAACACCTGCGTACCGGCACTCATCGGCGACGATCTGGATGCGGTCTGCAAGGCGGCGACGGAAAAGTGGGGCGTACCGGTGGTGCCGGTGGATGGCGCCGGTTTCTACGGCACCAAGAACCTGGGCAACCGCATCGCCGGTGAGACGATGGTGAAGCATGTCATCGGTACCCGGGAGCCCGACCCGCTGCCGCCTGCGGCGCTGGAGCGCGAACACGCGGTGCACGATATCGCTCTTGTCGGCGAGTACAACATTGCCGGCGAGCTGTGGCATGTCACGCCGCTATTCGATGAGCTGGGATTGCGCGTGCTGGCGACCCTCTCCGGCGATTCGCGCTTTCGCGAGATCCAGACCATGCATCGCAGCAAGGCCAATATGATGGTCTGCTCCAAGGCGATGATTAACGTTGCACGCAAGCTGCAGGAGCGCTACGACACCCCTTGGTTCGAGGGCAGTTTCTATGGTGTTCGCGACACCTCCCAGGCGCTACGCGACTTTGCCCGCCTCATTGGTGATGACGACTTGGCCTATCGTACGGAAAAACTCATCGGTCGCGAGGAGTCACGCATCGACGCACTGCTCGAGCCGTGGCGTGAGCGTCTGCGCGGCAAGCGGGCACTGCTCTATACCGGCGGGGTGAAATCCTGGTCGGTGATCTCGGCGTTGCAGGATCTCGGCATGGAGGTGGTGGCCACCGGCACCAAGAAATCCACCGAAGAGGACAAGGCGCGTATCCGTGAACTGATGGGTGAGGAGGCGCGCATGCTCGAGGACGGCAATCCCCGTGCGCTGCTCGACACCGTCTACGACTACCAGGTCGACGTGCTGATCGCCGGTGGCCGCAATATGTATACCGCCCTCAAGGCACGGGTGCCGTTCCTCGATATCAACCAGGAGCGCGAGTTCGGCTACGCCGGTTACGAAGGGATGCTGGAGCTGGCCCGTCAGCTGGCACTGACCATTGAAAGTCCGGTGTGGGAGGCTGTGCGCCGTCCCTCACCCTGGAGCGCAACCGGGGAGGCGAAATAAATGGCAACCATCATCAAGCGCAACAAGGCCCTCTCGGTCAGCCCACTCAAGACCTCTCAGCCGCTTGGCGCAGCGCTGGCCTTCCTCGGGCTCAACCGTTCCATTCCGATGATGCATGGCTCGCAGGGCTGTACCGCATTCGCCAAGGTGATGTTCGTGCGCCACTTCCGCGAGCCCATTCCGCTGCAGACCACGGCGATGGAGCAGGTCAGCACCGTGATGGGGGCCGACGAGAACATCATCGAGGGCTTGAAGACCATCTGCGCCAAAAATGCCCCAGAGTGCATCGGCCTGGTGACCACCGGACTGTCCGAGACTCAGGGCACGGATATCCATCGGGCGGTCAAAGAGTTCCGTCTCAAGTACCCGGAGTTTGAAAGTACCGCGGTGGTAGCGGTCAATACGCCCGATTACGTCGGCAGCCTGGAAACCGGCTATGCCGCAGCGGTCGCCGCCATGGTCGACACCCTGGTGCCGAGTGCGGAGCAAGCCGGCAGCGTGCCCGGACGGCGCCGCCGCCAGGTCAACGTGTTGCCCAGCCCCAGCCTGACCCCCGGCGATCTGGAAACCGTAAAAGAACTGCTGGAGGCCTTCGAGTTGCGGCCGCTGCTGCTGCCGGATGTCTCCGATGCCCTCGACGGTCACCTTACCCCCAACGATTTCAATCCGCTGACCATTGGCGGGACGCCGGTGAGCGAGCTCAAGCTGATGGGCGACTCGGTGGCGACTCTGGTTATCGGCCCCTCCCTGAGCAAGGCCGCCGATCGGCTGAGCAAGAAGACCGGCGTGCCCGAGTACCGTTTCGATTCGCTGATGGGCCTCGATGCCATGGATGCCTTTGTCCATACCCTGAGCCGGATCGCCGAACGGCCGGTGCCGTCGAAGATCGAACATCAGCGTGCCCAGTTGCAGGATGCGATGGTCGACTGCCATTTCATGCTGGGCCAGACCCGTGTGGCCATCGCCGGCGAGCCGGACGAGCTGCTGGCGATGACCAACTTCCTCCACGGCATGGGCGCCGAGGTGGTTGTGGCGGTAACCAGTGCCCGTGGCCCGGCCGTCGAAACGCTGCCCATCGCTGAGGTCAAGGTGGGTGACCTGGAAGACCTGGAGCGCATGGCGCGAGAGGCCGGTGCGGAACTGCTGCTCGGCAACTCGCATCTGGCGGCCTCAGCCGAGCGTCTCGGTTTGCCGCTGCAGCGGATGGGCTTTCCCCAGTATGACCTGATCGGCGGCTATCAGCGGGTCTGGGTAGGGTATCGCGGCAGCCGCCAGGCGATGTTTGATCTGGCCAACCTGCTGCTGGCCAATCACCACCATCACGAAATCAAACCCTACCGTTCTGTGTTGGCACAGAAGCGGGACAGTGAATGGGAGCTTGCGACTCATGAGCATGCAGAGACAGTTGCGGGTACTCGACACTAAGGGCAACCAGGGTGATCGCACCATGAAGGATGAGCCTGCAGTGAAGGTAGCTTTTGCCACTGACGACCTGAAGAACATTAACCAGCATTTCGGTTCGGCAGAGCGTTTTGCCATCTACCGTATCAATGCAGATGGCAGCGCACTGCTCGAGGTGGCTGAGTTTGGCAAGCTCGACCAGGATGGCAACGAGAACAAGCTGGTCGACAAATTTGTTGTGCTGGCTGACTGCATCGCCGTCTATAGCCTGGCGGTGGGTCCCTCGGCAGTGCGTCAATTGGTGTCACTGGGTATCCAGCCAATGAAGCTGCAGTACGGCAGTCCGATCAGTGAGATTCTGGCTGAACTGCAGCAGCAGATGAAAAACGGGCCGAGCGGATGGCTGGCACGTGCACTGGAAGCTCGTGAGGAAAAATCCGCCGACCGTTTCGATGAGATGGAGGAGGAAGGGTGGTGCGAATGACAACGCGGTATCGCTACCCCGGATCCGGACTCGGAAAAAACTATAGGGTTCCGGCTGATGCCGGAATAACGAAGTAAGCGGAATTCATGTTGAGGAGAAGATCATGAGTGAACTAGTCGTTGATTTGAACGATCCGGTGCTGGAAACGGATTTCATGAAGGAGATGGCCAAGCAGATGCGGGCCATTGATACCTACGACACCTTCGAGGGGATGAGTGACGGTGAGGTCCTCGACCCGTATGTCCTGACCAAGGAGCGCAAGCGGGAGATTCCGGTGGTGGGCGATCCGGACGAGATTGTTATTGCCCGCATCAAGGCGTACTACAACGCGATCGCCACGCTGATCGAGAAGGAGTGTGGCCTGATGGCGGTGCCGTTGCTCAATCTCACCCATGAAGGCTTTGGTCGTGCGCTGATCACCGTCGGCAAGCTGGTGGTTCACGATCGCTCCCTGCGCGATGTGCATCGCTTCGGCTTTGCCAGCCTGTCGAAAATGAAAGACGAGGCCGACAAGGTGTTGTCCATCGCCCTGGAACTGGTCGGCAGCCACTCCAAGGTGGCAGGGTTGTAATCAAGTTCAAGGTTCAAAGGTCTTTGTGACTTTGCAGGAGAAAAACATGACTGAAGACGAGCTGAAAGATCTGGAAAAGCAGGTCAAAAAACTCAAGCGCATTGCTACTGAGTGGGCAGGCCAGGTGCACGATCTGGTGGAGGATCGTCTGCCGTCAGCCTATCGCGAACTTCCCGAATTGACCAAATCTACCTTCGAGGCCTGTCAGGCCTGGGAAGAGGCGGAGAAGCAGCTGAAAGCCGCTAAATCCTGAACGGTCAGCTAGCGCACAATTATTGATAACGTTTTCCCCATTAACAGGGGGAGGGAAAGAAAATGAGTGAAATGATTACCGGGGTGACCCGGGGCGGAACCAGCTGGACTCCCCAGTTCATCATGGATCTGAAACAGGAAAACTGCATCGGCTGCGGCCGTTGCTTCAAGGTCTGTCCACGCAAGGTCTTCGACCTGGTTGAGCGTGAGATGGAAGACGATGATGACGATGACGATTTTGACGACGATACCGCGATGGTGATGGCTGTCGCTGACGCAATGGATTGTATCGGTTGCATGGCCTGCTCCAAGGTCTGTCCCAAGAACTGTCACGTTCACGAACCCGCTGCCGCGTGAGGTGATCCAATGCCAAAACCCGAGAAACATGTATTCCTGTGCCAACAGGCCCGTCCCGCCGGTCATCCGCGCGGTTCCTGCTCCGAACGCGGTTGTGCCGAAGTGGGTGAAACCTTCTGGATGCAAATGCAGGAGCGCAACCTGTTCGACCGCTTTGCGGTGACCAACACCGGCTGCTTCGGTCCCTGTGGCCTCGGGCCCAACATTCTGGTCTACCCCGAAGGGATTCTGTACACCGGTGTTACCAAGGAAGACGTGTCAGCGATCATCGAGGAGCATTTACTCGGTGGCAAACCGGTCGAGCGGCTTCTGGCACCCGCCGACGTCTGGAGCTGAGTGATGGGCACTCGCGACGAACTTTACGATCTGTTGCTCGATTATGCGAACTTGCAGATCGAGGTCGAGCGGGTATTGCTTGGACTTCACTGGACTGTTTGTGAAGCGGGCTCCATCGGTATTGGGGAAACCACCGGCAAGGGTGAGGGGTGGCGTGAAAGCCAGGCACCTTTGGCGGGCCGTTCCCTTGCCGAACTCTCGCTGTGGGTACGCAAATGGGATCGGCAACAGGCATCCATCGGTCTGGCGGCGATCAATGCGGCGATCAATCGAGAAGCGGATATGGTCTATCACGAGGGGGGACTGTTTCGTGGGCGCCAGGCGCTTTCCAATGCCATGGAGTGGTTTGTTCCTCGCTTGGCCGGCCAGCATGTCGCTGTGGTGGCCGCGGAAAATCCCTTCGCCCGGATGAAGGAAGCACCGGAGTTGACCTTTTTGCCGGGACGGGAAGGGGCACTTGATCCAGCCACGGAGGTCATGCTCTCCAAGATGGATTGGGTCTTTGTCAGTGGACAGAGTGTGGCCGACAAGACGCTGCCGCGGATATTGGAGTTGGCCACGGAGGCCCGGGTGGTGCTCTACGGTCCGCAGGTGCCCTGGCTGGAAGAGTGGCGCGATTTTGGCGTCGACTTTGTTGTCGGCAGCCAAATCGATAAACACGCCCTGCTGTACGATACCATCGCCGAAGGCGGAACCCTCGAATCCCTGCCACAGGCAGTCTCCTACAGGGTCTGCGATCTGCATGGCATGGGCCTGCTGTCATCAAATCCTTCCGAGGTTCGTCAGGTAAGCGGACTACGTCACTGACCCCGTAGGGAAGAGCATTGATGCAGGCGATGGGGTAAGATTGCGTTGCTCGTCGCCATTCATGCGGCGGTGTTGTTTGCCTGAAGGAATCCTGTCGATGAAAAAATTCTTCGCCATCCTGTTTGTACTGGGAGTGCTGGCAGGGTGTTCGAACCCGCCCTCAGCCAATACTTACCAGGTCTATGTGTTTGGCACGCTGGTAGACATCAGCATCTGGGGTGCCGACACCCGACAGGAAGAGAAGGCCGTTGCGGCCATCACTCAGGATTTTCAGCGCATGCATCACGAGTGGCACGCCTGGAAACCTGGTCCCTTGGTGGAGATCAACAAGGCCATTGCCGCCGGTGAAACGGTCAAGGTTATTCCCTCATTAATTCCCATCATTGAACAGTCAACGGTGCTGTCGCAGCAGAGTGAAGGACTGTTCGATCCGGCCATCGGCGGATTGTTGAATCTGTGGGGATTCCAGAGTGATGGCCGCCCCAACGGACCACCCCCTGCCAAGGCTGAGATTGAAAAGTGGGTTGCCGCCGCTCCGCGCATGGATGACCTGACGCTGGAAGGTGACCTGCTGCGTTCGTCCAATTCCGCCGTGCAGCTCGACTTCGGCGCCTTCGCCAAGGGTTACGCGGTGGATCTCGCCATCGAGCGGTTGCGCGAATTTGGTATCCACAATGCGATCATCAACGCCGGTGGCGACCTGCGTGCCATCGGCAGCAAGGACGGCAAACCCTGGCGCGTTGGGATCCGCCATCCGCAAGGCGAGGGGGT
>JBFEWO010000098.1:0-10459 GCA_041546305.1 Thiohalomonadaceae bacterium | reverse complement strand
CTTTGGTGGTGAGGTTCATCACTGGCACCGGGAAGAAATCGCCGTTGGTCAGGATCATGCTCTCGGCGGCGCCCATGGCGTCTTCCACGTTCATGTAGCCCGGCAGCGGGCTAAAATATCCGCTACCCATCATCACGGCATTGGCGGCAGCCTGGGAGCTGAGCAGAATGGACGGCAGGGTTTCTGCTTCGTGTTTCAGGGCATCGTGCTTGTCTGACTCGTAGACAAAGAGTGGTTTGAGTTCATCAGAACCGACAGGCTTGATCATCTGTTAACTCCTTATTATTGGAAATTCTTGTCTTCACTCCCGGTCGGTGGCTTCATGCGCGGGAGAGCGAATATTGGCTGCCATGACTATACAACAGTGGATTTTGTCGGGGTAATAGGAAGCTCGGATAGGGGCATAAGGAAACTAGGCAATAAAAAAGGGCGCCCCATCTGGCGCCCTTTTTCGTTCCGCAGAGGGGAGACCGTTACACGGTCTGGTAGTACAGGTTCTGCGGGTGGTTGGCCTGGGCGAAGAAGAACCAGCGCTCGAACAGCAGGCCGACGTACTGGACGATGAAGGCCATCAGCAGCAGGCCCTTGTCGCCTTCCATGCCGGCCCACAGCAGTAGCAGCGGGACGGGGAAGACCAGTATCAGGAAGATCCATTTAACAGACTTGAAGAAGACGGCACTCGCTCCGTGGAAGAACTCACGGGTGTTGAAGGAGCCGCCCATCATACCCATGGACTTCTGCTGCACCTTGGTATGGCGCACGCCGATGGCGCTCTGGATGGTCGACTTGTACTTGATACGGGCGTTGCGGATCAGTGAACCACCGCGGGTGATGAGTGCGGCGGCGGTGATGATCATCGCCCAAGTCGCGTAGAAGCTGACCAGTTCCGGTGCGGTATAGGCCGCGTAGGCAGCGGCCAGGGTAAAGCCGGAAGCGCCACCGAGCAGGGTGTAGTTAATGACCGTTAGCGAGCAGGCCCACTCCTGCAGGAACTTGATGCTGGCGTAGATCATGCCGGTGGCAATGAACAGGGCGAACACCGCGGCGGAAACAATGGTGCCGAGCACCAGGGTCAGCTGGCCGCTGAGTTCCGGTGCGCCGAACAGGTCGGCATCCAGGCCGAAGTAGTGGAACACACCGTAGAGGAAGACCAGGCCCATGACCACCGGCATCAGGATGAGCTCACGGGAGAGCCAGGAGGTGCGCCAACGGGTCACCCCACGCCAGGCGCGGGTGATCATGTAGATGGGCTTGCCCAGGTGGCCGATCGCGGCAATCAGGCCGCCGACGAGGAAGGCCAGGGCGATGAAGCTGCCGGTGACATAGAAGCTGCTGTCCTGAGCAGGAAGCAGCTTTGCCGCCGAGTAGCTCTGCTCGGTGAACAGGGCGAGGAACAGGCCCTGACCCACCCCGATGAGGGTTGTGAGGAAAATGACCGAAAATGTCGGGTGCATCGTTTTAACTCCAGATTCGTTTCTTGGTGGGGTGGCACCGGGCCACCCCTCCCCGTATCAATTACATCAACCAGTCGTCCAGGGAGACGTCCTTGCTGGTCTCGTGACGGATATCCTCTTTCTTCAGCGGATTATCCACACGCACCAGTTCGTCCTCGTGGATGCTCATTTGGGTCTTGCGACGCGGCAGGTAGTGGTTGGCCGGCTTGGTGCCCCACTCGGGCATCAGCTGGTAGCCGCCACGCTCGCGGATGGCCACAGAGGCATCGGAGTCCGGGTCGTGCACGTCGCCGAAGATACGGGCCGAGGTCGGGCAGGCCAGCACACAGGCGGGCTTGCGGTCGCGCTCGTCCAGGGTCTCGTCGTAGATGCGGTCGACGCAGAGGGTGCACTTTTTCATTACCTTCTGTTGCTCGTCGAATTCGCGCATGCCGTAAGGGCAGGCCCAGGAGCAGTACTTGCAGCCGATGCACTTGTCGTAGTCCACCAGCACGATGCCATCTTCGTTGCGCTTGTGGCTGGCACCGGTGGGGCACACCGGTACGCAGGGCGCATCCTCGCAGTGCAGGCAGCTCTTCGGGAAGTGCAGGGTTTCGGTCTTCGGGAACTCGCCGATCTCATAGGTCTGCACACGGTTGAAGAAAGTACCGGTGGGATCCTTGGTGAACGGGTTGTCATCGAACAGCGGGCCGGCCTGGCCGGAGGTATTCCACTGCTTACAGCTGGTAACGCAGGCGTGGCAGCCTACGCACACGTTAAGGTCGATAACGAGTGCTAACTGGGTCATTAGAATTCTCCCTTGCGGGTAAACAGTCCGGCGAAGTAGCTCTGCCACGGACGACGTTTCGGGGTACCGGGTACGGCGGGCATGGTGTCGTATTGCGGGAAGGTAACCTTCTCTTCGTCGGCACCTGCCGGGTAGATACGTACACGCACGTCGAACCAGCCTGCCTGACCGGTGACCGGATCGGAGTTGGAGATGTGCTCGCCGGCTTCGTTGGCGGGCAGCTCCTCGCTGATCACGTGGTTGAGCAGGAAGCCCTGTTTGGATTCATTGGCGCTGCCGTCAAGATTCCAGGCGCCGGAGGCCTTACCGATGGCGTTCCAGGTCCAGACGGTGCCCGGCTCGACTGCCTCGGAGTAGCGGCAGAGGCAGCGGACCTTACCGTGCATGGACTCGACCCACATCCAGCCCTCGTCCTCGATGCCGGCAGACTTCGCGGTCTGCGGATGGACGTAGAGGAAGTTGTAGGTGTGGATCTGGCGCAGCCACGCGTTCTGGCTGTCCCAGCTGTGGTACATCGCCATCGGACGCTGGGTGACAGCGTTCAGCGGATACTTGTGCTTGTCGGACAGCTGGCCCTCGATCGGCTCGTAGTAGAACGGCAGCGGATCAAAGTAGGTCTCCACTCGCTTGCGCAGGTTCTGCGGCGGCTGCTTGCCCTGGCTCTTGCCCTGGGCGGCCAGACGGAACTTCTGCAACACCTCGGAGTAGATGTGGATGTTGATCGGCTCGTCGTAGCGGGTCAGGGAGTGCTCCTGGGCCCACTGCAGGTAGCCCTGGTTCCAGTTACGCATGTACTGGTAGGACTTCGGCAGGTGGTAGTGGTAGACGCAGTTGTTCTTCTCGTACATCTTCCACTGGTCCGGATTGGGCTCGCCCTTCATGTCCTTCTCACCGCTCTTGCCACGCCAGCCGGCGAGGAAGCCGATGCCGGAGCCCGGTGCGGTCTCGAAGTTAGTGACGAAGTCTGGGTAATCGCGGAACTTGCGTGAACCGTCTTCCTTGGTGAAGGCCGGGAGCTTGAGGCGGGAGCCCAGCTCAATCAGCACCTCCTGGAACGGTTTGCATTGACCCATCGGCGGTACCACCGGGATACGGACGGAGTCGACCGGGCCGTCGTACTCGGAGATCGGACGGTCCAGCATGGACATGACGTCATGACGCTCCAGATAGGTGGTGTCGGGTAGCACCAGGTCGGCAAAGGCCACCATCTCGGACTGGAACGCGTCGGCCACGACCAGGAACGGGATCTTATATTCGCCGTTCTCGTCCTTATCGTTCAGCATCTTGCGCACATCGTCGGTGTGCATAGTGGAGTTCCACGCCATGTTCGCCATGAAGATGAACAGGGTGTCGATGCCGTAGGGGTCTTTGCGCCAGGCGTTGGTGATGGCGTTGTGCATCAGGCCGTGGACGGAGAGCGGATGCTCCCAGGAGAAGCCCTTGTCGATACGGATCGGGCCACCGTTCTCGTCGACGAACAGGTCGTCCGGATCGGCCGGCCAGCCCAGCGGCATGCCGTTGAGCGGGGTGTTGGGTTGTACGTCGTCCCAGCTCTTGCCGGTCTTGGGGCAGGGCGGGATCGGACGGGGGAACGGTGCCTTGTGGCGGAAGCCGCCGGGGCGGTCGATGGTGCCGAGGATAGACATCAGGATCGACAGCGCACGAATGGTCTGGAAGCCATTGGAGTGAGCGGCTAGGCCACGCATGGCGTGGAAGGAAACTGGGTTACCGGTAACGGACTGGTGCTCATTGTCCCACACGTCGGTCCAGGCGATAGGCAGCTCGATCTTCTCGTCACGAGCGGTGATTCCCATCTCATGGGCCAGACGGCGGATGGTCTCGGCCGGGATACCGGTGATGTTGGCGGCCCACTCGGGGGTGTACTGGTTAACACGCTCCTTGAGTAACTGGAAGGCCGGCTTGACCGGGGTACCATCCTCGAGGGTGAACTCTCCCAGCAGGCGCGGATCAGCACCCTTGGTGCGGCAGACCACGGCCTTGTTGCTGTTGCGGTCCCACCATAGCTTGTTTTGCGGGTCGAAACAGCCCTCCTCCTCCGGCACCTCGGCGCGGACGAACATGCCGAACTCGCTGCTTTTCGGGTTGAGGTTCACCAACTCGGCAGAGTTGGAGTACTGCACCAGGAATTCTCGGTCGTAGAGGCCGGTTTTGATGATCTCGTGGATGATCGCCAGCAGCAGCGCACCGTCGGTGCCGGGCTTGATGGGTACCCATTCGTCGGCGATAGCCGAGTAGCCGGTACGGATCGGGTTGATGGAGATGAAACGGCCGCCGTTGCGCTTGAACTTTGACAGTTCGATCTTCATCGGATTGGAGTGATGGTCCTCGGCGGTGCCGATCATCACGAACAGCTTGGAGCGTTCCAGGTCCGGGCCACCGAACTCCCAGAAGGAGCCGCCGATGGTGTAGATCATGCCTGCGGCCATGTTGACCGAGCAGAAACCACCGTGAGCAGCGTAGTTGGGGGTACCAAAGTTCTTAGCGAACAGGCCGGTCAGGGCCTGCATCTGGTCGCGGCCGGTGAACAGGGCGAATTTCTTCGGGTCGGTGGCGCGGATGTTGCCAAGGCGCTCTTCCAACATATCGAAGGCTTCATCCCAGCTGATTTCCTCGAACTGGGCGTCACCACGAAGGGCACCTTCCTTGCGCTTCAGCGGCTTGGTCAGGCGGGCAGGGGAGTACTGCTTCATGATGCCTGAGGAACCCTTGGCGCAAATTACACCCTTGTTCAGTGGGTGATCAGGGTTACCCTGAATGTAACGTACTTCACCGTCACGCAGGTGTACGCGGATACCGCAGCGGCAGGCACACATGTAACAGGTAGTGTTTTTGACCTCGGTTCTACCCTCGGCCAGGACTTTGGCAGTTTCGCTTACGCTCATATGATCTCTGCTCTCGGCTTACTGGAACTGAAAAGCCGAGGAGAAAACAACCTGCTGGTTGCTCCTTTCCCCGGCCGTAATATCGCATTAATACTATCGGAATATACTAATATACCAAATGTTTCATAACCGTTTCCAGATTGATCTAGGTCAATACTTCGGTTTTCAACGCAATTGGCCATAGAATTATTCTGGTTGGGCATAGATTGACATTATGATTGATATTGGTAAAGCAGTCGAAAATTATAGATCGTATTAAAGGAAGAGCATCGCCGTAATAAGTGACCTTCCGGTGAGTACCCTTGTCAGGATTTCCGCATTATTAGAAAGAGTTCCGACGATCAACCTGAGTCCGATTGAGTCATGCCTGGGGCCGTGTGAAGGCCTGTCATCTCATGGCCCTCCTTATTTACAGAGGGTAGGCGGTTCAGGCTCCCTGGCATCGCCGCCATAGCGCTTGAGCTGTGCATCTACCCCTCATTTCCGGTGCCTGGCGAACGCCTGCAGTGACTCGGAGCTGAGTTCTCACCAGTGGCAGGCTCCTGCCATTAACCCCACTAATCATCTCACAAGGATTGCTAATTAGCGTAGTCGTATGCAGGTCTTTATCATCAACGGCGACAACACTAATTTCCCAGGAGAGGAGACGATGATAAGTATCAATCCCTTTAGTGAGCTTTCCGGATTTATTCCGCCGATAGCCATGCAGATATACATCATTGTGATGGTTCTGATGGTTATTGCGGGCACAATTATCGATACGATTCACAAGAAAAGTGCCAAATACTTTTTTGAGAATGCACAAAAGGCACAAAAGAATGCAAGGCGTACCGTCAGCGGCGGTCAAAAGATGGGTCTTGCCATCCAGACAGTTACCAGTGAAGTACTGACATCGTCCGAGTTTGCTAACCCGCAACGTCGTATCTCCCACCTTTTCACCATGTACGGATTCATTATCTTCGTTGTCTCTACGGCAACCCTGATCTTTGCTAATCCGACAGAAGCTTCAGCAGGTATCTGGCCGATGCTGTGGCACCTGGGTGCGGCAATGCTGTGCTTTGGCGGCTACTGGTTCTGGTTCTTTATCCGAGTTGATGTCTCTTCAGAGGGCAAGTCCTGGTACAAACTGGCACGCGCTGACATCTTTATCGTGTCTCTGCTTGCGACCGCGACGTTTGCACTGCTGTGGTCCGCGACGCAAGGCAGCACTGCCGGCTGGATATTCTTTGCCCTGCTCGTTGCCTCCAGCACCACCCTGTTCAGCACCGTACTGTGGTCCAAGTTCGCTCACATGTTCTTCAAGCCGGCCGCGGCCTATCAGAAGAAGATAACCAAGGCTGACGGCTCACAGGAGAACCTGCCTGATGTGGGTGAGCTGACTGATCCTGCCCTGCAGGCACGCTACCCTGACATTCCTGAGTATATGGGTACCAACCCGCCATACATGGGACTTGGCATCAAGCGTGAAAAACCACGCCACTACTGAGTCGTTACAACTGAACAACAAAATATAAGAGAGAAACTGACATGCCAACTTTCGTATATATGACGCGTTGTGACGGCTGTGGCCACTGTGTGGATATCTGCCCGTCAGATATCATGCACATCGACACGACTTATCGCCGTGCTTACAACATCGAACCTAACATGTGCTGGGAGTGTTACTCCTGCGTTAAAGCGTGCCCGCACCACGCGATTGACGTGCGTGGTTATGCGGACTTCGCTCCGCTGGGTCACTCGGTACGGGTTATCCGTGACGAGGAGAAAGGTGTTATTGCCTGGCGCATTAAATCGCGCAATGGCGAGACCGACCTGAACCTGCTGGCGCCGATCACCACCAAGCCGTGGGGCAAGCACATTCCCCAGCTCCGTAGTGTGCCTGCTCCCAGCAAGGAGCAGCGTGACAGTCAGCTGCTGTATAACGAACCAAAATACATTCGGCTCGATGATGGTGATATCCACACCCTCGAGTCCAATGGTCTGGAGATGAAAGCAGGGGTGTACTACTAATGGCTTACAAAACTATTGTAGAAGACAATATCGATATCCTGGTTGCCGGTGCAGGCCTTGGTGGTACCGGTGCGGCATTCGAAGCCCGTTACTGGGGACAGGACAAGAAGATCGTTATCGCTGAAAAAGCCAACATCGACCGCTCCGGTGCCGTGGCTCAGGGTCTGTACGCAATCAACTGCTACATGGGTACCCGCTTCGGTGAGAACAATCCTGAAGATCACGTTCGTTACGCTCGTATCGACCTGATGGGGATGGTGCGTGAGGACCTGCTGTTTGATATGGCTCGCCACGTTGACTCGGCTGTACACCAGTTCGAGGAGTGGGGCATGCCTATCATGCGTAACCCCAAGACCGGTTCCTATCTGCGTGAAGGTCGCTGGCAGATTATGATTCACGGTGAGTCCTACAAGCCTCTCGTTGCCGAAGCTGCGAAGAAGTCTGCTGACAAGGTCTACAACCGTATCTGCATTACTCACCTGCTGATGGATGATGCCAAGGAGAACCGTGTTGCCGGTGCCGTTGGCTTCAACGTACGTACCGGTGACTACCACGTCTTCAAGTCGAAGACCGTTATCGTGGGTGCCGGTGGCGCGTCCAACATCTTCAAGCCGCGCTCCGTCGGTGAAGGTGCGGGTCGTGTATGGTATGCCCCTTGGTCTTCCGGTTCCGCCTACGGTCTGATGATCGGCGCTGGTGCCAAGATGACTCAGATGGAAAACCGTATCGTACTGGCCCGCTTCAAGGACGGTTACGGCCCGGTTGGTGCTTACTTCCTGCACCTGAAGACCTACACCCAGAACTGTGATGGTGAAGAGTACGAATCCAAGTGGTTCCCTGCTCTGCAGGAGATGGTGGGTAAAGAGTACCTGGACGTTGAGGCTTCTCACGTATCACACCGTCCGATTCCTACCTGCCTGCGTAACCACGCATTCATCAATGAGGTGGCTTCTGGTAAGGGGCCCATCCACATGGTGACCATGGAAGCGTTCCAGGATCCCCATCTCGAAGAGATTGGTTGGCACAACTTCCTGGGTATGACCGTTGGCCAGGCAGTACTGTGGGCCGCTACAGACGTTAACCCGAAGTATGAGAACCCCGAGCTGACCACCTCCGAGCCTTATGTAATGGGTTCCCACGCTACCGGTTGTGGTGCCTGGTGCTCTGGCCCTGAGGATATCTCACCCGATGAGTACTTCTGGGGTTACAACCGTATGACCACCGTTGAGGGCCTGTTCGGTGCCGGTGACGCCGTTGGTGGTACTCCGCACGCCTTCTCTTCCGGTTCCTTTACCGAGGGTCGTCTGGCTGCCAAAGCCGCCTGTAAGTACATCGACGACGGCAAGGCCGAGGGTATTCGTGTGTCCCAGGAACAGATCGAGCGCCGCAAGGCCGAGATCTACAAGCCGTTGGAGCACTACAAGATCTACCGCAATGAAATCGTTGCCGGTAGTGTTAACCCCAACTACATCAACCCGCGCCAGGGTCTGGACCGTCTGCAGAAGCTGATGGACGAGTACGCCGGTGGTGTAACGGTTCAGTACATGACCAACGAGAAGCTGCTTAACATCGGTCTAAAGAAGCTGAAGACCCTCGAAGAGGATCTGGAGAAGGTCGCGGCTGAGAACATCCACGAACTGCTGCGTGCGTGGGAGTTGAAGCACCGTCACCTCGCTTCAGAGGCTGTTATGCAGCACACTCTGTTCCGTAAGGAGACCCGTTGGCCTGGTTACTACTACCGTGGTGATGCCATGAAGGTTGACGATGAGAACTGGCATGTACTGACCGTTTCCCGTCGTGACCCGAAGACCGGCGAGTACACCATGGAAAAAGCTCCTCTGTATCACCTGGTAGGTGATATCGAAGACAAGGCGCTGGCAGCGCTGAAGGCTAAAGGAGCCTAAGCAGCAACAAATACCAAACAGGAGTTCTATTGGGACTTCTGTTTGGCTTTGAAAAGGCCAATATTTTTATTGGCCTTTTTTATTTGTATGTGTCCGCGTTTCTTGCATAATAGAGTAACGCTTATCAACAGCATAAATCTCGATAAAGAGCATTAAATGAATATTATTGACCACACCGATGAAGAGCTGAAGGCGATTGCTCTTCCGTATTTTGATGACCTCATCAAGTATTCCAACAAGGGGCAGTACGGCAAATTCATTCGCAACTTTTCCTATGACCTGCTACTGGGTTTGAATGAAGTGGAAGTAGGCAATCAGTTTGCCAAGAGTGAATTGGCGCGTAACCTTGATCCTGAGTATGATTTTCTTGGCTTTATCCGCCGCGGCCAGCATGTAACCTGTCTGTTTAGAGTACGCAGTACAGCGAAAGAGGGTGAATGGCTCGGTCGTATGGTCATCGGTTATGAAAAAGACGAAGTGAAGATCTTCGCCGCATCAATTTTCTAAAGCTATGAGTGAAGTAATCCAGGACAACAAATTCGTCGAACTGAACTATAAGGTCATCGACGAAAAAACCGGTCAGGTTCTATCAACGGTAGAGTTTCCCATCAGTTATGTGCATGGCGCCGACCAGGTACTGGCAACGCAGGTTACCGCTCAGCTCCAGGGGCGGAGACAAGGCGATGTCATCGAGGTACCCATCGACGGCAACCTGATTTATGGTGCGCGTGACGAGAACCTGGTCTTTACCGATCGCATTGAAAATGTGCCAGAAGAGTACCGTGAAATCGGTATGAAAATTCTCATGGAGAACGAGAAGGGTGAGACCAAGGAATTCCTTGTCACACGTATGGACGATGAAACCCTTACCGTCGATGGTAACAACCCACTCTGTGGTCGAGATCTCGTCTTTAAGCTTGAGATCCTGACCGTGAGGGATGCCACTTATGAAGAGATCGAAGCTGGCACCCGAGTCGTGAAAGGGCCGGATATCGATGTTGACCCTGACTGTGTGGTGCCAATCAATTAGCGCGAGCTAAACGGATCATCGTACAAAAGAAGTCCGACATATGGGGCGTAGGTTAACACCGCGCCCTGCTGTGCGCCCAATTCGTTAAAGGCATTGATCACATTAATCAGGTGCGCTTCTTTCGTCGGCTCTGCTTGAAGAGCCACCAATGAAGCGACCAGGTGAGTCTCGTCGTCAAAGTCGAGATGGGTCTTCAGCATTTGAATCGCCTCCTCGATCCTTGCGGTATTCACCTTCTTGGTAATCTTGGCAATACGCTCTTCGTCGGAATCTTCAAACTCGGGTGGTTCTTCATAAACGTTCGCGCCAAGTCCCGCAGGCTGGCGGACCTGTTTCAGCCCGGCGAAGGCGTTGTATTCTTCCAGTGCCTT
>JBFEWO010000201.1:0-2740 GCA_041546305.1 Thiohalomonadaceae bacterium | reverse complement strand
GATGGCAAAATCCATGAACTGGAAGGTTTTGGGGAAAAGACAGAAGCAAGCATCCTTGAACATATCGCGCACTTTACCGGCAAGAGCAAGCGGATGAGACTGGATGCGGCCGAAGAAGTCGCCGAGACGCTCAGTCGCTATCTCAAAGGGGTAGATGGCGTTAAGGAGCTAACGGTGGCCGGCAGTTTTCGCCGCCGCCGGGAGACAGTGGGAGACCTCGATATTCTGGTGACCGCAAAAGGTAATTCACCGGTGATGCATCGCTTTACCGAATTTGACGAGGTAACCGAGGTCATTTCCCACGGGACCACACGTTCTACGGTAGTGCTTCGTTCAGGCCTCCATGTGGATCTACGCGTACTACCGCAAGTGAGTTACGGTGCTGCGCTGCAATATTTCACCGGGTCAAGGGAACACAACATCGAGCTTCGCCGTCTTGCCGTCAGAAAGGGCTACAAAATAAATGAATACGGTGTCTTTGAAAATGACAAACGCATTGCCGGTAAAACTGAAAAGGAGGTCTATGCCAGCGTCGGGCTGCCCTATATCGAGCCGGAACTGCGGGAAAACCGTGGAGAGTTCGAGGCAGCGTTTAAAGGGGAACTACCCAAACTCATTGAACTGAAACAGATTCGAGGTGATCTGCACTGCCACACCCTGGCCACCGACGGAAAAAATACGGTCAAGGAAATGGCCAACGCCGCCAGAGAGCGAGGCTACGAATACATTTCCATCAACGACCACTCACAACATGTCACCATGGCGAAAGGCCTGAATGAAAAGCGTCTGCGCCAACAGCTGGAGGCGATCGATAAACTGAACGCAGAGCTGCCCGACATCACCATTCTCAAGTCAATCGAAGTGGATATCCTCGAGGATGGAAAACTGGATCTCCCGGACACGGTGCTCAAGGAACTGGATTTTACCGTCTGTGCCGTTCATTACCAGTTCCATCTGCCCCGCAGCAAACAGACCGAGCGCATAATTCGGGCAATGGACAATCCCCTATGCACCATTCTCGCCCATCCCAGCGGCAGGCTGATCAACAAACGGGAACCCTATGATGTCGATATGGAACGCGTGATCCTGGCGGCCGGAGAGCGAGGCTGTCACTTGGAGGTCAATGCACAACCTTCCCGCCTGGATCTCAATGACACGCACTGTAAGGCCGCAAAGGAGCTGGGTCTGAAGTTTTCTATCGCCACCGATGCCCATCATACGACCGGACTCGATAACATGCGCTTTGGCATCGACCAGGCAAGAAGAGGCTGGCTGGAAGCCAGTGATGTTATCAACACCTACAAACTGAGCCGCTTGCGAAAGATGCTGCGCCGCTAAAGCCCGCCTTCCCTGTGCGGGACAAATTCTGCATTCAGCTTTCAATATTGTCCGCTGAACTGACCCGTGCCGTCGGCGGGATCCCTTGTCTGTCAGCGACCACCTTGCAGCTGGCATTGCCAGAATTGCGATTGAACGCATTCTCGCGATGAAACGGCCGCAGGTTATCGGTTACATCCTCTCCCCCAGCCACGACATTGATGATATGCCAGCCAAATTCATTGCCCGGGCTTCCGTAACTCGAACGGTGCATCCATGCACCGCATTCGTCCATACGCCATTCATCACCATCCCGGTCATTGGTCGCCCTGCCCTTCTCCCATGTCTGCTGGATGAGCTCTTCGCTGTACGCCATTGCCAAACCCCCTGGTTCGAAGTTAACTGAACATTCGCATCCTGACGTGGAACAGCACTCAGGATGCCCTTCCTGACGAGCTGTTCCTCCGGTATCGTCCACGGGCTTTAATAATCCTTAATATAGACTATGGTGGAAATGTTGGGACCTGACCAATTCCGTTACAGGAGTGAAAGGAATGCTTTCAACCAATCCGGAAACCGTGTGTTTTCTCATTAACAAGGCGCATGAGTTTCATGCCAAGGAGGGAGTCGTGATCCCCGAGGTCCCGAACAGCCCTGCTGATGACTGGGGCCGCCAGGTGCTGGCGGATCATATTGATGACCTCTCCTACCAGGAGATGCTTTATGCCATCAACGATCTGGAGCCCGATCAGGCATGCGAACTGCTCGCGCTGATGTGGCTTGGGCGTGGCGACTACGAGACAGACGAATGGCAACAGGCCCTGAACGATGCTCAGGAATCCTGGGATGAGCAAACAGTCCACAATTTGATCGCCACCCCGTTACTGGCGGACTTCATGACCGAGGGGCTCGATCTGCTCGGTTATCGATGCGAGGAATGAACGTGGCGGCTCAACGCAACCAGGCAGATGTGACATTACACTCGCGCAGTCAGTGAGTCACAAATTGCCTTTATCTGCGCCACCAATGCCTGTGCCTCTATATCATCCATACTGGCTACTGACATATCGAAGCTATCCAGGTCACCTTCTGCCTCGACCTTGGTCATCTCATCATTTACCAGTTCTAGCTCATAAGCAGTGGTTTCATCCAATCCCTCAGGCCCCACATACTGCAACTCAGTGCGAAAGGCACCTGCCAGTCGCTCCTGAAGCGAACCACTGCCAAACTCCAGGATCCGTATTGCCCGCTGAAGCCGTTCATAGCTGCTAGCCATCGATTCCTCCTGCTCGGATACTTATCCGGATAAATGTGGCGATTGATGGTAAATCGACAGCGTAGGAGGCGGTCATATCGATTTCACCACCGCGGTAGTGCTAACACCGCCGATAGCGACAGTCCACATCCTGCACTACGATTTGCT
>JBFEWO010000090.1:0-11232 GCA_041546305.1 Thiohalomonadaceae bacterium | reverse complement strand
TATCTTGGCTTTTTCAGGTGCCATTCCATGCAGATCGGCAAAAAATTCCAGATTTTCCTGCACGGAGAGATCGAGATAGAGACCGAAACCCTGCGGCATGTACGCCAGGTCACTGCGCAGGGCCGGATCGGTGGGGGCACGGCCAAGCACCTGAATCGTGCCGCTCTCCGGTACCAGCTGACCCACCATCAGGTGCAGCAGCGTGCTCTTGCCAGCACCGTCGGCGCCGACCAGTCCATAGATTTCACCGGCGGGCACACTCAGATCGATCTCCCTGAGCACCGGCGTTGTGCCATAGCCAAACTGCAGATTACTGGCGGTAATGATCGCCGTCATGATCAGGACTGGGGCTGGAGAACGACATCGGCCGGCATGCCGAGCTTGAGGATACCCTGCGGGTCCTCCAGCTCGATCTTCACCCGGTAGACCAGGTCAATGCGCAACTCGCGGGTCTCTACCGACTTGGGAGTGAACTCGGCATCGGGAGCGATGAAACTGAGGGTGCCGTTGAATTGCTTCCCGGGCAAACCATCCACCATGACCTGGGCCGACTGCCCCAGCCTGACTCGAGCCAGATCAGTCTCGTTGAGATAGGCGCGCACCCAGGGCCGGGTCAACTCCGCCACCTTGAACACCGGCTGGCCGGCACCAACCACTTCGCCGGCCTCGGCTTGCCGCAGGGAGACCGTGCCGCTGACTGGACTTACTAACCGGGTATAGGCGAGCTGTCGCTCAGCCGTTTGCACGGCACTTCGCCGGGCATCCAGTTCGGCCTTCGCCCGGGCGATCTCCTCCTGGCGCGGTCCTTCCCGCAACAGCAGCAATTGCTGCCGTGCCTGACGCACTGCCGCCAGCGCCACATCCCGGCGTAACACGGCCTGATCCAGTTGTTCCTGCGAGGCGAGTTTCCTCCCAATCAGACTGGTGATCCGCGCCACCTCCTCCTCGGCATAGCGCTGTTCAGCCTGTGCCTTCTCCAATCCCGCTTCGGCAACTTTCAACTCCTGGCGACGACTGCCGGCTTCGAGCTGGGCTAGCATCGCCTCAGCGGCGGCCACCTCGGCACGCACCCGCTGCAACGCCAGGGCATAGTCATCGTCCACCAGCCGTGCGGTCTCCTGCCCCGCCGCTACCATTTGTCCCTCATCGACCAACAGCTCGGCAATGCGTCCCGGGACCTGGAAGGCCAGGGCGGTCTCTCTTGCTTCCACCGTACCGGAAAGCGCGATCCCATCCTCCGTCCCTTTGCTGTTACAGGCCACCAGTCCTGCGCTTACCGCCAGGCTAAACAGGCTTGAAATCAACAGTGTTCCGCCGTTGCCGTTTCTTTTTCTCATAATGCCTCCTGCAGCCTCATGTTCTGGCCTGTATCCATGTCACTGCTTCCCTTGACGTTAACATAGCCCAGGACAGTAACCTATGAATGCAAACAATATAGAAAGTCAGGCTTGCTATAATCCTTGACTTACCTCAACCACTTCCGAGACCACCATGGGACGCTGGCGACCTCCACAACCGAAAAAATCCCCCTATATCACAGCGGATGGTTACGAAACACTGCAGCAGGAACTGAACGGTTTGTGGGTAAGACGCAAGGAGGTGACCAAAGCCCTTTCCGCGGCGGCCGCCGAAGGTGATCGCTCGGAAAATGCCGAGTATATCTATCGAAAAAAGGAGCTGGCGGGTATCGACCGGCGGATTCGCTACCTGCAAAAGCGCCTACCCGAACTGACGGTCGTGCGCGAAGCACCGTCCAATCCCGAACAGGTCTTCTTCGGCGCCTGGGTGACCCTGGAGGACGATGACGGCAGGGAAATCACCTACCGCATCGTTGGCCCCGATGAGTTCGATCCGCATCAAGGGTGGATCAGCATGGACTCCCCAATGGCGCGGGCATTGCTGAAAAAAATGACCGATGACGAGGTATCGGTCGAAACGCCCAACGGGTTAATGAACTATCTGATTGTCGACGTGCGTTATGCTGCGTCAAGCACCTGAAAAGAACATTACTCTTCTTCGGGCACTTCATCGGGCGGGGTCATCTGCTCTATCAGTGAGCGCACCTCACGGATCCCCTCGACTCCTTCCAACATGCGCTGTAATGGTGAACGCCCCCGCAACCAGATATTGGGATTGCTGACCCACTGTTCGCGCAACAGCGGTTGATCCGCATATTTTTTCGCCAACGCGCGATCGATAGCCAATAGCTGACCTGCCCGCTCCAGCACAGTGGTTTTATTGGGCAATGCGGCCCCCTGCCACAGGGACTCCACCTCTTCCATTCCCAGCAGTTCGGCCTGCTGCGGCGCTTCGACGCCCCAGTGCCGGAACATCGCCAATAACACCTCCGCCAACGCCCGGCGGCCCTCGTTCGTATCCATGCCGCTGAGATAGGTATCACTCATCACATCACTCCCCGTTCATCTCAATCCCATCGATATCCGCGCCGCAGTCAGGACAACATCCCTTGACGATACGGTTCTGACGGACAAAAAAACCGTAGCGCTCGATCAGCAGCGCGCCGCAATTGTAACAGTAGGTGTTCTCTCCGCCCTCCCCCGGTACATTACCTTCATACACATAGCGAAGCCCAGCCTGCAAGCCGAGACGCCGCGCTCGACGCAGAGTCGCCACCGGGGTGGGCGGCCGATCGGCCATGTGATATGCGGGAAAGAAGGCGCTCACGTGCCAGGGGATCTCCTCGCCGACCGAGCAGACAAATTCGGCGATCTGACTCAGCTCCTCATCGGAATCGTTCAGCCCCGGGATCACCAGGGTGGTCACCTCCAACCACACTCCCAGCTCGTGATATAGACGGATCGCCTCCAGAATGGGCTGCAACCTGGCACGGCTAATGTGACGGTAACTCTCCTCCTTGAAAAACTTCAGGTCGATGTTCGCCCCGTCCAGTACCGTGGCCAGTTCCCGCAGCGGCTTTTCACTGATAAAGCCGTTGCTGACAAAGGTATTCTTCAATCCCTGCTCCCTCGCCAGCACCGCCGTATCGTAGGCCAGTTCATAAAAGATGGTCGGTTCGGTAAAGGTATAGGAGAGGGACTGGCAACCACTTGCCAGGGCGGCCTCCACCAACATTTCCGGGGAGACCCGTTCCCCAGGTATCCGCTCTCCCAGAGTCTCCAGCTGCGGACAGATAGGCGCCGGCACGGCCGTTACGGTGGTTTCCATATGCCCGGGCAAATGGGTCTTGGGCCATTGGGAAAGGGTCCAGTTCTGGCAAAAGCTGCAGCGCAGATTGCAGCCGACCGTGGCGATAGAATAGGCGAAGGAGCCGGGCTGAAAGTGAAACAGCGGCTTTTTCTCGATGGGATTGACCTCGCGCGCCGCCACCTTGTCATAGACCAGGGTGTAGAGCTTGCCGCCATGGTTGTAACGCACACTACAGGCGCCGCGTGCGCCCTCCGGGATGTGGCAATCGTGCGGACAGAGAGTGCACAACACCCGGCCCTCGTCCAGCGGTTCGTAAAAACGCGCTTCGTGCAGCATCTTCACCCCAGCTCAGTGAGAAGGCTTTCACTTGAGTATAGGTGGCTGAGAAATCGCACAGCCAAGCTCGCCTAACGCTTCTCACGCACCCAGATCCAGCCCTCCTTTTTCGCCAGTGACAATGAGGGCGGTGTCAGCACCTGTCCCTTCAGAAAATCCCTGCCAGCCACCAGGCAGATCGCCGCATCCAGCACATCGGCGTTCTCCGCCAGAGGGTGATATTCTGCCGCTCCCGCCATCTCGGTCGACAGCCAGGTGATGATCGCCTGCCGCTCCTCGACTTTTGCCGGTTCCTTGTAGCCGGAGGAACGCACGCCGACAGCGCTGAGCGTCCCGGCAGGATACACCTCGATGGCGCCGACCCGCTCACGGTACGCGGCGTGCCACACCAGCGGAATCGACTCGCCGCTTTTCTCACGCAATGACGCCAACAGACTGAGTGCGGCATAGGCGGTGCGGGCGATGCGGTCTGCCCCCACATCGAGCGGCAGTTTACCCAGACGCTCCCGAACAAAGCGGTCGGTCTCCCGACGAAACAGCCGGTTCGGCGACTCCTCCAGCGGTTCACCAGCGCGATGCCTGGCCAGCAGGCGACCGAGCGGTTCTGGCCAGCCCAGGGGCGCATCCAGGGCGATCAGCACTCGCGGTTGATCGCCCATCCAGTCGTGAAGTCTTTCGAGCATCGCCTCTGTGTTGCTAGCGACACCGGCATCTTGAAGAAACAGTCCTTGCCCGGAGAACAGTCCTCTTGCCAGCCCTACCCGGGCCGTAACGGTAGCGCAATCGATACCTATGATCGTTGTTTCCATACCCTCCGCGAACGCTACTCCTCCTGACTAAAACCGGTGATCACGTAACCGCCGGACTTCTTGTCCAGTTCCAGCTGAACGAGGTGTTCGGCCTGGGCCGCCTCCAGTAACTGACCGAAACTGCGAAAGCCGTGATAGCTTTCGTTGAAGCCGGGCTTGCGACGCTTGATCGCCTGCTTGACCATCGAGCCCCAGACCTTCTCCTCTTCGCCGCGCTCGGCAAACAGGTCTTCCACCGTCTCCACCACCAGATCGAGCGCCTCCTGGCGCTTTTCCTCATCGCTCTTGCCAGCCGCTTTCTTTTCGGTTTTCTTCGCGGCCTTACGCTTCTGCTTGCGCGGTTTTTCCGAGACCCGAACCAAATCGTCGTAGTAGATAAATTCGTCGCAGTTAGCGATCAACAGATCCGAGGTGGAGTTCTTCACCCCCACCCCGATCACCACCTTGTTGTTCTCGCGTAGTTTGCTCACCAGCGGAGAAAAATCGGAATCGCCGCTAATGATGACGAAGGTGTCGACATGGGATTTGGTGTAACAGAGATCGAGAGCATCGACCACCATTCGGATGTCCGCCGAGTTCTTGCCCGACTGGCGCACGTGCGGGATCTCGATCAACTCGAAGGCCGCCTCGTGCATGGCGCCCTTGAACTCCTTGTAGCGATCCCAGTCGCAGTAGGCCTTCTTTACGACGATGTTTCCTTTCACCAACAAACGCTCAAGCACCTTCTGGATATCGAAGGCGGCATAACGTGCATCGCGCACGCCAAGGGCAATGTTCTCGAAATCACAGAACAGGGCCATGCTGTGAACCTTGGCACTCTCACCCGCCATCGCTCTACCCGGTTATTGGTGCTTTTCCGTTTACCACGAGGAGTGCCTCGTCACGGTGAAGCCTTTATTGCTCAGGGCTTTCCGTTCCATTTTTGCGGCAGGACGCCAGACTCTGCCGACACTGCTCCTGCAATGCCTTGCGTTCTGACTCACCGTTAAACCCGGCATGCAGTTGCTGCTCATCCAGCGCGATACGGTAATTGCCCCAACCTTCCTCAACAGCACACTCCACCTTTAATTCCCAATAGTCCTCGCGCGGTTCGATTTCGAACAGATAGGCATCCAGTGCCAATTCGTCGAGAATGCCACCGATAAGGATTCTGGCTTGGATAAGATCACTGGATGTCATCGCCATAGCGTACCCTCCGGCAGTTGCCTTACTTTTGCTTCACCCGTTCCATCAGTGTCTCGACCATATCCATCGGTAAGGGGAAGACAATGGTGTTGGATTTGTCGCCGGCGATCTCGGTGAGGGTCTGCATGTAGCGCAGTTGCAGTGCCTGGGGTTGCTCTGCCAGGATTTTGGCCGCCCCCAGCAGTTTTTCCGATGCCTGCAGTTCGCCCTCAGCATGGATCACCTTGGCTCGTCGCACCCGCTCGGCCTCGGCCTGCTTGGCAATGGCGCGAATCATGCTCTCGTCCAGGTCCACATGCTTGATCTCCACATTGCTCACCTTGATACCCCAGGAATCGGTTTGCTTGTCGAGGATGCTCTGGATATCCGTATTAAGCTTTTCACGCTCGGCCAGCATTTCGTCCAGCTCATGCTGTCCCAACACGGAGCGTAGTGTGGTCTGCGCCAGCTGGCTGGTGGCCGAATAAAAATCCTCCACCTGGATAATCGCCTTTTCCGGGGCCACCACACGAAAATAGACCACCGCATTGACCTTCACCGAGACATTGTCGCGGGAGATGACATCCTGACTCGGCACGTCCATCACGATGGTGCGCAGGTCCACCCGCACCATCTGCTGGATCAACGGAATAATGATAATGAAGCCCGGCCCCTTCACCTTCCAGAAACGGCCCAGCAAAAACACCACGGCACGCTCGTATTCGCGCAGGATGCGAATGGCGCTGATCATAAACACCACCACCACAGCGATGATGGTGTAGAGCGGATAGGCACTCATAACACGTTCTCCTCAGATTGGCGGCGCTTGGGTTCGACCTCCAGCACCAGTCCCTTGAAGCCGGTGACCGTCACCGTCTCCCCTTTGTGCACCGGTGTGTGGGTTTGTGCCGACCAGATTTCACTGTGCACCGAGACCATGCCCTGCTGCTCGAAATCGCCCAATGCGGTTGCCTCGCTACCGATGATCTCTTCCATACCACTGACCACCGGACGACGGCGTGCCTTAAACGCCATGCCCACAGCAAAGACAAACAGCAAGACGCTGATCAGCGCAAAGGTCAGGATCACCGACAGGTCGATACCAAAGCCGGGCACTTCGGTATCGATCAGGATGATCGAGCCGAAGACAAAGGCCACGACCCCGCCGATGCCAAGCATGCCGAAACTGGGCTCAAAGGCCTCGGCGACCATCAGTCCGACACCGAGCAGGATCAACGCCACGCCGGCAATGTTGATCGGCAATAATTGAAACGAATAGAGCGCCAGCAACAGGGCGATGGCACCAATGGTGCCGGGCACGATGGCGCCCGGATTCGAAAACTCGAAGATCAGGCCGTAGATGCCAATCAGCATCAGGATGTAGGCGATATTGGGATTGGTGATCACACTGAGCAAACGGCTACGCCAATCCGGCGCCATCTCACGCACAGGCAGCCCCACCACACGTAATGTGCGCTCGCCGCCCTGCACCTTCACGCTTTTCCCCTCAAGCTGTTGCAGCAGTTCGGGCACACTGCCGGCCATAAGATCGATCACCCCCAGCTCCAGTGCCTCCTGCGCCGGAATGCTGGCCGCCTCGCGCACTGCCAACTCCGCCCATTCTGCATTGCGCCCGTGCAACTGGGCCAGGCCGCGGATGTAGGCAATCGCATCATTCAGTGCCTTTTGCTCACTTGCCCCCTTGGGCGCTGGTATTGCTGGTTTTTCCTCTTCCCTGGGGGCAGGCTCCGGTTGCTCATTGTCACCACCACCTGGCATTCCGCCGCCGATGGCCACCGGCGTAGCCGCGCCCAGGTTGGTACCAGGGGCCATTGCCGCCACGTGGCTGGCATAAAGGATGTAGGTGCCTGCGCTGGCCGCACGTGCACCACTCGGTGCCACGTAGGTTGCAACCGGCACCGCAGAGTTGATGATGTTCTTCACAATGCCGCGCATCGAGGTATCGAGACCACCAGGGGTATCCATCTGGATCACCACCAGGGCCGCCCCTTCGGCGGCAGCGCGGGACAGGGCGCGCGCCACATAGTCATCAGTGGCCGGGCCAATCGCATCCTCCACCGTCAGCAGCATTACGTAACTGCCGGTGTGCATCTCACCGTCACCCGGTTGTGCACCGACCACGCCGGTCAACAGGGTCAGCAGAAAAAACAGGAACAGCGAACGTGGCATGCGATTCCCCTTCGTCACAGCCTAAGCATAGATACGGCATCTGGCCTTTGCGATGCAGCCACCGACTGCCTCTTCATGGTTCGAAAGACGAGACTGGGCTATACCCTCCAACAGGGTCCTAAATTCTTTACAAGGAACAACATGAACGACGCCGAGTGTGTCGCGTTTCTGCAATGGGCGCTGCCGCAGATGCGGATGCGCTGGCCAGGCTTTCGCAAGGTGCGCAGCCAGGTCTGCAAGCGCCTCTCCCGACGCCTGCAGCAGCTGGATTTACCCGATGCAGATGACTATCGCGCGTATCTCACCACACATCCGCAGGAGTGGGCCGAGCTGGATGCGTTGTGCCGGGTGACCATCACGCGCTTTTACCGCGACCGTCAGGTATTTGGCAGATTAAGCGAAGATATCCTGGTGCAACTGGTCAATACCGCCCGGCACAAGGGGCGGGAAATACTCCGCGGCTGGAGCATCGGTTGTGCTTCGGGGGAAGAACCCTGGACGCTTAGCATCCTCTGGCAGGAATTATTTGCCGAACACTTCCCCTCGATTCGCCTCGAGATTGTCGCCACCGAGGCTGATCCCCGGCTAATCGAGCGGGCACGCCAGGCCTGCTACCCGTACTCCGCCATTAAGAACCTGCCGGAACAGCTGACCCTTGCCGCGTTCGATCACCGGGACGAACACTATTGTCTCAGGACAAAATATCGTGGCGCCGTCCAGTTTCACCAGCAGGACATTCGCTTCGACTTGCCGGTCGGGCCATTTGATCTCATCCTGTGCCGCAACCTGGTCTTCACCTATTTCGAGGAGGCGCTACAGCAGCAAATCCTGCAGCAACTCTCTGACAGACTGGCCCCCACAGGCTGGCTGATCCTCGGGGTGCATGAACAGCTGCCAGCCGATCATCCGGGATGGGTAACCGTCTCTGAACGCCTGGGGCTGTATCGCAAGGGGTGAACTACCTTTCCTATCAAGCAACTTCATGGCAAATCCACTACCATAACGCCCCTTTTTCTCCGACCGAGGTGTGCTGGTGAACGATTTCATTCCGGGTCAACGCTGGATCAGTGACGCCGAACTGCAGATGGGGCTCGGCACCGTGCTCAGTGTTGAGCACCGCACCGTAACCGTGCTCTTTCTCGCCACCGGCGATACCCGCACCTATGCCCGACAGAGTGCGCCGCTGACCCGGGTCACCTTCGCCCCGGGCGATAGTGTACGCACCCATGAAGGCTGGACCCTGCGGATCGACTCCGTCGTGGAAGAAGCCGGACTACTCACCTATGTGGGAAAAAAAACCGATGGCACCCCGGCCACGCTGCCAGAGGGGCAGCTGGATAACCTGATCCGCCTGAACCGTCCGGCCGAACGCCTTTTCACCGGCCAGGTCGACGCCGACAAGTGGTTCGATCTGCGCCATCAGACCCTGCAACATACCGCCCGTCTGGCCCGCTCGGATCTGCGCGGCCTGACCGGCGGGCGCACCAGCCTCATCCCGCACCAGCTATATATTGCCCACGAGGTGGCTCGCCGCTATGCACCGCGCGTGTTGCTGGCCGACGAGGTGGGTCTCGGCAAAACCATCGAGGCCGGCCTGATCCTGCACCAGCAGTTACTCACCGAGCGTGCCCAACGTGTGCTCATCGTGGTGCCGGAAAGCCTGTTACACCAGTGGTTGGTGGAGATGCTGCGCCGCTTCAACCTGCTGTTCAGCGTATTCGATGAGGAACGCTGCCTTGCCATCGAAGAGAGCAGCGGCCAGGACAATCCCTTCCAGGCCGAACAGCTGGTGCTCACTACCCTGGAATTCCTGGTGGCCAAACCGCAGCGCCATACGCAGGCCCTGGCCGCCGATTGGGATCTGCTGGTGGTGGATGAGGCACATCACCTGGTCTGGTCCGCAGAGCAGCCTAGCCATGAATACCAGCTCGTCGAACAACTGGCTGCTGTCACCAAGGGGGTGCTGCTGCTCACGGCCACCCCCGAGCAACTGGGCAAGGCAAGCCACTATGCCCGCCTGCGCCTGCTTGACCCGGACCGTTTTCCCGATTTTGATGCTTTCGTCGCCGAGGAGAGCGCCTATGAGCCGATCGCCCAGGCGGTAGAGAAGCTGCTCGGTGAGGAGTCACTGGATCAGCCGGCAATGACCACCCTGACCGCCACCCTCAATGAAGGTGACAACCGGCAATGGCTGGACGTTGTACAGGACAGCGGTGCCGAGCCATCGGTGCAGCGTGAGGCGCGGCAAATGCTGGTCGATCACCTGCTCGATCGTCACGGCACCGGTCGCGTGCTCTATCGCAACACGCGCGCGGCGGTAAAGGGCTTTCCTGAGCGGCGCCTGCATGCCTTGCCGTTGCCACTGCCCGAGGTCTATGCGGAGTGCCTGGCGGACTTCCACAATAGCGGCGTCTCGGAACCGCAGCTGTTGCTTAGCCCCGAGCTGTTGTACCAGGCAAGCACCAGCAAGGCCCTGCCGCATTGGAGTGCCATCGACCCGCGGGTGTACTGGCTTGCCGAGACGCTCAAAGAGCTGCGCCCAGCCAAGGTGCTGGTAATTTGTGCCAGCGCCTATACGGCTGTCGATCTCGCCGAAGCATTGCGCAGCCGCACCGGGATTCATGCCGCACTGTTCCACGAAGGCTTGAGCCTGGTCGAGCGCGATCGTGCCGCCGCCTGGTTTGCCGATCCCGAATATGGCACCCAGGTCATGCTCTGTTCCGAGATCGGCAGTGAGGGGCGCAATTTCCAGTTCGCCCACCACCTGGTGCTGTTCGACCTGCCACTCAATCCGGATCTGCTGGAGCAGCGCATCGGCCGCCTCGATCGCATCGGCCAGCGCGAAACCATCGCAATCCATGTCCCCTATCTGGAACAGAGCCCACAGGAGGTGATGCTGCGGTGGTATCACGAAGGCCTGGGCGCCTTTGAACAGACCTGCCCGGCGGGCCACAGCGTCTTCGTGCAAATCCGTGAGACCCTCATCGAGGCGCTGCACCAGATGGACGACTGGGAGGACGATGTGCAGACTGACCTGTCGGCACTTATCGACACCACCCGCCAACTGCACCAGGAACTCAATGCGGCACTACACCGCGGTCGCGACCGGCTGCTGGAATATAACTCCTGTCGCCCGCAACTTGCCGAGGACTTGCGCAGCCGTGCTGCAGCCGAGGATGCGGCAGCGGCGCTGCAGGACTATCTCGAACAACTATTCGACTGTTATGGCGTCGACTCCGAACTGCACAGCGACAAGGCGCTGATCCTGCGCCACGGCGAGCAGATGCAGACCAGCCACTTCCCAGGGCTTCACGAAGAGGGCATGACCGTCACCCTAGATCGCGCCACCGCACTGGCCAACGAGGATATGCAATTCCTTACCTGGGAACATCCCCTGGTGCGCGGTGCGATGGAAATGGTGCTGACCAATGAACTTGGCAACAGTGCGGTCACTTCGGCCAAACTCGCCGGCGTCAAGGCGGGGACCCTGTTGGTCGAATGCCTTTTCCTCCTGGAAAGCGCCGCCAGCGAAGCACTGCAGGGTAGCCGCTACCTGCCGCCGACG
>JBFEWO010000027.1:0-24108 GCA_041546305.1 Thiohalomonadaceae bacterium | reverse complement strand
TACCCTTTCCAATCACTCAATCTGATCTAACCAGTACAGGCTGACTAGGATGTCATTAAAGATCCAGGCTCATTGACTTGGGTGTCAGGGTTATCTATTAGAGTAGAAAGAGGGATTCCAGCGGTGCCAGGGACGTGGGCGTATTAACTCTAGGGCGATTATGAATAAGCAAGAAGTCGAGTTGTTGAGCAAGGAAGTTGAAATGCTGATGCAGGAGCGATTACGCCTGCTAAGGGTCGTGGGTGCTGCGGCGGTGCTGGTGTCGAATACGGAGGCCAATAGTCTGCCGGCAGGCGCAGTGAATGCTGCGGAAGTGTTATCGGAGCTGTTGAACGCCCTGCCGGAGGAGACGCTGCAGGATGCTCTGGATTCCGTGCAAGCACATTCGGAGTGAGAGCAGGCTGAAAAGCGGCGGCAAAGCTGAGCTGGCAGAGCTCGGCGTTAGCCGTAGGGGGTAGACCACGGTTTTATCCTACCAAAATCAAAGGGGTGAGTACCCTTTGTAATGGAGTTGAAATGTGGCCATTTACTAAGGAAAGCAAGAAAAAAACCATTTATGCTCATGTCGCGACTAACGCTGACGGTATCGTTTCTATTGATGTCAGCGGTCAAACCTGTCCAGGATATCTGCTCGCTATTAATAACGCGATGGACTCCCTTGGTGCAGGTACTGATGCCGTTTTAATCACCACTTACGCACCCTGTGGTGACGATGTGAAGGCATGGTGCAAAGAAAAGGGATACACATACAAAGGCATGATTCATGAAAATGGCATGTGGAAAATCTCAGTAATAAAATGATGAAAATGTGGGGTCAGAGCATAATAATCAGACCCGGATAAAAAAGTGAGCGATCCCTGATAGGACCCTATCCTACTTTGCTGTAGTCGTACCAGACGGCCTCGATATTGTGACCGTCAGGATCATAGACAAACGCGGCATAGTAGCCCGGCCAGTAGTCACGATAGCCCGGACCGCCATTATCAGTCGCGCCAGCATCCAGCGCCGCTTTGTAGAAATCCTCAACCTCTCGTCGGCTGCCTGCCTCGAAAGCGAGATGAGTCGGTACGACGGTATCCTCGTGCTCAATCCAGAAGTCGGTATTCTTGCCGTCGTTAAAACCAGCCGCCTCGCCGTACTCCATGTTATTTGTATAGCCGAGCGGTGCGAGAGCCTTAATGTAGAACGCCTTCGACTTCATATAGTCGCTCACGTGTAATGTTGTATGTGCGATCATATTCAGAATTTCCCCTTGACGCTTACGGAGCTTATGTTCTGATTAATTTAGTGTAGATGAGCGTAAAAGGATGCGTAAAAGGGGGACGGAGGGATTAATTTTTGACCGTTCAGTTCTCCAGTCAATGATTAACCCTTCCGTCGACTCCCAGAGTTAGTCGGAATTACCTCTTCCCGTGCTTTTCCTTTATCGCCTTGAAATTACGGACCATCTTGCCGAACGCCCGGTCCTGCCGCCGGCGTTCATGTTCGGCGATATTGTGGCGTTCCTCGGCAAGCAGCTTGAGGTAGTGTTGCCAAACATCCTGTGACAGTTCACCAAGTTCAACCGCCTCCCTGACGGCACAGCCCGGTTCCTGCTGGTGGGTGCAGTCACTGTAGCGGCAATTCTCCGCATAGCTCGCGATATCCTGGAACTGTTTATCCACACCGCTTTCGGTCGGTGCCAGTCCGACCTCGCGCATGCCCGGGACGTCGATAATGCTGAGTCCACCTGGAAGGCGAAACAGCGAACGCGACGTGGTGGTGTGTCGTCCCTTGGCGTCGCGCCGTGTCGTCTGGGTACGTTGTGCGTCGTATCCCGAGAGGTTGTTGACGATGGTGGATTTGCCGACACCCGAGGAGCCGACGACGGCAAGGGTGGTGCCGGGGGTGAGCCATGGGCTGAGGCGTTCCATCAGCGGGTCCTGTAGGGCGTTGATGGCAATGACCTCACCATGGGGTGGCAGGTGTTGACGCACCATGGAGACAGGCTCCTCTGCATCGCTGCATAAATCCGCCTTGGTCAGCAGCACCAGTGGGGTGATATCGGCTTGCGCCGCCATCACCAGATAGCGTTCGATGCGGTGAACATTGAACTCATCATCAAGGCCGCTGACGATGAGCAGCAGGTCGATATTGGCCGCGATAGGCTGGACATCGTGACTACCCGCCCGCTTTCTCGCGATCAGGGTGCGGCGCGCCAGCAGTTCGATGATAACCGGGTCATGTTCATGGAGCAGCACCCAGTCGCCGACGGTCGGCAGGGATTCGGCCTCTTCGTGATGATGGCGGTAGGTGCCCGCCAGACTGGCACTGAAGGTAGCGTCCCCGGTGTCGACGCGGTACAGACTGCGCTCGACACCGACGATGCGCGCCGGGCGGGTGGTCTCCAGTTGTTCCAGAGAGAGCTGGACGGAAAAGTGGTTGCTCCAGCCAAGAGGTTGAAGCAGGGAAAAATCGATAGACATGAGTTGTCATCCTCTCAACAAAATCATAGCGGCGACGTGCGAAGACGTCGCTATACGGGTAGCGATAAGGGTGTTGAGGTGGCCGCTGCCTGCAGGCAGACCAGTAAGCGGTCTAGTGACGCTGCAGGCCGGCGCTAATGACAATATCCATCAATCTTCCGGCGGTGTTGAGTTAAATCGCAGAGGAGAGTTTAGCGAAAAAAAGGCATGCCGGATAGGATGAGGAAAACCGTGGGGAAAGCCGGGGCAGACACTGACGTCTCTTAAGCGCGTTCGGCGGCTGACACTAGCTTTGTGTGGGCGGCCAAGAAAAGAATGACGTCTATTAGAGAACATTGTTTCTCTTAACGATTATTGCCCAGCTTGATGCTTTTTAAGTCTTCACTCCGGCGAGACTACACAAGTCTGCTATATATGGGTATGGCGGATTGTGACTATCTCGATGGCACACTTTTGGGTCCTCCCTACTATGAGTGATGAGCTTAATAACCCATCAAAATGTGCAGGATTGCCGAAGGAATTCATAGATCGCCTGCGAATGCCGTTTGCGCATTTTCTGAAGATTGAGGCGGCTGCCGGTGCAGTGCTGCTGTTCTTTACCGTCACCGCACTGGTGATGGCTAATTCCCCGTGGGCTCACGCTTTCCTGAGTTTCTGGGAGATGCCGGTGGGCATTCAAATCGACCAGCTGAACTTTGAACGTTCTCTGCGTGACTAAATCAATGATGCCTTGATGACCCTGTTCTTTTTCCTGGTTGCGTTGGAACTCAAACGGGAACTGGTGCTTGGTGAGCTTCGCAATCCTCGCATGGCGGCACTGTCGATTGCAGCCGCTGTGGGGGGCATGGTGGTACCCGCAGGGTTGTATCTCTGGTTGCTGAACGGTCAACCCGGCGTGCATGGGTGGGGAACGGTGATGGCGACTGACACAGCTTTTGTCATCGGGGCCCTGGCACTACTGGGGCAGAGAATTCCTCAATGTCTACGTGTGTTCATGCTGTCGTTGGCGATCGTTGATGACATCGGCGCGATTCTGGTGGTGGCTATTGGCTACAGTAGTCATATCGCTTGGGGGGCTCTTGCCTTGGCTGCCGCAGGAGTTTTTGTCGTGCGCATAATGGCGAAAAGTGGGCTCCGCGGTTTTCCGATTTACTTTCTGGTCGGCGGTTTCATTTGGCTTGCGGTGGATACCTCCGGGATCCACGCGACGGTCACGGGCGTGATACTCGGCTTGATGACACCTGCGCGTAGGTGGGTCAGCGACGAGCGGTTATTCGCCATATTAGATAACGTGATTGCACATCCTGACAGGGATGAATGTAGTGGTGATACCAAGGACAGGGCGACTCTGCAGGTGGCTGAGATGGCCGCCCGTGAAACCTTGTCACCTCTGGAACGGCTGGAGATCCGACTGCACCCGTGGGTCGGTTATTTCATTATGCCGCTGTTTGCCTTTGCCAATGCTGGGGTGCCGCTGTTATTAGCCGACCTTAGTAATTCCATTACAGTAGCGGTGTTTGTCGGATTCGCTCTGGGAAAACCGCTTGGTGTGATGACCTTCACTTGGATGGCTGTGCGAACAGGTATAGCGATACGTCCATTGAATCTTGATTGGGGGTTAATTGCGGGAGGTAGTCTGCTCGCCGGGATCGGTTTCACGATGGCACTGTTTATTGCGAACATGGCTTACAGCCACGCCCAGATCAACGCAGCCAAGTTGGGTATTCTGGCTGCTTCGGTATTTTCTGTGATGGCGGGTCTCTTGCTACTGCTGTACATGTCTATGCGACAAAAGAAGAGTTAAGGGATCAAGTAGGACCCTGGTGTAATTGATGAGATAAGATGGGTGATAAATAGTTTGATAAGCGGTTGACAGAAGTCACTGAAAGCAAATATAAGAAACTGAACCATTGGGCAGGGTGGTGGCGAGACACCACCACATCTTGTCGAATGTACCAAGAATCAAAACAAACCACATGGAGCAGCAAATGAGAAAACAAGGATGTATTACCTTATCTGGCCTTTCCTTACTGGCATCGATTGTACTTGGCAGTGCGCTGCTTTCTGGGTGTGATGATCAAGATAATGGCAATGCTGGTAATGGCAACATACCCACTTCTGTAACTGACAATATCAAGAACAAGACATTGGCCACAGGTAATTGGTATGCGCTTCTGGTGATGCCTGATGGCAGAGTGGTCGCTTGGGGTCATGGCGGAAGTGGGCAATTGGGAACGGGCCTTACGCAAGAATCGCTTCCGCAATATGTCGTTGATGAGACGGATGCACCAATAACAGGTGTAAAAAGTGTTTCAGCAGGGTATGACCAGTCCTATGCAATTAAAGATGATGGAACTGTGCTTGCCTGGGGTAATAATTATTCAGGCTATTTAAGCGATGGAACAGACGGGATTAGTACGTACTATCGGCCACGCGCCATTCCGGTACTGGATGCGTCTGGCAATGCGTTAAGCCGTGTGGTTGTTATGGCAACAGGTTATAACCATTCCATCGCACTTATCAACGATGGGACCGTACTTTCCTGGGGTAGCAATTCTTCTGGACAGTTAGGTGAGAACTCCTATGCAGCAGGTAGGAATTATCCAGTTGTTGTCGTGGACGGAAGCGGTTCACCTATTACTGACATTATTGATATCGATAGTAGCTTTTATCATAACCTCGCCTTGAAAGCAGACGGAACCGTCTATGCGTGGGGCACGAATTTATCTGGTCAACTTGGTGATGGAACGACTACTCAGCGTAATGTTGCAACGCAAGTGATTATGAGTGACGGGTCACCACTATCTTCGATTATTGCAGTTGCAGCCGGTAGGGAACATTCTCTTGCTTTAACTGCGGATGGAAATGTCTATTCATGGGGCGGGAACTATGGCGGTGTGCTTGGGGATGGGACTGAAACCAGCAGGTCCTACCCAGGACTTGTTTTGGAAGCGTCCGGTGTTTCGGTGTCTGGCGTTGTCGATATCGCTGCGGGCTATTTCCATTCATTGTTAATCATGTCTGATGGAACAATAAAGTCGTTCGGAGTGAATACTGAAGGTCAATTAGGAGATGGTTCGCTGGTGAATCGACTGTATCCGGTTGCCGTCAGTAATTCTGCCAGTGTTGCAGTAAGCAATGTGATTGCGGTGTCTGGCGGTGGGAACTTCTCAATCGCTATGAAGCAGGATGGAACTCTGTTTGGGTTTGGTGATGATGGGTTTTTACAAATATGTGCACCGTCTTATCCGTTTGCAAATTGGTTTCAGGTTCCGGATGTGCTGATTGATAATAGCGGCTATTTGCTGGTTGGCGCATTGCCGTAAAAAAGCCGAGTATGATTTACAAAAAAAGGGTCAAAATATTTGGGGTCAGAGTAAAACGATTTCGAAACTTTGCTCTGGCCCTGTTTCCCTGTAAGCGTAGCGACTTGTGTGATTGAAAATAGGTATTAGTTTTGAAGACTAATTAATAAGGAGCGTCTCGCCTAAAGGTAGATGATTCAGCGTTACCCGAGTCAGTCTCATCCGAACGCCGCTCATAACCCATAATCCAGTCGATAATGGGTTGTATCTCGTTACGTTCCTTGTCGGTGATATATGCATCCATTTCAAAGACGCCAAGCCCTTGTTCTGCAGCAAAAATATAATTGTCTGCATCGGACAGTTTTGTCAGGAAAGGAAGCTTGAGCGCATCGAGGAACCGCTGCAGCGGTTCGTAAACCGGAATGGTGTTCCGTACCCTATTGGCGATGATGCCTGTCTTGACGTTTCTATGACGGATCCCCCCGACAAGCATAAGATGTTTGATGAAGTCTGCTGTGGCGTGAATGTCGATGGCAGATGGGGCAACGGGTATCACGATAAAGTGACTCTTGCGTACCAGTTCCTGCAACATGATACCCTCAACCCCCGCCGGGGCATCGATGATCAGGTACTCGGTGTCCGGTGGAACCGCCATGGCGAAAGCACGAAGTTGCCCGCGTTTTCTATTGGGAGAAGCATTGGCGCCGTGAATGGTGGGTTGCTGCTCAGGTCGGACTTTCAACCACTGCAGGCTGGACCCTTGTGGATCGTAATCCATGATGGCGGTTTTGTGTCCCTTGCTGGCAAAGTAACTCGCAAGGTTGGTTGTCAGTGTGGTCTTGCCACTGCCCCCCTTGGAGTTGATTACCAGTATCGCCTGCATTGCGCGTTTCACTACGGCATCCTGTCGAGAAGAATAAGAAGAATCTAATAAATAATGAGATTATTGTCCCCTGAACAGTTCAATAAAATACTCTCATTTCTGAATAATGTGATGAAGATCTCGAAATGGTACGTTGAATTGGGTAAGTCAATTGTGGGGAGTGGTTCATCCGTCTGTCTTCTCAGCCCTCGGCAGAATGAGAATAGTTCTTTTTGAGGATTTATTTCAGTGTAAATGCGAATCATAAAGTTAGGGAATTCTTCTAAGTTTCTAAACTACCCCAAAATAGTTGATCATGCACCTGTTTCTTTAGTGCCGGAAAGAAAACATGGTCTTTCATGAAGGGTCGTTCCTATTGGTGTAGGAGCCATTCGAGAGGATGAGTGCCCGTTCCTTGATAGGCAATGAACATCGTCATTTACTGTTTAACTGGACATTGATGGCATTACGTAAGGCTTGGGAAAGTTTATTGAACACTATGGGCTTTGCGACCACGTCTGACATACCTGCTTCTATATATCTTTCTTTCTCGTCGCCCATTACGCTTGCAGTTATTCCGATTATCGGAGTTTGTCGAACCTTGGGATCGCTATCTGTCCTAATCGTGTGTACTGCTTCCTCGCCATCCATAACGGGCATATGGACATCCATCAGGATTGCGTCATAGTTACCACGCTTTGCCATCTCAATTCCTTCTTTGCCATTTGTCGCGATACTGACGCTATGACCTTTCTGTTCTAGCAGAAGGCTCACTAATTTACGGCTAATCGGATCGTCATCAACGACCAATAACTTTAATGCTGGTAGGTCTGTTACGGTTGCTTTATGTTCATCATCAGTCTTGCTGACTGCCACTGGCAACAGAATATCAATGCCAAAGCAACTTCCCTTTCCTACTGCCGAGTCAACCCACAAAGTTGTCCCCATCGCTTCTGCAATTTGTTGACTAATCGCAAGACCAAGTCCGGCTCCCTTGTCATAGACTCTGTCCTGGTTAAGTTGATAGAAGCTATTGAAAATCATATTGAGCTGTTCTGCAGGAATGCCGACACCAGTATCAATGACTTTTAACGCAAGTTTGAAGGTGTTATTTCCTACGAAATCACCGTTAATACTGAGTATGACATGCCCATGCTTGGTGAATTTAGCTGCATTTCCGACAAGATTGACCACTATCTGAGTGAGTCGCGTTCTGTCTACAAGCAGCGAATCAGGTAACTCATCCTTGACCTGGAATCGTAATGCGACATCACTTCCATTGAATAGCGGTAATAAAAGTACATGTAAATCTTCAATCCACCTCCTCAGATTGACATTTTCCGGGGAGAGTGTAACTCCCCTGGACTCTATTTTTGCTAGTTCAAGGATATCATCAAGCAATGAGAGCAGTGTTTCGCCTGAGCGTTCCAGAGTGTCCAGGTAGTGACGTTGATGGTCATCTAGACGAGTACCCTCGAGCACCTGCGCCATACCTAATACTCCATGCATTGGCGTACGTATCTCGTGGCTCATGTTTGCCAAGAATTGGCTCTTCGCACGTGCTGCGGCTTGAGCGTAATCGTTGGCCTCAATCAGCTTTTCATTGAGTGAACTTAGCTGAACGTTTCGCAGGTTGACTTGTTCAAGAAGGTGGTTCTTCTCTCTTGTAAGGTCGAAGACCGTTATCGTTGCACGATGCAAATTCTTTGCGCTGGCTATGAGCAATAACGAAAACAATAGCAACCAGGAAGCTATGGTCGAGTGCAATAGCCCAGGTTCAATGACTAACCGTATAATAAACGGCAGCATGCTGCAGACTATGAATAACCCACTTGCAAAGCGATAGCCGGAATGCGTCGCTGCCGTTGCCACTCCAAGTAGTGAAACGATAAAAAGCAAAATGACTTGATACAGCTGAGTCGGTGGGTAGATGATAAATGCTGAGCTTCCCCAGATGAGTCCGGATACGATAACGCTTGTATAAAATCTGCGCTCCCATAACGGGAGAGACTGTTCTGTTGCAGTGGAAGTAAGGTAATAGCGAACGAGAAAGTATCTGGCACCGTAACTAGTGACGCATAAGGTGGTCCAAAAATATAAGTCCGGAGATGGTACGACGCCGTGAAAGCTAACCACTAGCAATGCGATTACGCCAAACATCAGAATAATCGCAGTTGGCTGGTTTTTATAGATTAGGTCGTTTTGGAACTTGAATCTGTTGTAGAGGTCGGAACTGTTAACAGACATTCTGCCTTATACCCAGACCTTTTCCTCGTGAGAGAGGAGGTCTTGTTATATGCCAGGAACGGCACGTTATTATAAAAATAGGGGGCGTATATTATACACGAGCACTTTGGTAAATGGTGAGTTCTGTAATAGTAGAGTCCACTACAGGGAAATAGGAAAGTAGGGATTAATAGCCGTATACTAAGTGGACCAGTGAAGCATCACTGCTAAACTGCGGTTAATATCCGAGTAAAATGCTTTGGTCCTGCCGCGGATTAAATAGGGGACTAACTGGGACTAAATAGGGAACAGAACACGGTTTTCCGAAGATTAGAAAATAGTTCTCTCTGAGCTGTTTTCGATTCAATACCCGGTAGTGACACCTGTTTTAACGGAAGTCACGCCCCCGAAAAGACCATTCTGCGCGGTAATCGCCTCCATCATATAATCACGAAATGCGAGCACTCTGGCCGTGCGCTTCAAATACGGATGCAGCAGTATCCAGGGTCCGAGATCCCATTCCGAGCGCGGCTCCGAGTAACGCCTCAGCGCCGGATCCGGGTCACCCATTAAACAGGGCAAAATGGATATTCCGAGCCCTTCTCTCAGAGGTAGCCTGGGTCAGTAGGGTGTCGTCGACATAGAGGCTGTGTGGCTGCTCGCCACAAGCCTGTTTGGTCCATGATTTATGGAAGGTGCAGCATTCCACGCCGAGCCAGACAGGCTCGCTACCAACCTCCTGAAACTGTTCAAGGTAATCGCGGCTACCGTAGATTGCGGATGACACCGTGACGACGCGTTTGCCGATCAGGGTGTGCGGGGGCGTGTTGGTGTGACGGATTGCCACGTCCGCTTCGCATTGTGCCAGGCTGGCGTCGATGTTGGATACCTGTACATGCAGTGTCACGTCAGGATATTCCCGGCTGAATCCACCGAACATGGGCATCAGGACGGTTGTAGCCATACTATCGATAGCGGTCACGCACAGCGGGCCGGAGGGCTTCAGATCCTGTCCAGACAGAGTTCCATCCACGGTGAGCACCTCGCGTTCCATACGGGCGGCCGCTTGCACCAGGTTTCACCTGTGCCCTATCAGTTCTTGAAGGCAATAATAAACAGCCACAATGTTAGTTAAAGATTGTTCAAATGACCGATATGCGCATGCACTGTAAAAGTGTCTTATAGGATTCTATATTCAGTTAATCAAAGTCATATAAGCGACTACTCAAGAATGGATAAAGTGGTAGAATTGATGCGGCCTTGTCATGCATGAACAAGGTGAGCTATCTGGATTAAATAAAACAATTATAGGGATGTTATTTTATGCTATTTCTTCCGCTAAAAGGGGATCTTCCGTCGCCTTATATTCCTTTTGTTACAATCCTAATTATCTTCTTATGTCTGTTTGTCTTTTGGCAACAAGAAAAAAGCGATGAAGCCATTGCGCAAAAAGTAGAGCAATTTTGTGCCTGGCAGGAGGGTAGGGTGCATAACATTGTCATGTCCAAACTTGCTGAAGGAGCAGATTTAGACGTAGAGAATGTTTGTGGTGTTGTGATATCTGCAATGCATTTCTCAAACAATAAGGAATATACACTCAGAGAGATTGTGAAGTATGCGCCTAAATTCACCATCATGAGTGAGGGAGAGACGAGAAAATATATTGAACAACATTTACAGGAGTTGTATGACGAATTTTCCAGCTCGACACCTAAGACTCTCACCCAAAGGCTACAATATTCACCCCAAAACTATGATGTGATCTCTATGATTACTTCGGCTTTTTCTCATGGGAGCTGGTCTCATGTAGTGGGTAATCTATTTTTCTTTTTTGCCTTTGCGGCAACCGTAGAAATAATACTGGGAAGCGTGTTTTTCTCTATTATTGTTGTGCTGTTGGCAATAGGAACAAATCTTACATATGCGCTCGTGGTGTCTGGAACCGCCGAAAGCCTTCCAACGATTGGGTTGTCAGGAGTCGTTATGGGGATGATTGGGATGTTTGTCTACTTTATCCCCCGTGAGAAAATCGTGTGCTTTTTCTGGGCCATTGTCATTTTCAAAAGATTGCGAGTGCCTGCTTATGTCCTGGCGGCATGGTATTTTGGTTGGGATGTTTACGATCTTACGAATCAAGGCGTTTCAACCGGTATTAATCTTGTGGCGCATGTAAGTGGTTTTGTTCTGGGTTACAGCTTTGGTCAGTTGTTGTTTAGAAGAAGAAAGCAAGAGGTAATGAATGAACTCAAGGAGTATCGAGGCAGAAAAGAAATGCTCGCTGCTCTTAAGTGACGCATTCAATAAATAAAGACAAAAGGTTCAGGCTGCTGTGTGAGTGATTTGTCCGTTATTCCTTAATGTTTCTGACAGACAAGGATGTCACCGAGTCAGGATAGTGTTAGTTCGTGGAGATTGCCTAGGTTTTCGTAGGGCACAGCCACTAAGTAAGGTTATTTCTTTTTGTGTTAGGTCTCTTGAGGTGCGATGCAGCGTTTAAGGCTTGCTGGGTTACAGTAATGAGGTCTTTCCCGCCTTATGGGAATAGATTTTCCGCCAGAATATCAAATACTCGCCTCACCCTTGGGTTCGTACGTAGTTCCCGGTGGCAAATCAGCCAGAGTGGCAGGGTCATTGGTGGTCCCAGTTCAGCGATGGCGATTTGTAGATCCTTCTCTTTGTGGGCAATCTCTTCCGGAAAGAGTGAAAGTCCCATCCCCTCCTTCACCAGTTGCCAGTGCACCAGATGTGAGGCGGTGATGATGGAGATATTGGATTTGTCGATTTGCCAGCCGGAGTCTTTGACGGCCTCGATGAGTCGCTCCGACTGTTCAAAACCGATGATCTTAAGCCTGGGAAATATCTCGGCTGGCGGCATGCCCTCAAACTGGGAGAGGTAGTCAGTGCTGCCGAAGAACCATATGCGTTCTTCGCCCAGCTTTTTGGCAATGAGATCGCCTTGGGTGGGCCTGAAGCTGCGAATGGCGATATCCGCCTCACGCCGTTTCAGGTCACTGGGCTCATTGGTGGCGACAATCTCGATTTGTATGCAGGGCTCCAGCCGCTGAATAGTCTTTACGATGTCAGGTAGCCTGAGCATGGCGTCTATCTCACTGGCGGAGATACAGACGGTTCCTTCCAGGCTTTGCGACTGACCGCTGGATGCGAGGGAGAAGAGGCCGGCGGCCGCTCCCATCTGTTTGGCGTACTCGAGGAGTTGCGTGCCGGCTGCCGTCAGTATGATGCCCTTGCCGACCCGCTCAAACAGGGTGAGGCCCAGCTCCTCTTCGAGCGCGGCGACCTGACGGCTCAAGGTTGGCTGGGTAGTTCCCAGGGCACGGGCCGCGGCGGAAAGTGAGCCTTCCTCTGCAGTGATCAGAAAGGCTCGCGCCTGGTTCCAGTCGAAATTTACCGAACTCCAATCCATACGTATACGTATATGTGCCATGCGGTAGCTGGTGAATACCAAACGATTATGTATGGATAGACTGTGGGAAACAAGATCACAAAAGGAGCAAGGTCATGCAACAGAAAAGCGTCTGTATTGTGGGGGCTTCGGGGAAGTTGGGGCAGTACATGATTGCCCATGCCCTGGAGCGTGGCTACAAGGTGGTGGGGGTGTGCCGCTCAGAGAGCGTGGACAAGCTGGCCCGATATCGAGATCGCATTGAGGTGATTCCCGGGCGGACCAATGACCGGGCGGTAATCGCAAAGGCGGTCTCCGGCTGTGATGCGGTGTTAACCGTGCTGGTACCCTGGGGCGTGGAGGGCTACTCGACAGCCACTGCACAGGCGGTATTGGATTATGCGCCAGAGAGTGCCCGACTGATCTTCTCTTGTGGCTGGCACATCACCATGGACGGTAAGGATCGCTATAGCTGGAAACTAAAGGCCTTTGTTGGAATCTTCGGTTTCCTCGCCCGTCTGTTGCGTTTTGCCGATTTGAATGATCAGGTGGAGGCCTGTCGCCGGATCTTCGATAGTGACAAGCTGTGGACGGTGGTGCGCTGCAGCGATATGGAAGAGGGTGAGTCAGAGGGGCTGCCTATATGGCGACAGCATGTGGGTGACCCGGCACTGGCCAGTAATCGCACTAGGCGCATCGACTTTGCATTATTCATGGTCTCCGCAATTGAAGATGACCGGATGATACAGAAGGCACCGGCCATCGTCACTGGTAAAACCGAAGGGGCATGTTAGGCTCTGGTGCTCAAGGAGACGCCGCGGTTATGCAACTGCCGGCACTGGATGTCGCACGGGAATGAAAAGAGAATGCCGAGTCATAACAGTTCGATTTGATGGCCCTGGCAGGGGATCGTTATCAGGTTGGCGCCATCGACTTTCAGGCAACCCTACAGGAAGCACGCGAGCGGCTTCAGGAGGGCGGCGCGGACGCGCTTTATGTCACTCGTACCACCGTTCCCGGGATTCCCCGCGTCTATGGCGTTTTGATCGCTGAGGACATTGAAAGTAGTTACCGTTTGTAGCGAGGTTCTGAATCTCGGTGAAGTGACTGCAGTCATGCGGCGTGAATGAAGACACAGTCTTGGAATGTTGTTGCACTAATATTGAGCATAGTTCATACACGGCAATGGCGAATATAAGTGAATGGCGTTGCATGAGAGACAATTGTCAGCGACTCCATTTCTGGATATATAATGCTTGGCTTGCGCGGGAGGGAATTTCCGCTCTTAATAAAAATTACACTGCCATTGGAGTTGACAAGAAATGAATAAAACACTCATCGCACTTGCAGTCAGTGCTGTAATGACTTCACCTGTTATGGCTGAAGAACATGCACACATGGATGGGCACGGAAATCATGGTACTCATGCTGAGGTATCGGATAAGGTGATTGCCGAACAGCGTAAGGCGTTGGCAATGAACACCAAGGATAAAGGCTTTGGCCCTCAGGCTCCCCGCGACATCGATGCCAATGCGGGTAATAACCAGCGTGATTTTAACGCGGCTCCCGAATCGGTTGAGATGAATCTCTGCAATATCCATTTTCATAAAAATGCCGAGCACAAAGGCGGTGAGTTTACGACCTATGCCGGTAACGGTGATGGTCACGGTTATCTGAGCGGCTACAAGTATTCCGGGAAACTCAGTGCCAGTGAGGTTGCTGCAGTGGAGAACGAGATCTGTCCGAGTGAGCACGGTAGCCTCTATCCCGGAGATACCATCGAGGTTCATTATGTCTACTCCACTGCACAGGTCGAGCCGGGCCCAACCCTGAACTCCTGTCTGAGTGAGGCGATTAAGAACCCTCAATTGCGCGTTGAGTCCCAGGTCTACGTGCTCGTTAACGATAACAAGGCGCTGGACTTTGCCGAGCTGACAAAGCACGGTAAGAAGAACGGCCTGAACCAGGCGGTTAACATTCCGAGCAACACCGGTACGCCGGTTCAGTATAATGGCTCGACCACGGGGCCGGGTTATAACGAAAAGGGTTCTCCGTTCCAGGTCTCCTGGAGTGTCCGCCCGAAGGTGGCTAAGGTAAACATCGAGACGGTGGGCGAGTGGTGTAAAGGGAATCGCTTCAATGAAGATCACGCACATGGTGTGCGGAATCTGGTTCTCAATCCGGACCTGCTGTCAAACATGCAGTAAAACGGCAAAATGAAAAGCCCGCCTCTACTGAGGCGGGCTTTTTATTGCCCTACAAAAGGGGCAGGTAGACTCTTAGTTAATCGGTCAGGAACAATTCTCTCCAGTCGAAGATGTGTGTCACATACTGATAAAGTGGTTTTACGTTATAAATGCCTGCCAATATCTCTCTACCAAGACAGGAGTATAACGATGAAAAAGACACTATTGACCTGCCTCGCTCTGGCCATGTCGGCCCCAGCGGTGCAAGCACGTGATATCGCGGCAGGTACGCTTATGGTTACCGGTGATACCAACATGGATATCAGCTCCAGCGAGACAAATTTTTCAGGCAGCAAGAGCACCACGGACACCACCAAAATCAATCTTACCAGTCTTTATTTTCTGGACAGGAATTTCGGCGTAGGACTGCTGATTGGAAGCGAGAGCACAGAGGTTGATGATGGGGTCAGCGTGAGCAAGCAGTCGACGGCGATGCTGGGTCCCATTGTTGGATACAATATCAGCATCAATCCCGACGTCAGCATCACGCTTCACGGTTCCATTTTTACACTCACTGGCGAAATGAATGACGGTGTGTTCAACGCCGATCTCGATGGCGATGGCTATATGTTCGGTGGGGTTGTTAACTACTTTCTTAACGAGAGGGTAGCGGCAAATGTTGGTTTGAGAATGGTCAATGCGAATGTTGATTTCACCAGTGGCGGCACAAAAGTCGCAGCTGACATGGATGAGACCGGCGTAAGTGTCGGTTTATCGACGTTCTTCTGATAAGCCTCAACGACAACCAAAAGGGTTAGTCTCGATTGAAATTTATGTTCAATTGAGTCTGACCCTTTTCAGTGTTTGTGTTTAAAGGCTTTAAATATCCTGCAAGTCACGGCTAACGCCTCTGGATGATAAAAGATAATCCCTCGATCTCTGACACGGTTCTTCCATTGGTTTATCCCGCTGCGCCGCCCCAGCTGGCATCCTGCGGCAGCCCTAGCAGTTTCCGTACCTCTGCACCGCAGCCGGCCTCACAGGCCTTGTTGGCAAGCCGTTCCGCCGCTGCAGTCGTGGTGTTGGCAACGATGTTTGCCAGGCATGGCGTGAGCAATGGCTCTACCGAAAAGTTGCGATAGCCAAGGCCTATCAGCAGAGGTAACACCCCCGGAACCTGCGGCAACAGTCCGCCCAGCTGCACCCGGTGCAGTTCACAGCGGATGGACGCAGCCATGAAGTTGAGGAAGCGGTACAACGCCGGAGAGTAGGGATCGAGCAGTCCCGCCACCGCTGGGATATCGCGGTCTGCGGCAAAGAGGCACTGCATCAGGTCATTGCATCCGATAACCACGAAGTCGACCAGCCGCAGCCATTCAGGAAGGGCCAGGGCAGCGGCCGGCGTCTCGATCATTACCCCCTGGGCGAGCGGGTGATGGAACGTCCGGTGGATGGTTTCGTGCAACGGCGCATATTCCTCGGGCCGGGTCAGGTAAGGCAGCAATAGGCGGAGATCGTAGTGTGCTGCCAGCCGTGCAAGCGCCTGCAGTTCGGCCTCGAAGATCGGCCTGACAGTCTCCTCGGTATAAAGCCGGGCGCCGCGCAGGCCAAGGGGGCCAAGCATGGCCGGGATCTCTCCGAGCCAGGCCGGGTGTTTGTCGGGGGCCAGGTCCAGTGTGCGTACCGTAACAGGCAGTGCGCCGGCACACTCGCACAGTTGCTGAAGGGCGGCCGTGTAGTAGGGTTCGTCGGGAGCAGCTCCATTCTGCGGCGTCAGAAACTCGGAGCGGACCATGCCGATGGCTGTGGCCCCTTTGGCCACGGCGTTAGCGACGCCTTGGCGATCGGCGACGCTGGCACGAAGTTCTATCGGCACCCCGTCGGCGGTATATACCGGCTGCCCTGCCGTGGGAGTGAGCATGTCCGGCAAGGGGCTGCCACCGCTCGTGTCCGAACCGCTGATGCGCCCGCTATAGCCGTCCAGCGTGATCGTGCTGCCCTCATAAAGTTGCGCTGACTGAGCAGCGGAGATCACCACCGTGGGAATGCCGTAGCTGTAGAGGCGGATCATCGGGTGAGCAAGCGGTGCTCCGCCGACAATGATGAGCCCCGCGGGCCGGGTGGTGAGCAAGTTCAGAGCATCATAGGGTAGCAGCAGGATGTCGCCCGACGAGGACGGGCCATGACGCCGTAACACACCGGTGGCGATGCCGGGGACAAAGGGACTGGCCTGTAGCGTGTTCATTCCATGCCTCTTTTTGTGTGATGTTTATGCGGTGTCGCCATGGCATCTCCACTGGAAGTTCGCAGTGTCAGAGCGTGTGAACTTTTCTTAAGCATAGAAGTCTTTATCTGACAGAGCAGTTGCCCTTGACTGACAGAAAACACCACCACGGAGTCGTGCTTTGCCCAAACTCTCTCTGGCGATTGATTTTGATGGAGTGATTGCCGAAACCCTAAGCCGCAAAAGTGCCTGGATCGCCCGCCACCTGGGTATGGCGATCGCCCCTGCCGACTGCAGCAAGAGTCGCTGTGAACCGCGCATCGGGGCAGAGAATTACCGTCGCATGAGCCGCGAGCTGGGTTATGACGATACCCTGGATTGTTTTCCCTTTACCGGTGCCTTGGCTGGCCTGCAGCGTCTTGCCCGAGAGTTTGCAATTAGTGTCTACACCGCCCGCCCTGAGGAGAAGGCGCACTGGGCGCGGGAGTGGTTCCGACACCACGGCCTGGCTGGAACGATCAAGGAGGTGGTGAGCACCTACGGACGCAGTAAGGTAGCGCTAGCGGTCGCAGAGGGCAGCGTGGCGCTCGTGGACAATGATATTCGCCACCTGCGAGAAGAAACCCCGGCCAGCACCCGGCGGATCTTCTTCGCTCCCGATGCCGTAAGCGCAGACGGAGTGTCAGGTGTGGTCACTGTGGGCGGCTGGAAGGAATTGACCGAGGTGCTGCTCTTGCGTTGAGTCGTTGACGCTTGAGTGGTGCGGAACACGAGCCTTCTCAAACCAATAAACTATGTAAACTCACAACGCTGACAAGGATTGTTACAATGCCACAGCCCCACCGTTTTATCTGCCGGATATTCCTGGTCATGTGATTCCGCACGAGAATTTCAGTGCGAATAACCTATAACATATCGACAGTAGATCTGGATGCCGAATAGGTTTATTGTCCCTCTATCCCCTTTCCCTGCAATCCCCAAAAATAACCATGCACGCGACCACGAGGACTATCGGTAGAAAGAAGATGGAAAGGAACGCCAGCTTGAATATCTTGAAGTCGTTCATCACCGGCGTAGACTGCATGTATATCTGGGCTATATCAGTTCGGTTGTATAGAAGGCAAGGTCAGTCTTGTCATTAAACCGTGCGTTTTGAGGGAGCATCAGATATCACTTTACGGATGTGACAAGCGGAGTAGAACGTGGCAATACCTGTGAAGCCGGGTGTGTCTGCGAGTCATCGCGACGGCACAATAAGTTACGATCCAATAATAATGAATTTGCGGCATACATGGTTCTTCTAAAAGTATTTGTGATGCTATTTGCATGGCTCTTGATAGCGGTTCTCTCCTTCTTTGTGGTTGATGCCACTGCAACCGGTGGCACAATGGGTATTTATGTGTTTTATCTAATTATCACGGGGATTGGTATTGCCATGCATGTCATTTGGCAAATACTTCGCGTATTTCTTAATTCCTCAGTATCTGTTGTAGTTAAAACGACGACTGGGTACATTTTTTATTTAGTATCATTGCTAGTGGCGGGATTGGTTGATGGTAACTTCAAGTTGGTGGTAGGGTTGTTCAGTTATTCCTTAATTTACTTAGTTGCCGTTGCGGTAACAGAATTCACCTATCCGGCCATTGAAGAACGTTCAAAAGCGCAGAAACTGCCAAGAGGATCATGAGGGGAAGTGCTCATGAACTTGGTTGAACTGAGGCATGTTGCACGTCTCTTGGTGAGGGGCAATCCGAGAAGGCTTTGTGTGATATCAGGTTCGCGATAAAGGTAATGGTCCCTTATGGAACTTTTAGCGAATACAGTTATTTCTATGTAAGGGTGGTATGGTGATTGACTAAGTACATGCAAGAGTGCGTTAAATGCGCATCACATTACCGACCAGGGATAAGACAAAGGAAAGTTAGGTCATGCTCAGGAATGTATTACTTCTAATTCTCTTTCTCATCTTTAACAAAATTGTTGCTGCGCAAGAGCAATCCTATGTGCGTGAATATCGCTATCATGCCGGAGATATGGATAGCCGGGTAACCTCGCGTGACAACGCGCTCAAGCTCCTGAAAGCTGAGCTGTTACAGGAAGTGGCAAGCTATGTGAAAAGTACGAGTGATTTCGTGAGGCGAGAGGGAAATTCAGTCTTCACCTCGGACTTTCAGCATACCGCTACGGTGATTAGTGCAGGCTATGTCCGCGTTAGCGTATTGGATGAGCGTTGGGACGGTAGAGAATACTGGGTTAAAGCGAGACTATATCTCGATCCGGAAAAGGTTGCCGAGGCGCTCAGAAAAGAGATTGAACGAGACAGAAACGACCAGTCAACAAGTAACGAGGAACATGTGCCACAAGCGGCGTCGCCGGTGAAGTCAGAGGCTAATCCATCGATGCAAATGGCACCTCAAACGTCGGTGCCTGTAACTAGAAAAGATTATCTTCGAGCGTTGTTTGCCAATTCCTTTGCACTCGTCGCGCCTCTTCGAGGACGCATCATTGAGCACTACTCATTTTCCGGTTCATGGCCTACTTCAATGGAAGAGCTGGGTTTAAGCAAGGGGCAGATGACTGACGGTGAGACGATAACCTCTGTCGGGGTCGAATCCAATGGGGCACTTCGTGTCAGGCTCAACGAAATCTTTGGCAAGAACAAGGAGTATGTCTTGTTTCCGGAAAGCATAATGGGCGGCACCAGTTTCAAATTCCACTGCCTGACTAACGTTAATCTAGGTAATGATCTTATAAGCTCCAGAATGTGCAAGTATATCGATGAGAACACGATAGAGATTGCAGATAGTTATCGATAACCAAAAGCCAACCAACAGGACAGACTCGATTGAGACATGAGCCCAGTTCAACAGGTCGATGCCCTGTTGGCATCTTGGAGCGCAGTTTGATAAAAAGGGACGTAGAGTAACAATTATTCACCCCAGCCGGAGCAAGCTATTACAACCAGTCAAATTCATCTTGGAATGGTGCCTTGCTTGCTGACCAGAAAGTGGCATGTCCCACTTTTCTTCCTGGCTTTGGCTTTTTGTTGTAATGGTGCAGGTAGACTCCCCGGTGAGAGAGAATCGTGGCCGCCGCTGGAACCTCACCGATGAAGTTAATCATCTTGGCATAGCCAGTGGCCTCGGTAGTGCCTAGAGGAAGACCGGCGATAGCCCGAAGGTGATTTTCGAACTGGCTGGTCGCTGCCCCCTCAATGGTCCAGTGCCCGGAGTTGTGCACGCGCGGCGCCATTTCGTTAGCGATGAGGCTCTCCCCTGTATCGAACAGCTCCAGGGCCATCACTCCCACGTAATCCAAGCGCTCTAGGATGCGTTTGGCGTAGGATTCGGCGATGGACTGTTTCGGGTCGTGCGGCAGGCTGTGTGCGCTGTGCAGAATGCCATGGCGATGATGGTTCTCAGAGAGGGGATAGTAGCGTATTTCTCCGTCATGGCCGCGCACGCTGATGATCGAGATCTCGCGCTGGAAGTTGGCAAAGCCTTCGAGGATGAGGGGGACGCCACCGAGTGCCTGCCATGCGGTGACCAGGTCACTGCTGTCACCAAGAACGAACTGACCCTTGCCGTCGTACCCCAGGGTGCGGGTCTTGAGGATCGCTGGCAGGCCAATGGTGTTCACCGCCTGTTGTAGTTCGTCAAAGGAGTTCACGGTGGCGAAAGGGACGGTGGGGATAGCCAGATCCCTGAACAGGCTTTTCTCGCTCAAGCGGTCGCGGGCCGTGGCAAGGGCCTGCGCCGACGGGTGAACAGCGATGCGTGTGGCAAGAAAGTCGATGGCCGAAGGCGGGACATTCTCGAACTCGTAGGTAACCACATCTGCCTTGTCGGCCAGGTAAGCCAGCAGTTGCTCATCGTCATAGGCGCCACAAAGGTGTTCACCGAGTGGGGCGGCGCAGGCATCCTCGGCCGGATCAAGAAAGATAAAACGCATGCCGAGCGGGATCCCTGCAAGCGCCATCATGAGGGCAAGCTGGCCGCCACCGACGATACCGATAATCATGCTTCCACCCTCGGGTCGGGACGCGCCAGGACCGTCTCGGTTTGCTGTTGCCGGTACGCGTTCAGTGCCTGGCGTGCCTGGGCATCGTGATTGGCCACGATGGCGGCCGCGAGCAGCGCGGCATTGACTGCGCCGGCACGGCCGATGGCAAGGGTGCCGACGGGAATACCGGCCGGCATCTGCACGATAGACAGCAGGGAGTCCATGCCATTCAGGGCCTTGGACTGGACTGGGACACCCAATACCGGCACCATGGTTTTGGCCGCGACCATGCCCGGCAGGTGGGCGGCGCCACCGGCACCGGCGATGATGACCTCCAGCCCTCTATCTGCGGCGCGTTCAGCATAGTGAAAAAGTTTGTCGGGCGTGCGATGGGCGGAGACGACCTCAACCTCGTGGGCAATGCCCAGTGCTTCCAGTGTCTCTGCGGCATGCTTCATGGTGTCCCAGTCCGAGGTGGAACCCATGATGATGCCAATGCGTGCTTTGTCAGTATTCATCGTGCTCATATCAATAGTGTCCGAAAGAAATTCAATCTTCGAAGAACTCGACCTTGCCGGTTTGCAGATCGTACTCGGCGCCGATAATCATCAGCCCCTCCTGCTCAATGAGGTGTTCGAGTACCTGGGAGCTGTGGCGCAACTGGTTGACCGACGCTCGGACATTGGCGCGCGTGGCCTGTTTGAACAGCTCTTCCTGCCTGCTCCACAATTCGGTGTGAACGAAAGGTTCCAGCGAGGGACGAATGCGGTCGACAATGGACTGGATGTTTTTCGAGGGAACCCCTTTGGGGCGATGCATCTCCTCCAGAGTCGCACGGACCGCGCCGCAGTGGGTATGTCCCATGACCACGACCAAGCGGGTCTTGAACTGCTCGGCGGCGAACTCGACACTGCCGATTTGCGAAGGGGCAACAATATTGCCGGCAACCCGGATGACAAAAAGATCACCAAGGCCCTGGTCGAATACGATCTCTGCCGGTACCCTGGAATCGGAACAGCCGAGAATGATGGCAAAGGGTTCCTGGCCGGATAAATAATCCATGCGGTTGGTCAGGGTGAGCAGTTTGTCGATGCTGCGCACACCAGCAACAAACCGTGCATTACCCTCCTTTAGCCGCGTCAGAGCGGTCGTCGCATCGATCATCACTTGCTCACGATTGCGTGATTGTTCACGCTGGGTAGTGCGGTGTTGGATGGTTCGCGCGAGCGGCGCCCACGGTAGTCGATACTGATGCGATCCCCCGCCAGCGGCCGGAACAGGTTGTCGGCAAAGGCGATGTGTTCCGGGTGGTCACGGTAGCTGTCGATGACCGCCGGGTGACAGAAGTGCACCAGCCAGCTGTAGCGGTAACGGGCCCCTTCTTGTACCGCCTCTCCGGTAAAGACGGATCGGACTCCGGGAATTTGCGAAAGTACCCGTCGTCCCTCAGCCATCATGGCCTGCACATCGGTGTCTCCCGCCTCGGCGTTGTAGATGATAACGTGCTCGACAGGTGCCCAGGGGCTACAGTGCTGTAGCACTTCGTCGGCCCGGCCTGCCGCTCCCCACAGGCGCATGCAGCGCAGGGTCTCGTCACGGATAGCATCGGCTGTGCCGGCAACCAGCGCGGTGTAACCGCGACTATTGTTGTGGGTATTCTGAGTGATGCAGCCGCCGGCGGCATCGGCCAGTGCGGTGTAGTAGTTGATCTTGCTGATACCTTTGGCAATGAGCCGGCGATACTGTTCATCGCCAAGACCGGTGCCGCCGTGAAGGACCAGCGGGATCCCGAGGGCCGCGTTGATCTGCTCCAATCGCTCATAGTTGAGTTGGGGCTCACCCTTCATCCGGCCGTGCACGGTGCCGATGGACACAGCGAGAAAGTCGACGCCAGTGCGTGCCACGTATTCCTGCGCCTCGGCGACAGAGGTATAGACCAGTTCGCCGGGGTGGCGTGCCGCATCTTCACCTTCTACGCCGGGGACATAACCGAGTTCGCCTTCGACCGGTATCCCGCAGCGGTGGGCTATCTCGGTGACCGCTCGTGTCCGCTTCACATTTTCCTCAAAGGGGTGGTGTGAGGCATCGACCATTACCCCGTTACAGCCAAGCCGTATCGAGCGAACGGCAGACTCAAGGCTCATGCCGTGGTCTAGGTGTATGGCGACCGGCACGCTCGCGCGTTGCGCGGCTGTCTCCACCGCACTCATCAGGAGCTCAAAGTCAAAATAGTCGAAGTGGGATTCCGCCAGTGAGAGGATCACCGGTGAATGGCTATGTTCGGCAGCGGCCATGATGCCGGTGACAAAGTCGAGACTGACCACATCGAAGGCGCCAATGGCATAGCCATTGTGGTAGGCGTGGTTGAGCATTCCCTTCAGATCAACGAGGGGCATGGCGCACTCCTGAATGGTGAATGGGCCGCCACTTTACGTTGACTGAAGGATTAAGTTAATTTAAACATACAAAACGTATCGTTTTATAAATATATAACACTATGTATCGACGCCTGACGCTCCACCAGCTCGCACTATTTACGGTGTTGGCCCGACAACGGAATATGACTAAGGCAGCCGCCGAGCTGCACATGACGACGCCTGCGCTTTCCATCCAGATCAAGCAGATGGCCGAGGCCATCGGCATGCCGCTGCACGAGCAGGTGGGTAAACAGCTCCACCTCACTGAGGCGGGATTGCTGGTCGAACAGGCGGCAAGGGATGTCCTGGAAAGGCTGGACAGCTTGTCCTCTGAGCTGGCGGAACTCCAGGGGCTGGAGCGCGGCAGTCTGAAAATCTCCATCATCACCACGGCAAAATATTTCGTCCCCCGCCTGTTGGGGGAGTTTTGCCGGCAGCATCCCGGCATCGAGGTGGCGCTGGAGGTGCTCAATCGCGACCAGTGTCTAAGCCGCCTGACCCGGAATCTTGACGATCTCTACATCATGGGGCAGGTGCCGGATAACCTTGAGGTGACGGCGGTGCCGTTCATGGAGAATCCGTTGGTGATCATTGCACCGACAGGCCATCCGCTGGAAGGCAAAAAACGTATTGCGCCAAAGCGGTTGGCCGGAGAGCAGTTCATTATGCGTGAGCAGGGCTCCGGCACACGCCTAGCTGCCGAGCGCTTTTTTGAGGCCGAGAAGGTGAGTATCCGTACCCGGATGACACTGGGCAGCAATGAGGCGGTTAAACAGGCCGTTGCCGGTGGGCTCGGGTTGGCGGTGGTTTCCCAACATACCTTGAGCCTCGATGCGGCCTCCGGTGCCTTTGCCGTACTCGATGTAAAGGGCTTTCCGTTGTTGCGCCAGTGGTATGCGGTTTATCCCAAAGGCAAGCGACTATCGACGGTGACCGAAGCCTTCCTGCACTACCTCGTCGCCGAGGGTGAAAAGTGAGCGCCGGAGAAAATCCCTTGCCATGCAGACTAGTGCCCGGC
>JBFEWO010000078.1:0-12601 GCA_041546305.1 Thiohalomonadaceae bacterium | reverse complement strand
CCTGTTACCACTAGTAATACCTTTTCTGTTTAGGCACTTACCAATACTGTTTTATCGATAATGTACCTGGTCACTTTCCTTTGTAGCGCAATATTCTGGTAATTTTTCCTTTAAGCCGGCATTTTCCCCTGGCCATATTAACTCGATGGTTACCATGCAGAGAACTACCGATTAGTATGCAACGTAATAGTGCAACAAATCACGCTCTATTCATCTGGTTAATTAATCCATGTGTCTGCATTGCAAAGCAGTCCGCGCCGATGTGGCCCATGTCATTGGACCTAAAGGGTTTATGGGTTAGTAATAAGAGGAGGCATACGGATGAGGTGTTTGATGGAGGTTGATGCTTTCCTCTCCCGCTTTGCCATTCACGCACTATCACAGCCAATACACCGTCCCTGGTCTAGAATATGGTGAACTGAATACTTTGCTGAGGTGGCGGTATATAGTCCGCCGAACCAGCCGCTGACATATCGTATTAGGGGTTATTTACAACGCCGTCTGTCTTCCATTAGCCATAATAATCCGGCTCGTTCCCCTGCTTCCATTTGATATTGCAGCCCAGGCTCGGTGTTTGCTCTTTGGGAATAGGGAGATTGGCTAAAAGCGCGCGGATGGCGGCAGAAAGATCGGCACCGGTAACCGGTTGATCATTACCGGGCCGGGCGGCATCGAACTGGCCGCGATAAACCAGTTTGTGGTCGGCGTCGAAAAGATAAAAATCGGGGGTGCAGGCGGCGCGATAGGCTTTTGCGACCTCCTGGGTTTCGTCATAGAGGTAGGGAAAGTTGATAGCGTACTCGCGGAAAAATTCCCTCATTTTTTCCGGGCTGTCATCCGGGTAGTTAGCGACGTCGTTGCTGTTGATGGCAACGAAGCCCACATTCTGTTTCTGAAAGTCATCCCCCACTGTGGCCAGCTGAGCTGCAATGAGTTTGACGAAGGGGCAGTGATTACAGATAAAGGCGACAACCAACGGTTTACCGGCGAAATCATTCAGGCTAACGATGTTACCGGTGGCTGGCTCCGGCAGGGAAAAGGCCGGTGCGGCGGTGCCAAGTTCAAGCATGGTCGATGGGGTGCGTGCCATGGTTTACCTCCAAACAGTCAATCCAGGTTAATCGCGTCGAAGTCCCTCACCTGAGGATGCGGGGCATTGGGATCCAGCGTTTCGGCGTCGCGCACCAGCCAGCGGGTCTGCATGCCGGCGCAGTGCGCAGCATCCAGCTCTTCGCGGATATCGGACAGGAACAGGATGTCCCCTGCCCGCACGCCGATCTCCGAGGCGATGATCTCGTAGGACGAGGTCTCGCGCTTGTGGCCAATGCGGGTATCGAAATAACCGTTAATGATAGGTGTCAGATCGCCATAATCACTGAAGCCGAACAGCAGCTTTTGCGCATGCACCGAACCGGAGGAATAGATGTAGAGAGCGATCCCTTTTTCGTGCCAGGCACGCAGGTTGCGCACCGCATCCTCGTAGAAGTGACCGGTGAAATCGCCGTTGCGATAGCCGTTTTCCCAGATCATGCCCTGCAGGATTTTCAGCGGGGTGATCTTTTTATCTTCTTCGATCCAGCGCAACAGTTGTGTGATCGTTTCCTCAAGGGAAAGCTCGCGCCCGACTTCGCGCGATACCGCATCGAGTTGCTCTTTGACAGCAGCGTCGTCCGCATGGTCCGAGACATAAGCCTCAAGATGCTTGCTGGCATAAGGAAACAACACCTCCTTGACGAAGGAGAGCGAAGAGGTGGTCCCCTCGATGTCCGTAACGATGGCTCGTATCATGCGCTTTGTGCCGCGAACTCATCGAAGCTGGGAAAGTGCTCGGCGATCTCGCTGCCGGTAAACTCACCCACCCAACCATCGGGAATGACAAACAAGCGAATGCATTTGAAATCCGGATTCTCGCCCATGTCGAACCAGTGGGTCACGTTGGCGGGCACACTGATCAGATCGCCCTGCTCGCACAGCACCAGGTAGACCTTGTCGCCCGCGTGCAGATAAAACAGTCCCTTGCCATCGACAAAGAAACGCACCTCGAAATCACTGTGGGTGTGTTCCGACAGGAACTTCTGGCGCATCTCCGCTTTTTGCGGATGGTCCGGTCCCAGGCTGACCACATCCACGGACTGAAAGCCGTATTCGTCGGTCAGTCGTTTGACATCATCGGCATAAGCGGCAAGCACCTCCTCCTGTCCGGCATCAGCCGAGAGTGGCGCGGAGGCCTCCCAGCGGTCGAAGCGCACGCCCAATGCCGAAAGTTTTTCGGCAATGGCGCGATGATCGCTCTCACTTTCTCCTAACGGATTCCCTATTTCATCGTATATGGCAAGACGGCTCATGATCGGCTCAACCCCTGCATGGTCAGTTCACATTGAAAAAGAAATTCGAACGCCTCGATATGGCGCAAGGCCTCGGCCATGGTTCTTCCCCAGGTATAAAGCCCGTGGCCCGCAATGAGATAGCCATGGATCGGCGGGTGGTTGTCCATATAGGCATCGACGGCGGCGGCAAGACGGGGAATGTTCTGGTCATTGGGGAAGATCGGCACAATGATCGAGGTTTCGTGGGTATCGACACCGGCAAAGGCCTTGAGGAGTTCGTAATCCTGAAAAACCAGTTGCCCTTCAGCCAGACGCGAGAGCACTGTGGCATTGACCGAATGGGTATGCAGGACTGTCCCAACCCCCTCGAAGCGTTTGTAGAGTGCGGTATGTAACAGCGTCTCGGCTGAGGGTCGTTGCCGAGCATCGACGGCCTGCCCTTCTCCATCGATGAGCATGATCGCTTCGGGAGTTAATTCTCCCTTGTGGTAACCGGAGGCGGTAATGGCGATGTGGCCGTCAGAAAGTCGCGAGGAGAAATTGCTGCTGGTCGCAGGCACCCATCCCTTACTGTTGAGAAAATGGCCAGCCTTGATGATTTCCTCAGCCTTGCGTTGAAACTCATTGTTATTGGTTTGTGCTGCAGAGCTCACTGCGTTACCTCATCAAATTATTGCCTGCATAGTAGCGGCCGGCATGAAACACGACAAGCATTTGCGACCCTCACAGCCCGGCAAAAAAATCGGCCATCACCGGGACAAACCGTTCACGGTCAACCAGAAAGGCATCGTGCCCCTGCAGTGATGGTAAGGCATGGAAGGTCACATCAAGGCCGCTTTCGGTCAGCAATGAGGCAACCGTTTGCTGCTGATGCAACGGGAACAGCACATCGGTTTCCACGCCAACCACCAACGCTTTCTTTCCAGCGGCCTGTTCTGACAGGGCAATCAGCCGCTCAGTGTGGTCTTCCAGATCGAACCAATCCATCGCGCGGGATAGGTAGAGGTAGGAGTTGGCATCGAACGTGCCGACGAATTTCTGCGCATTCGCTTCGAGGTAACCCTCGATCTGGAATTCGCTAGCAAAGGGCTGGCGATGCTGCTCCTCTTCATGGATGACATCGCGTCCGAAACGCTCGTCCCACTCCTTGGCAGAACGATAGGAGATTAAGCCCAGTTTGCGTGCCAGGCGCATCCCCAACACCGGCTCTTGATCGGCGGGATAGTTGCCCTCCATCCATGCCGGATCGGAACGGATGATCTCGCGCTGCAGCGAGCGCACGCCGATAGCAAAGGGTGTGGCTTTGGCCGCGGAGCAGAGGCTGACCAGATTATCGGTCTCCTCAGGAAAGTGCACCGCATAGGCCAAGGCGGTCATACCGCCGAGAGAAGCACCTACGACTGCGCGCACGTGTGGGATTTCCAGGGCGCGGATCACAGCCCTGCCCGCAGCGGCAATGTCCTCCACGGTCAGTGCCGGAAAATTCAGGCGATAAGGCTTACCGGTGCGGGGATCGATAGAGCTGGGGCCGGTGGAACCGAAACAGCTGCCAAGGGAGTTGACGCAAATAACGTGAAAACGATCCGTATCCAACGGCTTGCCAGGGCCGATCATAAATTCCCACCAGCCCGGTATCGGCTCCTCCGGCGAGGAGGCGGCATGTGCCGAAGGCGAGAGCCCGGTAAACAGCAGCACGGTGTTGTCGCGAGCCTCATTTAGCTGCCCCCAACACTCGTAGGCGATCACCGCTTCGGGCAGTTCTCCACCGCGGTGCATCGACAGCGGTCCTTCAAGTTTCACAAAACGGATGGCACCCTGCTGGCTCGGCTCTTCGGATCGACGGATCGGGATTGCACGCTCGACGGACTGCAATACGGACTTTTCTTTCCTTTCTTCTTCGTCAGACAATGCAGCCTATTCTCCCAAACGCTGGAATCAAAGTGTAGTCCTCAGGAAATCTGGCACCAAATCATGGGGTTATGTGGATACCCTGTGATATGCTGAACGCATGCGTATGATCGAAGTCATAGCCGAGGTCGGCCACCGGGAAGCTGTCATTCGCCTTGCCAGGCAGCATGAGTCGCTGGATGTGTGGACCGGCCATGAGGATGAGGAAGGACGCCAGGCCGTGCGCATCCTGATCCCTGTAAGTCGCTACCCCGCCCTGCTCGATGCCCTGGAGGGGCGTCTGCATACCAGCCCTTCTGCCCGCATCGTGGTGTTTCCGGTTGACGCGACGCTGCCGAGAATCGAGGAAAAGGTCTCCGAGGAAAAGGAGAAGAGTCGTCGTAGCACTACTGCACGGGAGGAGCTCTATAGGGATGTCTCACAAGGTGCAAGACTAGACGGAAACTTCCTGCTGCTGGTGGCGCTCTCGACGATTGTCGCGGCCATCGGCCTGCTGGAAGACAATGTGGCGGTGGTAATCGGCGCCATGGTAATCGCCCCACTGCTCGGTCCCAATATGGCGCTGGCCCTCGGCACAGCCCTGGGTGACAAGGAGCTGATGTGGCAGGCCTTCAAGACCAACCTCGCCGGCATTCTGCTCGCCTTTTCCATGTCGTTGCTGATCGGTCTGTTCTGGCCAATGCCGATGGTAAGCGGTGAGCTGCTGGCCCGTACCGATGTCGGCGTTGCCGGCATTGTACTGGCACTGGCCTCGGGTGCCGCCGCGGTGCTGTCGCTGACGACACGGATCTCGAGTGTGCTGGTGGGGGTCATGGTGGCCGTTGCCCTGTTACCCCCCACGACGACGATGGGGCTGATGGCCGGGAGCGGCCGCTTCGACATGGCCACAGGTGCCGGCCTGCTGCTGGTCACCAATATCGTCTGCGTCAACCTAGCCGCCAAGCTGGTCTTCCTGTTCAAATCCGTCAAACCGCGGACCTGGCTGGAACAGCAAAAGGCCCGTCAGTCCATGACCGCCTATATCGTGCTTTGGTTCGTGACGCTGACGATCCTGATCACCATCATTACCATCCGCCACGCCTTGTGAGAGTGAGTCAGCCGTAGGCTTCATCCTCACGCATAGCGATGAGCTCAATGTCCCCCTGCGTAAACATGCCAGTGCGATAGAGGTTATGTGCCAACACCTGCGGCGCCCCCACGATTTGCAGTAGCGGAACCCGAGAACCCAACAGCCGCACCGCATTGACCATATGGGTTGCCGCTACACCATCCTCGATATCGAACTCTGTCAGGTCCAGCGTGGAGACAGGGGGAAGTCCTGACAGCGACTGCTCAATGACATCGCCATGCACCGCCATCAACTCCCCAACAAACGAGAGCTGAGTCCCATCCAGTGAGGCTTCAAACCCATTAGCAAGGGAGAAGAGTTTCATTCCCCTGATATAGGGCAAGAACCGAAAAGGAACAAGTGAGGCGGACTATTCTAGACGGGCACTGAGATTGTTAATCATACGATCAACATTGGGATGATGCTGCAGTGCCCGGGCCAGGCGAAGATGCTCTCTGGCCACCTCCGAGTTGGTTTCCTGCAGGGCAACCTCGGCCAACAGGCAATGCACCAGACTCCGATCATTTTCGGTCTGCAACTTGCCGCTGGCAGCTACCAGCAGATGCACCTTGGCGGCGGCAAAGCGCGCATCGGCCATTTCAATAACCCCTTTGAGCCAGTGATAGTAGGCCAGGGTCTCGGCATTGAGCAGATTAGGCCAACGCAACTGTGCCAGGGAAACCCGAACACCGACCAAATCTCCTCGGCGAAAGGCGTGAAAACCGTGCCAGATGCTGCCATGACGCAGTGCATCCCAAATCAACCACAAACCGACCACTGCAAAGAACCCTGCCAGAGGGGAAAGATTGAAACCGAGGTAGAGGCTGCTGACCAGCAACAGCAGTGACACCAACAATCGGGTGTCCGGGCTGTATTGGTGGACAATTTGATAGATAGCGTTAATACGCACCTCCTCCCCTCACCGGGTATCTCTCCGGCAAGCCAATGATGTTTTGATACGAAAAAGGGGCTTTGTCAGCCCCTTTTTCTTTCCAGCCTTGCTTACGGCAGTTATTCCGCAGCCACCGCCTTCATACTCAGGCGGATGCGGCCCTGCTTGTCGATCTCGAGGACCTTGACCTTGACCATATCACCCTCTTTGAGCTTGTCACTGACCTTCTCGACACGCTCATCGGAAATCTGGGAGATATGAACCAGCCCGTCCTTCCCAGGCAACACATTCACAAAGGCACCGAAGTCCATCAGCTTGGAAACCCGACCTTCGTAGATCTTGCCGACTTCGACTTCGGCAGTCAGCTGCTCGATACGGCGCTGGGCCTCTTTGCCAGCGGCACTGTCAACCGAGGCGATCTTCACGGTACCGTCGTCGCTGAGGTCGATGCTGGCACCGGTCTCCTCGGTGATTGCGCGAATGGTCGCGCCTCCTTTGCCGATAACGTCACGGATCTTGTCCGGATTGATCTTGAAGGTGATGTAACGCGGCGCAAAGTCGGACATCTCTTCCCGGGGCTTATCGATGACCTTGTTCATTTCGCCAAGGATATGCAGACGCCCTTCTTTTGCCTGCTCCAGCGCCGCTTCCATGATCTCTCGGGTGATGCCGTCGATCTTGATGTCCATTTGCAGGGCAGTGACACCCTCTTGGGTACCCGCTACCTTGAAGTCCATATCGCCGAGGTGATCCTCGTCGCCGAGGATATCGGTAAGGACTGCGAACTTGTTCCCCTCCTTGATCAGGCCCATCGCCACACCGGCAACCGGGGCTTTGATCGGCACACCGGCATCCATCAGCGCTAAACAGCTGCCGCAGACACTGGCCATGGAGCTGGAGCCATTGGATTCGGTGATCTCGGAAACCACACGGACGGTGTAAGGGAATGCATCGTTGCTCGGCATCACAGCGGCGACACCGCGCTTGGCCAAGCGGCCATGGCCGATTTCGCGGCGTTTGGGGCTACCAACACGACCGGTCTCGCCAACGCAGAACGGTGCAAAGTTGTAGTGCAGCAAGAAATGCTCTTTGCGCTCACCCTCTAGCGCATCGATGATCTGCGCATCACGTGCCGTGCCTAGCGTAGTCACCACCAGTGCCTGGGTTTCGCCACGGGTAAACAGGGCGGAACCGTGCGTACGGGGCAGCACACCAGTGCGAATGGTAATGGGACGAACGGTACGCGTATCGCGCCCGTCGATGCGCGGCTCACCGGAGATGATACGGCCACGCACGACCTTCTTCTCAAGGCTCTCAATCGCCTCGCGCACCTTGCCTTCATCGTAAGACGCAGTGGCCTCATCACCACACAGTTTGGCGATGACGGCGGAACGAATTTCGCTGAGACGGCCATAACGGGCCATCTTTTCAGTAATCTGGTAGGCCTCGGTAAAGGCCGCTTCGGCTTCTGCTGCCACAGTATCGGCAACGGAGACATCGTGCTGCGGTGCCTGCCAGTCCCATGCCACGGTTCCAGCAGCAGCTGCAAACTCCGTGATAGCCTTAATCACGGTCTGGAACTGCTCATGCCCGAACATGACCGATCCGAGCATTACTTCTTCACTCAGACAGTCAGCCTCAGACTCCACCATAAGAACGGCGTTTTCTGTACCGGCAACCACCAGATCCAGCTTGGATTCAGCCAGCTGTTCCATACTCGGGTTAAGTACATAATTCCCGTCGATATAACCGACACGGGCGGCCCCGATAGGACCGCTAAAGGGGACCCCGGAGACCGCGAGAGCCGCCGAGGTACCAATCATGGCAACGATGTCAGGATTGATTTGCGGGTCAAGCGAGATGACCGTGGCAATAACCTGAACCTCGTTGGTGAAGCCCTCAGGAAAGAGTGGACGAATGGGGCGGTCGATCAGACGCGCGGTGAGAGTTTCATTCTCACTGGGCCGACCTTCGCGGCGGAAGAACCCACCAGGGATCTTGCCCGCAGCATAGGTCTTTTCCTGATAGTCGACAGTCAGCGGGAAGAAGTCCCGACCTTCTGCGCCTTCTTTTGAAGCAACCACCGTAACCAGAACGACGGTATCGCCCATGCTGGCAATGACTGCTCCGCTGGCCTGGCGAGCAATTTCGCCAGTCTCCAGGGTTACCTTATGCTCCCCATACTGGAACTCTTTCTTGACAGGCGTCACAGTTGATTCCTTTTGGTTTTTTACTTACGTAGGCCGAGGCGCGAGATGATGGAACGATAACGCTCGACATCCTTTTTCTTCAGATAATCCAGCAACTTGCGACGCTGGCTTACCATACGCAACAGACCGCGACGAGAATGGTGGTCGTGGGTGTGCTCTTTGAAGTGGCTGGAAAGACCATCAATATTGGCGGAAAGCAGGGCGATCTGCACTTCCGGTGAGCCGGTATCGGTATCACTTTTGCCAAATTCCTTGATGATGTTGGCTTTTTGCTCATTGGTCAGAGACATCTGGGTAGACTCCTGAGTAGTCTTCAAAATTTAAATTACGCGGATTTTAACCGTTGTTTCCCAATGGGAACAAGGTAAAAGCGCCCTTTATGCCCCTATTTGCCTTCATGTATCAGGCGCTTGGGGCCGATGCGGCCGTCATCAAGTACAGCCCCAACACCGACAAAACCGCCGGCATTGTCAAACAGGCGAACCCACCCGCTGGTGGGCGCCTGCGGTACCTGAACTGCCTGTCCCTGTCGGACATAGAACAGACTGTTCTCGGTAAGTGTAATCTCCGGATAGTCCCCCAAGGCACTGTCCAGAGGCAATAAATAGTGATCCAGGCTGTCCGCCCCCTGCTCTGCCTCCTCACGGAGGGCATCGAGGGTAACCATACCCTCCTCATGGAAGGGACCGACTCGGGTACGGCGCAGCTGGCTCAGATGAGCACCACAACCAAGTGCCTCACCGATGTCTTCAACCAAGGTACGGATGTAGGTACCTTTTGAGCAGTGCACGTAGATCTCTATCTCGTCCCCTTCGACGCGGATCAGTTCCAGCTTGTGGATAGTCACCTTGCGAGGCTGACGCTCGACCTCTATACCCTGGCGAGCGAGCTTGTACAGCGGCTGGCCGTTTTGCTTGATCGCTGAGTGCATCGGCGGGATCTGCTCAATCTCGCCACGAAAGCGCGCCAATACCTCCTCGACCAGTGCCTCGCTAAGTGGAGGAACATCACGGGTTTCGATGATCTCACCCTCAGCATCCGCACTACTGGTACGCACGCCCAGTTTACAGGTACCGAGGTAAACCTTGTCCGCATCGAGTAGGAAAGCCGACAGCTTGGTGGCTTCACCCAAGCAGATCGGTAACATGCCACTGGCCAGGGGATCGAGATTGCCGGTGTGACCGGCCTTGGCCGCATAGAAGAGGCGCTTGACCTCCTGCAGGGCGGCGTTCGAGGTGATCCCGACCGGCTTGTCCAGCAACAGGATACCGTTAATACGACGACCACGGGGTTTCTGTCGACGTGCCACTCAATCAATCCTCTTTCTTGGATTCATCTTCAGACACCGCCCTATCGATAAGCGCACTAAGGCGCGACCCATCCTCGATAGAGCGGTCGTACTGAAATCGTAATTCGGGAACAACGCGCAGGCGCATACGGTGTGCCAGTTCACGTCTAAGGAAGCCGGTAGCATGGACCAATCCCGCCTCAGTTTCAGACACGTCGTGCCCCGGGTTGAGGACAGTGAAGTAGACCTTGGCCACCGACATGTCGCGACTGACCTCTACGCCGGAGATGGTGACCATTCCCAGGCGTGGATCTTTCAGTTCACGCTGCACCAGTTCTGCCAGTTCGCGCTGGATCTGCTCACCCACGCGGCGGCTACGGCTAAATTCTTTGGCCACGCTTCGTTATTTCCTGAACATCGCTAGGACGGGGGGTTACGGCCAAGCCCCCTCTTAGAGGGTGCGCTTGACCTGAACCCGCTCATAGACCTCGATCTGGTCGCCGGGCTTGACGTCATTGTAGTTCTTCACGCCGATACCGCACTCGGTGCCAGATTTCACCTCTGCTACATCATCCTTGTAGCGACGCAGTGACTCCAACTCGCCCTCATAGATCACCACGTTATCACGCAGAACACGGATCGGGTTATTCCGTTTGACGGTACCATCAACCACCATACAGCCGGCAATAGCACCGAACTTCGGCGAACGGAACACATCCCGCACCTCGGCCAGACCGATGATCTCCTCCTTGAACTCCGGTGCCAGCATGCCGGTCATGGCACGTTTCACCTCGTCGATGAGTTCATAGATCACGCTGTAATAATGCAGGTCGATTTCCTGCTCCTCGATTACACGCTTTGCACCGGCATCGGCACGTACGTTAAACCCGATAACAATTGCATTGGAGGCCACGGCCAGATGGGCATCGGATTCGTTAATTCCACCGACGCCACTGGCGACGATCTTCACCCGTACCTCATCGGTAGAAAGCTTGAGCAGTGCATCGGAAATCGCTTCGACCGAACCCTGTACATCAGCTTTAAGCAGGAGATTTAGGTTGCTGACCTCGCCCTCCGCCATTTGGCTGAACATATCGTCGAGCTTGGCCTGTTGCTGACGGGCAAACTTCACATCACGGAATTTGCCTTGGCGGAACAGCGCCACCTCGCGGGCCTTGCGCTCGTCGGCGACAACAACAGCCGAGTCACCTGCCGCCGGAACCCCGGACAGCCCCAGGATCTCCACAGGAATGGAAGGACCGGCCGCTTCGATCGGTTTGCCATTCTCATCGAGCATAGCGCGAACACGGCCATATTCATGGCCGGCAAGCACCATGTCGCCCTTGCGCAAGGTGCCGCGCTGCACCAGAACAGAGGCCACCGCACCGCGGCCTTTATCGAGACGGGACTCGATCACAATACCGCTAGCCGGGCCGTCGGCGACTGCCTTCAGCTCCAGAACCTCGGCCTGCAGCAGGATGGCGTCTAGCAGTTCATCGACTCCCGTTCCGGCCTTTGCCGAAACGTGGACAAACATGGTATCGCCACCCCAATCTTCTGGAATGACATTCTCAACGGAAAGCTCGTTCTTGACCCGATCCGGATCGGCCTCGGGCTTGTCGATCTTGTTGACCGCGATGATCAGCGGCACCCCAGCGGCACGCGCGTGCTGAATTGCTTCACGGGTCTGCGGCATCACACCGTCATCGGCGGCTACCACCAGCACCACGATATCTGTCACATCGGCACCACGGGCACGCATCGCGGTAAAGGCGGCGTGGCCGGGAGTATCGAGGAATGAAATCATTCCCTTGTTGGTTTCGACGTGATAGGCACCAATGTGTTGGGTGATACCACCAGCCTCACCGGAGGCGACGCGGCTGCGGCGGATATAGTCGAGCAATGAGGTCTTGCCATGGTCTACGTGCCCCATGATGGTGACCACAGGTGCACGTGGCACCTCTTCGCCACCGGCAGCTGCCGCACTTTGGATGACCTCCTCTTCCAGTGCGTTCTCGCGCATCAGCACCGGAGTATGCCCCAACTCTTCCACCAGAATGGCGGCGGTCTCCTGATCGAGCACCTGGTTGATGGTAACCATGGAGCCCAGCTTCATCATCGCCTTAATAAGCTCGGCCGCCTTGACAGACATCTTCTGTGCCAGCTCACCAACGGTAATCGTCTCTGGAATGGAAACCTCATGGACGATAGGCGCAGTAGGCTTTTCGAAGCCGTGCTTGGGCGCGGCGCTAACCACTGGTTTGCCACGTCCCTTCTTCTTGCGACGGCCGCTTTTATCAAGCGCGATGTGCAGCTCACCCTCGCCTTCCTCTTCACGCCCCTTACGCCCCTTCCGGCCCTTCTCTTTCTTGGCTGGACGGGCCTCTTCCTGGGGCTTTTTCTCAGGAGCTGCGCGCTCGCGCTTGGGAGCTGCAGGAGACTCCTCCTGGATAGCTTTGGCAGGTTCCTCGGCGGCAACAGCAACAGCAGCAGCGGCAGCAGCAGCAACTTCTTCCTCGGCCTTGCGGCGGGCCTCCTCTTCCTCGGCCTTGCGGCGGGCCTCCTCTTCCTCGGCCTTGCGGCGGGCCTCCTCTTCCTCGGCCTTGCGGCGGGCCACCTCCTCTTCCTTGTAACTAGACTCGTCCTCTGTTCGCAGCTTGGCCTCAACCTCCAGTTGCTGCTCGAGGCGCTGGGCAACCTCCTCGTCGATGCGCTTATCCTCATCTGCGGCAACAATGCTGCGCTTAATGTATGTGCGTTTCTTGCGCACCTCGACGGTCACCGTCTTGCCTTTGGACGCGCTGGTACCACCGACCTTCAGTTCACTGGTCGTACGGCGCTTGAGTGTAATCTTTTTCGGGCCAGCCT
>JBFEWO010000158.1:0-6073 GCA_041546305.1 Thiohalomonadaceae bacterium | reverse complement strand
TCTGAAGGATGGCAATCTGGACATGATGGCTCGCACTCTCGTGGACGAGGCCAACGCGCGTGGTGGCGAGGACAATATTTCGGTAATCCTGATCAGGATCGATAAAACGTGAGGGCGTAAAGGCGTTGGCAGTGTGGAGTTTTGTCCCTGACGGCCAACTCCCTCGACTCACACAGGAGCGGCCTCCAGCAGAGAAAGAATTCAGCCGCAGCAAAAAAATTACAGCTAGATGCCGGCTCCTACACCTTGAACTTTGAATTCGCTTAAGCAGGACGAACACATGGCAAAACTGATAATTAGCACCAACGGTCGCAACGTCCAGGAGTATGCTCTGCAGCAGGAGCGGGTGACCATCGGACGAAATCCGGTAAATGACATTATTCTCAATGAGCCCGTGGTTAGCGGCGAGCATGCGGCGCTGCAGTTCGGTGCCAAGGAAACCTCAATCACCGATTTGGGTAGCACTAACGGCACATTCGTTAATGGCCAGCGAATCAAGAAGACTCCGCTGCAGCATAACGATGTCATTGCCATCGGCAACTATGAGCTGCGTTATGTGGACAAGGCGGTGCAGGATTTTGCCTCCACGGTCATCTTGCAGCAGGCGTCAGACAGTGAATCGGCGCAGCTGGCGGCGCTACAGATATTGAATGGGCCGCGTGCTGGCGAGTTCATGCCCATCACCAAGGAGCGCACTACCCTGGGCAAACCCGGGATGCAGGTGGCGGTGATCGTGCAGCAAGGAAATTTTTATGAGCTGTTGCCGGTGCAGATCGGCAGTACAGCCGTGTCTACCCGCCTTAACGGCAAACTGGTGAGCGACAAGGCGCTGCCACTGAGCTTCGGTGATGAGATCGAGATCGCCGATGTGCGTCTGGCATTCGTGGAGCAAACGAGCTGATTGAGAGGAGGTATACGATGCCGAAACTAACGTTGCGCCATAACGGTGTCTCTCTCAAGGAGTATGAGTTGAGCGGTTCACGGATGACCATAGGACGCCGCTCCGACAACCAAATCCAGCTCGATGACCCGACGGTGAGTGGCATTCATGCCATTCTCTCGCTGCAGCCTGATCCCTACTTCGATGGACACTACCGGGTGACGCTGGTGGATTTCAACAGCACCAACGGGGTCTATGTTAACGGTGAGCGTTGCAGCCAGAGGGAGTTGCGTCAGGGAGATGTGATCCGTTTGGGACAGCACGAAATGCTGTTCGACGACCCTGGCCAGGCCACCTTCGATCAGACTGCCGTACAGCTCAGGGAAGAGTAACCGTTCTTCCCCTAGCCACAGTTCCCAATCCTCAGTCCAACATTTGCCGCGCCTGCCAAGTCGGGCGCATGTGGTACAATTGCACGCCAGTTTACTGCCACTGCAAACCCCCGTTGGCGGCAGTTAGACACTCGGTAAAGTATTTGGACCGTCGAGAGGATTTTCATGGCTGGACACAGTAAATGGGCCAATATCAAACATCGCAAGGCCGCCCAGGATGCCAAACGTGGCAAGATCTTCACCAAACTGATACGCGAGCTGACCGTCGCCGCCCGAGCCGGTGGCCCCGATCAGGACAGCAACCCGCGCCTGCGCGATGCGGTGAGCAAGGCACTCACTGCCAACATGAAAAAAGACACCATTGAAAACGCGATCAAGCGTGGCAGCGGGGCTGCTGATGGTGAGAATTACGAAGAGGTCCGCTACGAGGGTTATGGCCCTGCGGGCGTAGCGGTAATGGTCGAGTGCCTGACCGACAACCGCAATCGCACTGTGGCAGAGGTGCGCCACGCTTTCAGCAAGAGTGGCGGTAACCTGGGTACTGACGGTTCGGTGGCCTACCTGTTCAGCAAGATCGGCATGCTTACCTATCCGGCCGGTAGCGACGAGGACACCATCATGGAGGCGGCGCTGGAGGCCGGTGCCGAGGATGTGGTCGGCAACGATGATGGTTCGGTCGATGTGACCACCAGTCCCGAGAACTTCACCGAGGTGAAGGAGGCAATGATCGCTGCCGGTCTCGAGCCGGAGGTGGCGGAGATCACCATGCAGCCTGCCACCAGCGTCGACCTGGAGCTGGAGGATGCCGAGAAGGTAATGCGCCTGGTCGATATGCTCGAAGACCTGGACGACGTGCAGAACGTATACAACAACGCCGACTTCAGCGATGAGGTTATGGCGAAGCTCGGATGACCCGGATTCTCGGTATCGATCCTGGCTCTCGCATCACCGGCTTCGGCCTGGTCGAGCAGGTGGATGGCCGCCTGGTCTATGTGGAGAGTGGCTGTATCCGGGCCGGGGAGGGCGAGTTTTCCGGCCGGCTCAAGACCATCTACGACGGCCTGCGCGATATTGTGGACATCTATGCCCCGCAAGAGGTGGCGATTGAGAAGGTCTTTATGCACCGCAATCCCGACTCCGCCCTCAAACTCGGTCAGGCCCGTGGCGCGGCGATTTGCGCCGTGATGTCCATGGGTTTGCCGGTAAGCGAGTACACACCTTCAGAGGTCAAGCAGGCTACCGTCGGCAAGGGCAATGCCGCCAAGAGCCAGGTGCAGCACATGGTGCAGGCGTTGCTGAAGTTACCGGGCATGCCCCAGGAGGATGCGGCCGACGCGCTGGCGATCGCCCTTTGTCACCACCATACCCGACAGACACTTGGGGCGATTGCCGGGGTGTCCGGCGCACGTAGAGGACGCTATCGATGATTGGACGACTGCGCGGAACCCTGGCGCAAAAACAGCCGCCGCTACTGCTGGTCGATGTGAACGGCATCGGCTATGAGGTGGAGGCGCCCATGAGCACGTTTTATCAGTTGCCAGCCCTCGGTGAGACGGTGGTGCTGCACACCCATCTGGTGGTGCGGGAGGATGCGCACCTGCTGTTTGGCTTTGCCTCGGAGTCCGAGCGACGCCTGTTCCGCACGCTCATCAAGGTCAATGGGGTTGGAGCCAAACTGGCCCTGACCATTCTCTCCGGCATTTCCGCCGACGAGTTTGCCCGCAGTGTGCAGGATAACGATACCGCTGCCCTGGTGCGCCTGCCGGGGGTGGGCAAGAAGACCGCCGAGCGACTCATCGTGGAGATGCGCGATCGTCTCGCTGATTGGGAAGGCCCCGCGGTCTTGCCCGGTGTTGCGCCGGCACAGGCGGCTGTCACCCCGGCAGCCGACGAGGTGCGTGACGCCATCAGTGCCCTGATCGCCCTGGGCTACAAGCCGCCGGAGGCGAGCCGGTTGGTGAGCAAGGTGGAGACTGAAGGACTCTCCAGCGAAGAGATTATCCGCGCCGCACTGAAACTACAGTTAAAAGTTTAAAGTTGAAGGTTCAAAGAATGGGGTACGGGATTATGGCGCGTATCAAGTATCCATGTACTATGTGCTTCATCGCGGCTCTTTGAACTTTTAACTTTTAACTTTGAACTGAATACCCATGATTGAAACCGACCGCCTGATCACCAGCGCACCGCTTACCGAGGAGGAGGCCCACGACCGCGCCATCCGGCCGAAGATGCTCGCCGACTACGTGGGCCAGCAGGCAGTGCGCGATCAGATGGAGATCTTCATCAGTGCAGCGAAGAACCGCAGCGAGGCACTGGACCATGTGCTGCTGTTCGGTCCGCCCGGACTCGGTAAAACCACCCTTGCCCACATCATTGCCAATGAACTGGGGGTCAGTGTGCGCCAGACCTCGGGACCGGTGCTGGAGCGACCGGGCGACCTGGCGGCCTTGCTGACCAACCTTGAGCCTCACGACGTGTTGTTCGTCGATGAAATCCACCGTCTTTCGCCGGTGGTCGAGGAGGTGCTCTACCCTGCGATGGAGGACTACCAGATCGATATCATGATCGGCGAAGGGCCGGCGGCCCGTTCGATCAAGCTCGATTTGCCCCCCTTTACCCTGATTGGTGCCACCACTCGTGCCGGCATGCTGACCTCGCCGCTACGCGACCGTTTTGGCATCGTGCAGCGGCTGGAGTTCTATTCGGCCGAAGAACTGACCTCCATTGTCGAACGTTCCGCGCGTATTCTCGGAGTGTTGGTCGACCCCAAAGGGGCGCGGGAGATTGCCCGGCGCTCACGTGGTACCCCGCGTATCGCCAACCGGCTGCTGCGGCGGGTGCGTGATTATGCTGAGGTCAAGGCGGACGGCAGGGTATCGGCAGAGGTGGCGGCCCGTGCCCTGGACATGCTCGATGTGGACGTCAACGGCTTCGACATGCTCGACCGCAAACTGCTGCTGGCGATCATCGAAAAGTTCGACGGCGGACCGGTGGGGGTAGACAACCTGGCCGCTGCCATCGGCGAGGAGCGGGGGACGATCGAGGATGTGCTCGAACCGTTCCTGATCCAACAGGGTTTTCTGATGCGCACCCGCAGCGGCCGTGTCGCGACCAACAGCGCCTATCTCCATTTCGGTTTCACCCCGCCGGATGGCAAGACACCCCAGCGGCAGGGCGAGATGGACCTGTAGTCCCGCCAGGATAGAAACAGGTATTGCGACGGAGAACACAGTTGCTTAAGGAATTTATCTGGCCGGTGCGGGTCTACTACGAGGATACTGACCATGGCGGGGTGGTGTATTACGCCAACTACCTCAAGTTCATGGAACGCGCCCGTACCGAGTGGCTGCGAGCCCTTGGCTATGAACAGGATCAGCTACGTGACACGGAGGGGCTGATCTTTGCGGTCCGCTCGGTGCAGGTGACATACCATCTCCCGGCACGATTCAATGAGCTGTTGGAGGTTAGTGCCCGGGTGATCAAATACGGTCGCGCCAGTATCGATTTTGAACAGCAAGTGCGCCGCGATGGGGAGATTCTGTGCGAAGGGGTGGTCCGGTTGGCCTCCCTCGATGCTGCCAGCTTCCGCCCCCGTCCCGCTAGCCAACAACTGATTGACCGCATGAATGAGGAGAGGCCATGACGACGGACATGTCCCTGTGGAGTCTGTTTGCCAATGCCAGCCTGCTGGTGCAGCTGGTGATGCTGCTGTTGCTGGTGACCTCGGTCTTCTCATGGACCTTGATCATCCAGAAGTCCCGCCAGCTCAAGCGTGCAGACAATGCGGCCGTCACCTTTGAAAGTCGTTTCTGGTCCGGTATCGATCTGGTGGAGTTGTACCGCCAGGTGAGCAAGCGTCAGGAGGGGCATGAGGGGCTGGCGAGCCTGTTCGAGTCCGGTTTCGGTGAATACGCCCGTCTGCGCAAGCAGGGTGGGCTGAAGGCGATGGAGATTGTCGAAGGGGCACAGCGCTCCATGCGCGTGGCACTCAGTCGCGAGATCGATCGGCTCGAGGCGAGCCTGGCCTTTCTCGCCACGGTGGGCTCCACCAGCCCCTATATCGGCCTGTTTGGCACGGTGTGGGGGATCATGAATTCCTTCCGTGCGCTGGGCGGCGTACAGCATGCCACCTTGTCGATGGTCGCCCCGGGGATCGCCGAGGCGCTGATCGCCACCGCCATGGGCCTGTTTGCCGCCATTCCGGCGGTGATCGCCTACAACCGTTTTTCCAATAAGGTGGAACGGCTGGAGACCCGCTATGAGACCTTCAAGGAGGAGTTCTCCACCTTGTTACAGCGCCAGGTCCACAGCAGCTAAGCGGTGAATGGAAGATGGCCACGTCGTGTAAAAAGCGTCGCTTGATGGGGGATATCAATGTTGTCCCCTATATCGACGTCATGCTGGTGCTGCTGGTGATCTTCATGATCACCGCCCCCATGCTCAGCCAGGGGGTGAAGGTGGACCTGCCGCAGGCCAGCTCGCAGCCGATCCCGCAGGATGAGCGCGAGCCGCTGGTGGTTTCCGTTGACGCCAACGGCGCCTACTACCTGAGCCTGGGCGGTGATCCCCAGGCGGCACTGGATAGTGAGGCGTTACTCACACAGCTCGAGGTAGTGTTGCAGGCCGAGCCGGGTTTGCCGGTTTACGTCAAGGGCGATCGTAATGTGGCCTATGGCAGGGTAGTGGAACTGATGGCCATGATGCAGCGTGCGGGCGTGCCCAGTGTCGGTCTGATGACCGAGGCGCCGGAGGAAGGTAAATAGAGCAATGTTCGCTGATCGTGAGCGCCTGATAGGCTTTA
>JBFEWO010000119.1:0-8844 GCA_041546305.1 Thiohalomonadaceae bacterium | reverse complement strand
AGGACTTCATAGGTCGTAGCGATGCCGGGAGGACGATTGGTCGCAAGCTGCTCGCGGATACCAATGTGCATGCCCATATGCAGGAAGGGGTTGCTCTGTCCTGTCTCGGGGGAAAATTCCCGTGAGACGGCCTGTTCCTCGATTTCCAGCATAGGGTGATATTCCGGGTGCTGGGCGATAATTTCGCTTACGAGTGCCTCAAGGGGTTGTAGCGGTGCCTTATCGCGAAACTTGCGCCATGACTCCACATAGAAACGGCGCAGCTCATCGCGGTTCTGACCAAATAACATAATGACCTCTTAATACGGTTCAAGGTTAAATGTTGAAGGTTCAAGGAGGTGCACTCTACTCCCTTGCATCCTGAACCCCGATTCGCGCAGATAACTCATGAGCATTCTTCGAACCTTAAACCTTGAACTTTGAATTTCTTTATTCATACACCTTGTGCTTGTACTCACACAGATCCTCGATGATGCAGGCCCCGCATTTGGGTTTGCGGGCCACGCAGATGTATCGACCGTGCAGGATAAGCCAGTGGTGGGCATCCTGCAGAAACTCCTTAGGGACGAATTTGAGCAGTTTCTTCTCCACCTCCAGCACGGTTTTTCCGGGAGCGATACCTGTGCGGTTGGCGACACGGAAGATGTGTGTGTCAACTGCCATGGTGGGGTGGCCAAAGGCGGTGTTGAGCACCACATTGGCGGTCTTGCGACCGACGCCGGGCAGTGCCTCCAATGCCTTACGGTCCTCGGGAACCTTGCTGCCGTACTGCTCAAGAAGAATACGGCAGGTCTTGACGATGTTGGCTCCCTTACTGTTGAACAGGCCGATGGTCTTGATGTAGTTCTTGAGCCCATCCTCGCCCAGCGCCAGGATGGCCGACGGAGTATTGGCAACGGGAAAGAGTTTGTCGGTAGCCTTGTTGACCCCCTTGTCGGTTGCCTGGGCGGAGAGGATCACTGCCACCAGCAACTCAAACGGTGAGGAGTAATTCAGTTCAGTGGTGGGCGTGGGATTCTCCGCTCTTAAACGGGAAAAGATCTCGATACGCTTTTGCTTGTTCATGGGTGTTTGTGAAAGCCGCTTCCGTGAGCGAGCTACTTTATCCAATTGGCCACAAATGCTCCAGCTAAAGACCTTTGCGTAATACCGGCATCATCCTGCTCAGGATATCCTCCACCCCCATTTCAACGATACTGGTAATGGAGACGAATATTTGTATGGCATTGATGCTGGCATCCTCCCGGGTTGCCTGACGAATGCGCTGCATCAGTGCCAGGTTGACCACCTTCACTTCCCGGTACAACTCCTCGACTTCGTCCAGTTCGCACTTTGCGCTGCCGACATCATCGCACTGTTTCAGGTATTGCCGAATGAGGTAGGTGCCGGCAAGACGATGTACCGTTTCCTCCAGGGTGGCGAACGGCAAATGGAAGTGGGCAAGCGGTTTAAGGCGCGAGAGGATGGGGCAGGCGCCAGAGGCCATGATTAGCCCGAACAGGGACTTGAGCATGGACTGCATGTCGCTGTTTTTAAAGTAACTGCGCTCTTTGGTATGCACCCACACATCGACCCGTTCAATGGAGGCGGTGTGGGCAAAGTGAAGCGCGATTTCCTCGAATTCCAGTGCCACTGGACAGTAGCGGTGCTGCTGTGGATCGAGATTGCAGTTGCTGCAGCGCTGGTTCTCCAGGCGAGTCCATTCGGGGTGATGCTCGGCATTTCGCTCCGGCAAGTTGTAGCACCGCTCGATATCAACCTCATAACGGCGCTCTGTGCCATCCTGCAATTGCAATTGATAGGTGATGATACTCATCCCTGTTTCCTACGTTTTTTGTTATCTGGCTATGCCTTACAGCACTTCTGAGGCGTAATCGGCAAGGCGTGAGCGCTCACCGCGCATCAGCATGATATGGCCACTGTGGGCCCAGTCCTTGAAGCGATCCACCACGTAAGTGAGACCGGAGTTGGTCTCGGTCAGGTAGGGGGTATCGATCTGAGCGATGTTGCCGAGGCACACCATCTTGGTGCCGGGACCGGCACGGGTGATCAAGGTCTTCATCTGCTTGGAGGTCAGGTTCTGCGCCTCGTCGATGATGATGTACTTGTTGAGAAAGGTGCGCCCACGCATGAAGTTGAGCGAGCGGATCTTGATCCGTTTGCTGAGCAGATCCTGAGTGGCGGCGCGTTCCCAGTCGCTGTTGTGTTCGGACTGGGTCAATACCTCCAGATTGTCCATCAGCGCACCCATCCAGGGAGTCATCTTCTCCTCTTCCGTACCGGGCAGAAAACCGATGTCCTCACCTACCGGCACCGTGACACGGGTCATGATGATTTCGGCATAGCGTTGATCTTCCAGGGTTTGTGTTAGCCCCGCGGCCAAGGTCAACAGGGTCTTGCCGGTGCCTGCCTGGCCAACCAGGGTGACGAAATCGACCTCCGGATCCATCAGCAGGTTGAGGGCAAAGTTCTGTTCGCGATTGCGGGCAATGATGCCCCAGACGTTATGACTAGCGCTGGTGTAATCACGAACCGTCTCGATGATCGCTTCACTCCCTTCCTTCTCCCGTACCACCGCCTGGAAGCCATCCTCGTCGGGAAGATGGATAAACTGATTGGGGTACCACTCGTCTATTTCTGGGCCGCTGAGGCGGTAGAAGGTCCGACCGGACTCTTGCCAGGATTCCATCTGCTTACTGTGCTTGTCCCAAAAGTCAGCCGAGAGTTCGCTCATCCCGCGATAGAGCAGCTCGACATCCTCCAATACCTGGTCATTGCGATAATCCTCGGAATGGATGCCGAGGATTGCCGCCTTGATGCGCATGTTGGTGTCCTTGGACACCAGAGTGACGCTGCGTTCCGGTTGTGCCTGCTTGAGCGCCAGTGCGGTGCCGAGGATGGTATTGTCGGATTTACTGCCGGGCAGGGTGGAGGGCAGCTTGGCCTCCATGATCTCAGTCTGGAAAAACAAGCTCCCGCTCGGTGCCTTGCTGCTGTTGACCAGCCCTCCCTTGGAGAGGGGAATGCCAAGGGCGATGGTCTCGGTACTGACGTTCACCATCAGCTCATCCATGAAACGGCTGGCCTGCCGTGCGTTACGTGCAACCTCCGAATGGCCCTTTTTGTTGTTGTCCAGTTCTTCGAGCACTACCATCGGCAGGTAGATGTCATGTTCCTGGAAACGAAACAGGGCGGTGGGATCGTGCATCAGTACATTAGTATCAAGGACAAAGAGTCGTTTGTCATTACTGCTGTTCATTCATCGATTCCCGGTAGTGTTGCACGCGTTGTTGCTGAGGTTACGCCAGCCCCTTTACCGCCTCAAGCACTTCCTCTACATGGCCTTTGACCTTGACTTTACGCCACTCCTGTCGCAACACGCCTTTTGCATCGATGAGAAAGGTACTGCGTTCAATCCCCATGACCTTTTTTCCATACATGTTCTTTTCCTTGATCACATCAAATAGCTGACACAGGCTTTCGTCTGAGTCGGACAGGAGCTCAAAGGGGAAGCCCTGTTTGGCCTTGAAGTTCTCGTGCGATTTGATGCTGTCGCGGGAGACGCCGAGGATTTCGGTGTTGAGTTTGCTGAAGGCCTCGTAATGGTCGCGAAAATCCTGGCCTTCGCTGGTACAGCCGGGGGTGCTGTCCTTGGGATAGAAATAGAGCACCACATTCTTCCCTTTAAGCTGTTTCAGGCTGATGGACTGATCGCCGGTGGCAGGCATAGTGAAATTGGGCACTTTCTTGCCCAGGCTAATATCGCTCATAGTGACTCCCTGTGTTGTGTTTGTGGTGCGAGGATAAGTACCCGCTTTATGACCTCACACTCTTTACTATAGGCATAGCCCACCAGGGTTGTCGCCCAGCTATTTTCCAAGTGTTCGTGCACCTGCTGACTGGTTGTGGCACAAGGCTTGTGGAGAGTGCTTCACTCATCCCTTGCTCGGTTCCAGAATCCCGTCCAGATTGAGATTGTCACAAAAATCGAGAAATTCTTCGCGAAGTCTTGCGATCGAAATATTCGCCGGGATATTGACCGTCATATTGGCGGTAAACATCGGTGTGCCGGTGTGAGCTGCCCGATAACTGTCGGTGTAAAGGTCTTGAATATTAATATTGCGGTTGGAAAAAAATTCCGCAAGGTGGCTGACGATACCCGGATGATCCAGTGAGACCACATTGACTGCGTAGGGCAGGGTGGACGCTTCCTGGCGCTGCGAGTCTGTGCGGCGGGTGGTGATCGTCAGATCGAGTTTATTCTGTAGTCCAGGTAACTGGCTTTCCAGTTTGGCGATAGTGTCCCAGCTGCCTTCAATCATCATCAGGATGGCAAATTCACCACCAAGTATGGTCATGCGGCTGTCAAGGATATTGGCACCGGCATCGGTAATCGGGCGGGTGAGATTCCTGACGATGCCCGGACGGTCATGGCCAAGTGCCGATATGACCAGGTATTGCTTGGCGGTAGCGGTCATGTCTTTGTATTCTCCTGCCGGGAGGCTATGGATGGTTTGCGCCAAGAAGGCGTTGTCGGAGCTAGTCTACCACCATTTTTTTCTTCCGCACCTGTCCTGTAACACCGGCGGGCGGGGCTGAAGCTGACCGGGCGGCGGCGAGGGACAGGCAAAGGGTGTGGGGCGGCCAGGCTGCTCACTCTCATACGGTTCCTAAGGCTCCCGGTCGTTTGCCCTCGGGCCTGAGCAGGCGCTTCTGCATGGGCCTTTGCCCTTGTCAGAAAGGGGGCGCGCAAGTACCATGCACGCTTATTTTCCCCCTTTCTGGAGAGCGGTATGTTTCACGGCAGTATGGTGGCTTTGGTGACCCCCATGCGGGATGATGGCGCGATTGATGAGTTGTGCCTCGCCCAGCTGGTGGAATTCCATGTCGAAAATGGTACCGATGCCCTGGTCGTGGTTGGCACCACCGGAGAGGCATCAACCCTCGACGAGGAGGAACACTGCAAGGTCATCCGCCAGGTAGTGGAGATAGCCAAGGGACGCTTGCCGGTGATTGCAGGGACCGGTGCCAACTCCACCCGGGAGGCGATCGAACTGACCCGTTGCGCCATGCAGGCTGGTGCTGATGCCTGCCTGCTGGTGACACCCTACTACAACAAACCGACTCAGGAAGGGCTTTACCGTCACTTCAAAGCTGTTGCCGAGGCCGTTCCCATTGCGCAGATCCTTTATAACGTGCCAGGTCGCACCGCCTGCGATATGAGCAATGATACGGTGGAACGCTTGGCCGGCATCTCCAACATTGTCGGCATCAAGGATGCCACTGGGGATATGGTGCGCGGTAAGGAGCTCGTCGAGCGGTGTGGCGACCGTATCGATATCTACAGTGGCGACGATGCCACGACCCTTGAACTGATGCGTCTGGGGGGCAAGGGCGGGATCTCGGTGACGGCCAATGTCGCCCCCCGTGCGATGCACGAAATGTGTGCCGCAGCACTGGATGGGGATTTCGAGCGGGCAGAAGCGATCAATAGCAAGCTGATGCCTTTGCACAAGGACCTGTTTGTCGAGGCCAATCCAATCCCGGTCAAATGGGCGTTGCATGAGATGGGGCTGATTCCGGCAGGTATTCGCCTTCCATTGACACTTCTTTCCGAGCAATATCATGAAACGGTACGCCAGGCGATGAAACAGGCCGGTGTGCTGTAACGAGGTTGGACCATTGTTGAAGAAAACCACGCATGCGAGCCTCATGGCCGCTTTGTGTCTTGCCCTGTCAGCCTGCACTGGCGGGACGGCTAACAGTCGACTCGATTATAAGGAGGCCAAGCCCTTGCGTGGCCTCGAAGTCCCGCCAGATCTAACCGCGCCCATTGCAAGCGGTCTGGAGGAAATCCCTCAGCTGGATGCCACCAGACAACAGGTGCTGTCCAAGGCCAAGGGGATCCGGGTGCAGCGTGATGGTGTTGAACGGTGGTTGCTGCTCGATACCTCTGCTGAGGAACTCTGGCCGAAATTGCATGAGTTCTGGCCTACTCTTGGCCTGGAACTGGCAGTGGATGCGCCTGACGTCGGGATTATGGAGACCGCCTGGGCGGAAAACCGGGCCGATGCTCCGCGTGGCTTTATTGCGGATATGGTCAAAAAGGTATTCAAGAATGCCTATTCCGCGGATACCAGAGACAAGTACCGGCTGCGTTTGGAGCCGCGCGAGGACGGCAAGGTCGAGCTGTTCCTGACCCATTACGGGCTCAAGCAGGAGGTCGCTACTGTCTCAGAGATAGGCATGGAGACCGCCTGGGTGGTGCGCCCCACTGATCCGGAACTGGCCAATGAGGTCATGAATCGCCTGGTGCTGTTCCTCGGAGGAAGTGAGGTAACAGCCAAGGCGGTCCTGACAACACCGCAGGTGAGCGCATCGCGTGCGCGCCTGGAGGGTGAGCAGCTGATTGTGAATGAAGGTTTCGCTCGCACCTGGCGACTTACCGGTATTGCCCTCGATCGTCTCGGCCTGGTGGTCGATGATCGTAACCGTTCTGAGGGAATCTATTATGTCAGCCAGATCGATCTGTTGGCGGATGAGTCCTCCGGCGGCAAGGGAGTGTTAGGCGGTCTGTTTTCCAAGGAAAAGGCGGAGGAAGAAAGTCTGGAGCGTCAGATCCTCCTGCGCGGGGATGAGCAGTCCACTCGTATCACAGTGCGCGATAAAGTGGGCAATCCTGAACATGGTGCAACGGCAAAATTGATTCTCCAGCGCCTGCAGGAGGCATTGAAGTAGACACTGGCATTCGACATGCGTTTTGCCCTGTTAGGCAGCGGCAGCCGGGGAAATGCCACCCTGATCGAAGAGGGCAATACCTGCCTGCTGGTCGACTGCGGATTTTCGGTGCGTGAGACGGAACGGCGCATGGGGCGGCTGGGCATTGCCTCTGAGCGCTTGAGTGCGATCCTGGTGACCCATGAACATCACGACCACCTCTCCGGGGTGGGAGCGCTGGCGCGCAAATACAAGATACCGGTATGGCTCACCGCCGGTACCAGGGCTGGCGGCCACAAACGCCTCGGTGAGTTGCCGCAATGTCGGCAGCTGAACTGCCATAGCGACTTTGAGATCGGTGATCTGCAACTGCACCCTTTTCCTGTTCCCCACGACGCACGAGAGCCTTGCCAGTTTGTCTTTAGCAACGGCGACAAGCGCCTCGGGTTGCTGACCGATACCGGCTGCAGTACACCGCACATCGAGCGTCAGCTCGACGGCTGTGATGCGTTGATCCTGGAAAGCAACCACGACCCCGAGATGTTGGCGACGGGACCCTATCCGCCGGCTCTGCAGGCCCGGGTCGGCGGCGGTCAGGGACATCTTAGCAATGGACAGGCTGCCGGGATTTTGCGTGCCATCGATAACCGTGGGTTGCAGCATCTGGTGGCAGCCCACCTGAGTGAAAAGAACAATACTCCCGAACTGGCGGTCGATGCACTGAGTACGGCCCTGGGCTGTGAACGGGAGTGGATTACGCTGGCGGGTCAGGAGGATGGTCTCGACTGGCGCGAAATCCGGTAGAATCACCTTAAATCTTAGAACGCTTCCAAGGAGCAGATGATGGAAAAGAAGGCTGAACTTTACGCCGGCAAGGCAAAATCGGTCTACACCACCGATGAAGTGGACAAGTTGATCCTGCATTTCCGCAATGACACCTCCGCCTTTGACGGCGAAAAGATGGAACAGCTTGAACGTAAGGGCATGGTGAACAACAAATTCAATGCCTTCATCATGCAGAAGCTGGAAGAGGCTGGCGTCGAAACTCACCAGATTCAATTGCTCAGTGACGAAGAGTCACTGGTGAAGAAACTCGACATGATCCCCATCGAGTGCGTAGTGCGCAATATCGCTACGGGTTCCATCGTCCGTCGCCTCGGGATCGAGGATGGCATGGACCTCAATCCTCCGACCTTCGAGTTCTTCCTCAAGAATGATGCCCTGCACGATCCGATGGTTAATGACTACCACATTCGCACCTTCGGCTGGGCGACCGATGAAGAAGTGGCGAAGATGAAAGAGCTGACCTTCAAGGTTAACGAGGTGCTCAAAAAGCTGTTCCTCGATGCCGGTATGTTGCTTGTCGATTACAAGCTGGAATTCGGCCGTTACCAGGGGCGAGTCGTGCTGGGGGATGAGTTTACCCCTGATGGTTGCCGCCTGTGGGACAAGGACACACGTAAGAAACTGGACAAGGATCGTTTCCGCCAGGGGCTTGGCGGCGTGGTCGAAGCTTATGAAGAGGTGGCTCACCGCCTCGGTGTCAACCTCGGTTAAGTCCACGAGCGTTCTGTGGAGTATGAAAAAGGTGAACGGGATTAACCGTTCACCTTTTTTGTTTTCCACCTCGTTCGAGGTAGCCCGCCAGCTGATGTGACAACCATCTACCTCCATGGCGGTGTTTTACGATACAATCCCAGACCAGCCGAATCAGAACTAAAACATTCAATTAAATCAAAGCCCTATGTCATCGAATTATACCGCCGAAGCCATTGAGGTCCTCTCCGGGCTGGAGCCGGTGCGCAAGCGCCCGGGCATGTATACCCAGACTGAACGCCCCAATCACCTTGCCCAGGAGGTGATCGACAACTCCGTGGACGAGGCCATTGCTGGCCACGCCAAAACCATTGAGGTGACCCTGTTCCGGGACCAGTCGTTGGAGGTAAAGGATGACGGCCGAGGTATGCCAGTGGATATCCACCCACGTGAAGGTATCCCCGGGGTTGAGGTGATCCTCACCAAGCTGCATGCCGGTGGCAAGTTCTCCAACAAGAACTACCAGTTCTCCGGTGGTCTGCACGGGGTAGGCGTCTCGGTGGTCAATGCCCTCTCCAAGCACCTGGAGGT
>JBFEWO010000068.1:0-13539 GCA_041546305.1 Thiohalomonadaceae bacterium | reverse complement strand
GGGATGGTAGAGACACGTGGGATGGAACTGGCTGAATTCCATATTGGCGACCCGGCAGCCGGCCCGCCAGGCCATAGCAATGCCGTCACCGGTCGATAGGTCAGGATTGGTAGTATAGAGGTATACCTTACTGGCGCCGCCACTGGCCAAGACCACACTGCGGGCACGGAATACCTCGACATGGCCAGTATGCCGGTTGAGCACATATGCACCCAGCACCCGATTCTCACCGCCCAGTTCCAGTTTTTGGCGGGTAATGAGATCAATGGCGATATGGTTGTCATAGAGGCTGATGCCAGTGTGGGCACGGGCACGCTCGAGCAGGGTGCGCTCGATGGCATTGCCAGTGGCATCGGCGGCATGGATGACACGTCTGTGGCTATGTCCACCCTCGCGTGTCAGGTGATAGCCGCTGCTGCTCTCCTTAGTCTCTTCCCGTGTGAAAGGAACCCCTTCGGCGATCAGGGTTTCGATCGCTCCGCGACCATGTTCGACAACGTATTGAACGACTCTGGGGTCACAGAGCCCGGCACCGGCATTGAAGGTATCTTCCACATGTGACTCGACGGAGTCCTGTTCATCTAGTACGGCGGCCACCCCTCCCTGAGCATAAAGTGTGCAGCCTTCCTCCTGTCCAGCTTTGGATAGGACCGTGACATGGGCCTTGTCGGCCAGTTGCAGGGCAAGGGTTAAGCCGGCGGCACCACTGCCAATGATCAGAACATCGGTACTGTTTTGTGGGGACATAAGCACTATTATAGTTTTAACTGTTTGAAATTAATGAATAAAGTTGGGAGAATGGCGGGGTGGTTCGCCTGCCGCGTTATGATTTTCATGCCCATCGAGTTCTTTTCTATCATACAATAAAAAGATACAGAAAATTTCATTGGTCAGGCGAACTCTGAAAACTATCGACTGTCTTAAAAATTGGCTGCTCACGAGTGGCCAGGTATCGGAAGGGGAAAGCCCGAATGGGCGAGACTAATGTCGACCAGGAATTGGTCCGGCGTGTACAGCGTGGCGATAAGCAGGCCTTTGATGTGCTGGTGCGTAAGTACCAGCAAAAGATCGTCAAGCTGATCTCCCGTTATGTGCGTGATCAGGATGAAGCGTTGGACGTGGCGCAGGAGACCTTTATCAAGGCGTACCGTGCGCTGGCCAATTTTCGTGGTGACAGCGCCTTCTATACCTGGCTTTACCGTATCGCCATCAACACGGCCAAAAATTATCTGGTGGCGCAGAGCAGGCGGCCACCCGATACGGATATAGATGCCGAAGATGCGGTCCAGTTTGACGGTGACAGCAAACTGCGTGAAACCGATCTTCCTGAGCAGTTGGTCCATCGCGATGAGGTGGAGCGGGTAATTTACGAGGCGATTGATGCCTTGCCCGAAGATCTGCGCACGGCAATCACACTTCGCGAACTGGAAGGCCTCAGCTATGAAGAGATTGCCCAGGCAATGGATTGTCCGATTGGTACGGTTCGCTCCCGGATATTCCGGGCGCGTGAAGCGATAGAACAGAAACTGAAGCCCCTGCTGGAACCTTAACGGCAGGGTATTGGCGGTGATGACCCGGCAAGGGTAACCGGAGTAGTGACGATGTCAGAGCAGAAAAAAGAATGGGTATCGGCCCTGGCCGATGGTGAACTGGCCGGCGATGAGCTCAAAAAAGGGGTGGATGCCTTGCGCCAACACCCGGAGTTGCTGACCAGCTGGAGCCGCTATCATCTGATTCGCGACGTATTGCATGGTAATTCGGAAGATCAGGTATTTCCGGATTTGAGCAAGCGTGTCTCATCCGCCCTCGAGGAGGAACCGGTGATCCTTGCGCCGCAGCGCTCAGCCCGACCCTGGCTTCGCCAGGCCGCTGGCCTGGCGGTGGCCGCTTCCGTTACCGGTATCGCCATTCTCGGGATTCGCTATATGAATGAAGAAACTGGTCCTGTTACCGTTACTGCCACAGCGCCGCAGGAGTATATCCGCCTCGAACAACCGCCTGTAGTACTGGTGGCGAACCCACAACCAGCGAACGGTGAGCACTTGGCTCCTTATCTGGTTAACCATAATGAATTTGCTGTCAGCTCCGGTATGCAGGGGATGTTGCCGTATGTTCGAATCGTCGGCCACAAGGCTGGTCAGTAAGATGCGCGCCTGGCGCGCCGTATCCACCCTCCTAATTTCCTTTGGCGGGTTCTATCCGCTACACCTGGCCGCCGAAGAAGACATCGCAGTCTGGCTCGAACGCATGGTCCAGGCAGCCCATCAGCTGAACTACACGGGCACCTTCGTCTACCAGCAAGGGGGCAGTCTGCAGACGATGCAGATCATTCATGCCGTCGATGATGAGGGTGAACATGAGCGCCTGGTTTCCCTAAGTGGCCCGGCCCGCGAGGTGATTCGTGATCACGACAGGGTCACCTGCCTCCTGCCTGAAGATAGTTCTATGGTGGTGGAGCAACCTGGAACACCTCGCTCCTTCCCCCTGATTGAACCGGCGCAACTCGAGCCGCTGCGCCGGCATTATGAGTTCAAGCTGCACGGCCGTGACAGGATCGCCGGATTGAATGCTCAGCACATTGCCATTATTCCGCGCGATCAGTTCCGTTACGGCCAAAACATCTGGTTGGCAGAGGATAGCGGGTTGCTACTTCGTGCAGAGGTATCGGACGAACACGGAAGTATCATCGAGCAGATTATGTTCACCACATTGGAACTGCTTGACCATATTCCACCTGAGATGCTGACACCGCAGACAGAAAACCCAGGCAAGATCCTGGAGCTGAGCAAGAAAGAGTCGGAGACGTCATCTGTGGGCGGACAACTGCGATGGCGGGTTGCCGAACTACCCCCTGGATTCAAACAGGACATGGAGCGATTGCACTACCTGCCAAATAAATCTGAACCTGTTGAACATCACCTCTACAGTGATGGCCTTGCATCTGTCTCAGTGTTTATCGAAAAGAGTCAAGGCAGTGCTGACGGCTTTACCGGAAGCTCGCGTATGGGAGGTGTCAATGCCTATGGCCGACGACTCAATGGACATCTGGCAACGGTGGTCGGTGAGGTTCCGCCCCTTACTATCAAGCAGATCGCCGAGTCGATAGAACCAAAGCCGGAGAATTAGACCATGATTGAAGAAACCGCTCATGTGGTCGAGGCGGAGGGCGAGTATGCCTGGGTCGAGACGCAGCGCCGTAGCAGCTGCGGCAGTTGTGCGGTCAAGGGGTGCGGAACTGGCGCATTGAGCAAGATTTTCGGTGGACGCAGTCAACGTTTAAAAGTACTCAATCCGGTTCATGCGAAGCCGGGTGACCAGGTGGTTCTCGGGATTCGGGAATGGGATCTGTTGAAGGGCTCACTGACAGTTTATCTGCTGCCGTTGCTAACGCTGTTTGGCGGTGCCCTATTGGGTGAGGTTCTGGCACCGCAGTGGGGTGGAGAGGCCGAGACACTGAGTGTGCTCTTCGGAGTGTTGGGCCTTGGCGGGGGCTTTGTATGGTTGTGGCGATACAATCGTGTTCTCGCAAGTAAAGGGCAGTTGGTTGCGGTCATCCTACGGAACAGCGCCGCAGAGTTCGTAGTTCACAATATATCGAAGAATCCTTAATACATTATCTCAAGGTTGAAACAATATGACGGTCCAACGTTTGGCGCGTAGCTGGAAGCTGCTTATTGTGTTGTTCTTTTGCTCCGGTCATGCCGTAGAGGCACGCGAACTGCCTGATTTTACCCGGTTGGTGGAGTCCTATGGGCCAGCCGTGGTGAACATCAGCACCAAGCAAACAACCGCGCGTCAGATGTTACCGCCAGGTCTGGAACTTCCCGAACTCCCGCAAGGCACCCCCTGGGATGACCTCTTGCGTCGATTCTTTGGCGAAGGCCAAGGCGGGGGAGCACCTCAGGAGCGTGAAGCACGCTCGCTGGGATCCGGCTTCATCATTGATGGTGACGGTTACATTTTGACCAATAATCACGTGGTGGAAGAAGCTGATGAGATAGTGGTTCGCCTGAGCGATCGTCGTGAACTGATTGCGGAGCTGCTCGGTGCCGATAAGCGCAGTGATATTGCCTTACTCAAGGTTGATGCCTCCGATTTGCCGGTGGTCAAGATCGGCAAAAGCTCAGAAATCAAGGTCGGTGAGTGGGTCATGGCCATAGGTACACCCTTCGGCTTTGACCACTCGGTATCGGTCGGGGTCGTCAGCGCGCTGGGCCGTAGTCTGCCGAGTGAGAATTACGTGCCGTTTATCCAAACCGATGTCGCCATCAATCCCGGTAACTCTGGCGGTCCCCTGTTTAACTTGGACGGCGAAGTGGTGGGCATCAATTCACAAATCTATAGCCGTACTGGTGGTTTCATGGGCCTATCCTTTGCCATCCCCATTGATGTGGCGATGGATGTGGCACGCCAGCTCAAGGAACAGGGACATGTGACACGCGGCTGGCTGGGCGTACTGATCCAGGATGTGACCCGCGAACTGGCTGAGTCGTTTGGTATGGACAAACCGATGGGGGCTCTGGTAGCCCAGGTACTTGAGGACTCCCCCGGAGAGAAGGGGGGTATTGAGGTCGGGGACGTTATCCTGGAGTACAACGGGGAAGAGGTACAGTACTCATCCGAATTGCCACCCATGGTTGGTCGCACTCGGGTGGGTGATTCGGCCAGGGTCAAGGTCCTGCGCAACGGCAAGGAAAAGATACTCAAGATCCGTATCGGTGAGCTGCCCGCCGAGGAAGCAATATCCAAAAACGACAAACCTGCGAAAAGCTCCGCTGATCGCCTCGGACTTTCCGTAACAGACCTGACTGCCGAGCAGCGCAAAGCCCTGGAGATCGAGAAAGGGGGTGTACTGGTGAATGAGGTGGTTTCCGGCGCCGCAGCCAGTGCCGGGATTGAGCGCGGTGATGTGATTACCCGAATGGATAACAAAGTCGTGGAAAACAGCAAGCAGTTCAAGGCGCTGGTTGAGAAGTTGCCCGCCGCTAAATCGGTCCCGGTGCTGGTGATTCGCCGCAGCGGTCCGATCTTCCTGGCCCTGAAGGTACCGGAGAGTTGACCCATCGGCTAAGGCTTTACATAAGAAGCGGCTGCTCCCTTTGCGAGGAGATGCAAAGGGAGCTACATGCCGTTTTATCGGGTGCTTCAGGTCTTCGTGTAGATACTGTGGATATCGATAGTGAAGAGCGGTTGGTCCAAACTTACGGTCACAAGGTCCCGGTACTTACGACAGAAAGTGGCGAGGAGATCTGCCACTATTTTCTTGACCGCCAAGCACTGGATGCCTATTTCTCAACGCATTGATTTCCGGTAGAATTCCGCCTTTCAGCCTCATTGCGCATCACATGACGCCTCTATGGCACGGTGCGTGGAACCCAACCCCAAGAGCATATAGAAAGATACCCACGTGACCGAACTGTCGCATATTCGAAATTTCTCCATCATTGCCCATATCGATCACGGCAAATCCACTATCTCCGATCGTTTTATCCAGATTTGTGGGGGGTTGAGCGATCGTGAAATGGCCGCCCAGGTACTTGACTCCATGGATCTCGAGCGGGAGCGGGGGATTACCATCAAGGCGCAGAGCGTCTCCCTGCGCTATCCGGCGAAGGACGGGACGACCTATTTATTGAATTTCATCGATACCCCCGGGCATGTGGACTTCTCCTATGAGGTGTCCCGTTCGCTGGCGGCCTGTGAGGGGGCGTTGCTGGTGGTTGACGCCTCACAGGGTGTTGAGGCGCAGACGGTAGCCAACTGCTATACCGCCATTGATCAGGGGTTAGAAGTGGTTCCGGTGCTGAACAAAATCGACCTCCCGGCGGCAGAACCGGAGCGGGTGATGGATGAGATTGAGGAGATCATCGGCATTGAGGCCCACGACGCGGTACTGGTCAGTGCCAAGACCGGTCTCGGTATTGAGGACCTGCTAGAACAGTTGGTTGCAAAAATTCCCCCTCCGCAGGGCGATCGGGATGCCCCGCTGAAAGCGCTTATTATCGATTCCTGGTTCGATAACTACCTTGGCGTAGTTTCACTGGTGCGTGTCGTACAAGGGCGGATCAAGCCGAAACAGAAGATCACCGTAATGTCGACTGGCCGTAGCCATCTGGTGGATAAAGTGGGCATTTTTGGCCCTAAGATGACCCATTTGGAGGTGCTTGAGGCTGGAGAGGTCGGTTATGTCATCGCCGGTATCAAGGAGATCGATGGTGCTCCGGTTGGCGATACGCTTACCCTGACAGACAAACCGGCGGATGCACCCCTCCCGGATTTCCAGCCGGCACAGCCGCGAGTCTTTGCCGGTCTGTTTCCAGTAAGCAGTGATGATTATGAAGACCTGCGCGATGCGTTGGCTAAACTACGTCTCAACGATGCCTCGCTCTTCTATGAGCCGGAAACTTCGCAGGCGCTTGGTTTTGGCTTCCGCTGCGGCTTCCTTGGTATGTTGCACATGGAGATCATCCAGGAGCGTCTGGAGCGCGAGTATGACCTGGAGCTGATCACGACGGCCCCCACTGTGGTCTATGAGGTGATCACCACCAAGGGCGAGACGATGATGGTGGACAATCCGGCCAAATTGCCGGCGACCAATCTCATCGACGAAATTCGGGAACCGATCATCACTGCCAATATTCTGGTACCCCAGGAATATGTCGGTAATGTGATTACCCTCTGCATCGAGAAACGCGGCGTGCAGAAGAATCTGCAATATGCCGGTAAGCAGGTCTCGCTGACCTACGAGCTGCCGCTCAACGAGGTGGTGCTCGATTTCTTCGATCGCCTGAAATCGGTGAGCCGCGGATTTGCATCGCTGGACTATCAGTTTAACCGGTTCGAAGCGGCAGATCTGGTCAAGTTGGATATCCTGATCAACGGTGAAATCGTCGATGCCCTCGCGGTTATCGTTCATCGGGAACAGGCTCAGTCACGAGGGCGCGAACTGGCAGAAAAAATGAAGGAACTGATACCGCGCCAGATGTTTGATGTGGCGATCCAGGCGGCTATCGGCGCCCATATTATTGCCCGCACCAACGTCAAGGCATTGCGCAAGAATGTGACGGCAAAATGCTATGGTGGCGATGTGAGTCGAAAACGCAAATTGTTGGAAAAGCAGAAGGCAGGAAAAAAACGAATGAAAAATATCGGTTCTGTTGAAGTCCCTCAGGAGGCATTTTTTGCCGTCCTCCATGTAGGTAAGAAACAATGACGCTGGATTTCCCGACACTGCTGGTGCTGCTGACCTTCGCTACCGGTCTGATCTGGGCGCTCGACGCCATGATCTGGGCACCAAAGCGCCGTGTACGCGTTGCCGGACTTAAGGCTGCCGGAGAGCCCGTGAGTGAAGAGGTGTTGGACAAGGTTGGAAAAGAGCCGAGTCTGGTTGAGTTGTCCCGCTCTTTCTTTCCAATCATCCTTATTGTGTTGCTGGTACGCTCTTTTGTCGTCGAACCGTTTCGTATTCCTTCCGGCTCGATGATGCCGACCTTGTTGGTGGGTGATTTTATCCTGGTCAACAAATTTGCCTATGGATTGCGCTTGCCGGTGCTGAATACCAAGATCCTGGACAATGACTTGCCGGAGCGAGGTGAGGTAATCGTGTTTCGTTATCCGGAAAATCCCCATGTTGATTACATCAAACGGGTGGTAGGCGTTCCAGGTGATCATATTGTCTACCGTAACAAGGTGCTTTACATCAACGGTCAACAGGCACCTCAGCAGTATCTTGGTACCTATGTGGGTGAAGGTGGCGGACAGTCGATGACCGGGGCCCGTCGCTTACGGGAGAACTTGCCGGGGCTTGAGCATGATATTCTTGTAATGCCAGGGCGCAACATCTTTGGCGGCGATTTTGAATTCGTCGTGCCAGAGGGAGAATATTTTGCCATGGGTGACAATCGCGACAACAGTCGTGACAGCCGTGCCTGGGGAACCGTGCCGGAAGAAAACCTCGTGGGCAAGGCTTTCTTCATCTGGATGAGCTGGGATTGGAACAAGGATTATTTCGTTAGTTGGGACAGACTTGGTGGCAGTATTCAATAAGGGGATGCGGGGTAACGTTATGAAAATGGCTAAATATCAGCAGGGTGTGACGATCTATGGACTCGCTTTTATCCTGCTTGTGATCGGTTTTGTTACTTTTACTACACTAAAACTGTTCCCGGTCTACATGGAGAACTTTACCGTTCGTTCTTCCGTGGAGAGTCTCGAAAAAGAGGCGGACCAGCAGTTTCTGGGAGTGATGGCTGTCCGCAGCGCCCTGTTGAAGCGGTTTAGCATGAATAATGTCACTCAGGTCAGTGCAGAAGATATCAGCATCAGCCGGGAAGGGCAGGTCTATTCTGTGGATGTCGACTATGAAGTGCGGGTGCCGTTCATCAAGAACATCTCCCTGGTAATCAGCTTTGCCAACCATGCCGAGGTGGCTGCGCGGTGACCTCTTTCCTGGATAACCTGTGTAAGAAGCTGGACTACAGGTTTTCCGATAGTGCTTTGCTGCAGCAGGCGCTGACGCACCGAAGCGTCGGCAAGCATAACAACGAAAGGCTGGAGTTCCTGGGGGACTCCATTCTCAGTTTTGTCATCACCGCCGACCTCTATCACCGTTTCCCTGAAATCGATGAAGGAAGGCTGAGCCGCATCCGCGCTTCCCTGGTCAAGGGCGAGACACTGGCCAAGTTGGCGATGGAGTTGTCACTAGGAGAGAATCTTCACCTTGGCTCAGGCGAGCTCAAAAGCGGCGGTTTTCGCCGCGAGTCCATCCTTGCTGATGCCCTGGAAAGTATCTTTGGTGCGGTCTACCTGGATGCCGATATCGCTACTGCCGAGCGTTTGATACTTCGGTTGTTTGCCGAGCGCCTGCAGCGGCTGGACCCGGATGTGGCACTTAAAGATCCCAAGACCCGGTTGCAGGAGTATCTACAGTCCCAGCAGCAACCGTTACCGGTCTATGAGGTTATAGCGGTTCGCGGCAAGGCGCATAACCAGCATTTTACGATCAGTTGCACTGTCGATATCCTCACCGAGCCGGTACTTGCAGAAGGTACCAGCCGGCGCAAGGCGGAACAGAATGCAGCCGAAGAGGTTTTGAGAAAGTTATTGTGAATCAGCCAGTGCAGCCCTACCGCAGCGGATTTGTTGCTATCGTCGGTCGTCCCAATGTGGGCAAGTCCACACTTATGAATCATATTCTGGGGCAAAAGATCAGCATTACCTCGAACAAGCCCCAGACGACACGCCATCGCATCCTCGGCATCAAGACGGATGACTGCAGCCAGACTGTCTATGTTGATACACCCGGTTTGCATCTGAATGCGCAAAAGGCGATGAACCGCTACATGAATAGGGCAGCGGCCTCCAGCCTAGAGAATGTCGAGCTGATTCTGTTCGTCGTCGATGTCAATCGTTGGACCGAAGAGGACGATAATGTTCTCAAGCGTGTGCGAGAACAGAACACTCCGGTCGTGCTGGTGATCAACAAGGTCGATCAGATCAAGGACAAGGAGCAATTGCTCCCGCTGTTGCAGCAACTGTCATCGAAAATGGAATTTTCCGCGGTGATCCCGCTCTCTGCACTCAAGGGGTCGAATGTCAGTGACTTGGAAAAAATCGTTTACCAAGCCCTGCCTGAGGCGGAACCGATGTTCCCCGAGGAGTATGTGACCGATCGTAGTGAACGTTTTCTCGCGGCTGAACTGGTCCGTGAGAAACTGATGCGTTCTCTCGGCAAGGAGCTGCCATACGCGACTACGGTGGAGATCGAGCAGTTCAAGGAAGAGCCGGGGATGTTGCGAATCGGCGCCTTGATCTGGGTTGAGCGGGATAGCCAGAAAAGGATCGTTATCGGCAAGGGAGGCGAACGGCTCAAGGAGATCGGGCGTATGGCGCGCATCGATATGGAACGCCTGTTCGGTGAGAAGGTGTTTCTGCAACTCTGGGTCAAGGTCAAGGAGGGCTGGTCGGATAACGAACGCATACTGAGCAGCCTCGGTTACCGGGATGAGCAGTGACGGACGTGTTGTCCTGCAACCTTCCTTGCTGCTGCATCGCAAACCCTATCGGGATACCAGCCTCCTGATAGAAGTGTTTTGCAGCAACTATGGTCGCCTCGGGCTGGTTGCCCGCGGTGCCCGAAACCGGCGTGGTCCCTTACCGGGGCTTTTACAACCCTTTATGCCACTGTTGCTCAGTTGGAGCGGTCGGGGGGAGCTAGCGACACTCACCGGTACCGAGCAGCATACCCCGCCACTGGTGTTGACTGGAGATGCGATGATCAGCGGTTTTTATCTCAACGAGTTGTTGATGCGCCTGCTTCCTCGTCATGATCCCCACCCGCATCTCTATCAGCGTTATCTCGCTACACTCCAGCAGCTGGCGCGAACAGGTATGGACGAGTGGGCGCTACGCCTGTTTGAAAGGGATCTGCTGCAGGAACTCGGTTATGGACTACTGTTGACCCACGAAGGGGGAAGCGGCGAAATGGTGGATGCGGCCCTGCGTTACTGCTATTACCCTGAATTTGGGCCGCAGCGGGCAGACTCGGGCCAGGAGCATTGTCCTTCGATTCATGGAGCAACCCTGTTGGCGTTGGCTCATGGAGAGGATGGTAACGATACCCGTATACGTGGTGAAGCCAAGCGCTTGATGCGGATGATCCTCTCTCATTATCTTGGGAATAAGCCGCTGGCCAGCCGCGAACTGTTTCGTCAGCGCTATGCCGCCACCGGGATGCAGAACAGTAACAACACGAAGGAGTAGAGCGTTGAATGAGCCACAGCCGATATTGCTCGGCGTGAATATCGATCATGTCGCCACCTTGCGCCAGGCACGGGGGACTCGCTATCCGGATCCTGTTCAGGCGGCGATCGAGGCCGAGCAGTCAGGTGCCGACAGCATCACCTTGCATCTGCGCGAGGATCGCCGACACATCCAGGATCGTGATGTGCGTCTGTTGCAGGAGATCCTGCAGACCCGGATGAATCTGGAGATGGCGGTTACCGAAGAGATGCTCGCCATCGCCGAGCAGGTGGGGCCTGCGGACTGTTGTTTGGTGCCGGAGCGGCGCGAGGAGCTGACTACCGAAGGCGGGCTCGACGTGGCCGGGCAAAAGGGGCGCATCCGCGAGGCCTGCCAGCGCCTGGCCGAGGCTGGGGTACGGGTTTCGCTGTTTATCGATGCGGAGCCAACGCAAATCGAGGCGGCGATTGAGTGCGGGGCACCGGTGATCGAGATCCACACTGGCCATTATGCCGATGCACGTGACCATCACGAAACGGAGGCGGAACTGGCGCGCATTGAGCGGGCGGTGCGGCTTGGCAGTGAAGGTGGTCTTCAGGTCAACGCTGGCCACGGCCTTCACTACCACAATACCGCAGCTATCGCGCGTATTGCACAAATCCGTGAGCTCAATATTGGGCACGCTATCATTGGCCGCGCGGTGTTTGTCGGGTTGCAAGAGGCGGTGCGAGAGATGAAACGCATCATGGTCGAGGCACGTCGCGGATGATCTACGGTATCGGCACGGATATCGTCAATATCGCGCGCATCGCCAATGCCATCGGACGCCACGGCCCGCGTTTCGCTGAACGCATTCTTGCCGAGAGTGAACGGCGGGCCTTCGCAGAGACTGCACGGCCGGAACATTTTCTTGCCAAACGCTTTGCGGCCAAGGAGGCGGCGGCCAAGGCGTTTGGCACTGGTTTTAGCGACGGTCTGTGCATGAGTGATATCGCCGTTATGCATGACGAACGAGGGCGCCCCCTGTTACATTTTAGCGGAAGGGCCGAATCCCTCTGTCATGAGCTTGGTATCGGCGAGCACTTTCTTTCCATTTCAGATGAAAAAGAACACGCCATCGCCTATGTCATTTTAATGCGTAAATGACAGAATTTATCCAGTCTGTTTGTGTGCGGTTTTTTTATTTGTATTGAAGAAATGCCACGAAATAATTGCAGGACAGAGTCATGCTTGAATATGTTTTTTTTGATGAATCCATCCGCCAGAAGTTCGCCGATTTTTTGCGTGATAAAGGGGTGGAGTATCGTCTCACTGATGAAGACGGTGCATGCATAGCCGAGGTGCCGGAGGATCTCGATGATGCTCTTGGGGATGCGATCGACCATTGTTATGAAAGGCTGCTGCAGGAGACCGCCGAGCTGATCGAGGCCACCGACGATGCACTGGAAAAGAATGTGGCGGGAGTCCATGTTGCCCTGAGTGACGGTACCGCTTGTACCATTCGGCTCGATCCTAACTTGTTGGCACGGGTGCTCAACTGCATCTCGATGGAAGAGCTGCGCGATATGGCGCAGACCATCGCCGAGGGAGTGGAAAATCCGGATAATCGCCCGCTTTGCCACACCTGAGGAACCGGTTCGAAGATGACGAAAGTGTGAGAGATGACTCTCATTTTTTCGCGCATAGATCTCACAACCAGAGTTAAGACATGAGCAAGAATAAAATTGTTGTTGTTGGATCAGGATTTGCCGCATTGACCGCGGTACGTGAACTTCGCAAGCACAATAGCAAGGTAGAGATTTCTCTCATTGCCCCGCGGGCAGAGTTCGTCTTTTTGCCAAGCCTTATCTGGATCCCATCGGGAATTCGCCAGCCTCAGAATCTGATAGTTCCGCTACATAATTTCTTCGCCCGCCAGCGCGTCGAGTTTCTTGAGGCCGAGGTGATCGGGTTGAAGGACGGCGGTCGCACGGTGCTGACCGATAAGGGCGAGATCCACAACGATGCCCTGGTGATAGCCACAGGCGGTCGTTTCATCAAGAAGCTGCCCGGTATCGAACATGTGATTACCCCCTGTGAGGGGATCCCGGCGGCGGTCGCAATTCGTGATCGGCTCAAAGAAATGGATGGCGGCACCATCGCCATCGGATTCGGTGGCAACCCTAATGAGCCTTCGGCGATGCGCGGTGGGCCGATGTTTGAATTTCTGTTTGGCATCGATACGCTATTGCGCAAGCAGGGGCGTCGCGGCCGTTTCAAACTGGTGTTCTTTAATCCTGCGCCAGAACCGGGGAAGCGTCTTGGTCCCAAGGCGGTGAAGGGATTGCTGAGCACGATGGCCAAGCGAGGTATCGAGACTCACCTCGGTCATAAGATGAAAGGCTTCGAGAAGGATCGCGTGATCACAGAAGGCGGTGAGATCCTCGCCGACCTGATCCTCTTCATGCCAGGCATGACCGGCAATACCTGGTTTGATAATAGTGATTTGCCCCGTTCTGAAGGGGGCCTGATCAAGGCCGATGCCCAGTGCCGTGTCCCCGGTATGGAGCGGGTCTACGTGGCGGGGGACTCAGGGAGCTTCCCCGGCCCCGAATGGCTACCCAAGCAGGCCCATATGGCCGACTTGCAGGCCAAGGCCGCTGCTGCCAATCTTCTTACTGAGCTGGAAGGTGGCAAGGGAAAGGCAACCTTCAAGGTCGAGCTGATGTGTATCGTTGATAGTGTTAACAGCGGTATGCTGGTGGCGCGTACTCCCAGGCGCAGTATCGTTCTGCCATCCTCGCCCTTGTGGCACTGGGC
>JBFEWO010000204.1:0-2342 GCA_041546305.1 Thiohalomonadaceae bacterium | reverse complement strand
TGACGAATACGGCAGCGTGCTGATCTTCGACGAGGTGATGACCGGCTTCCGCGTCGCCCTCGGCGGCGCCCAGGCCCACTCTGGCATCAAACCCGACATGACTACGCTGGGCAAGGTGGTCGGCGGCGGCATGCCGGTCGGTGCCTTCGGCGGCAAGAGCGAAATCATGCACAAGCTCTCCCCCCTCGGCCCGGTCTACCAGGCCGGCACCCTCTCCGGTAACCCGGTAGCGATGGCTGCGGGCCTGGCCACCATGAAACTGGTCGAGGCGGAGGGTTTCTACGCGGGCATTAGCGCCAAAGTGGAGAAGCTGGTCAACGGCATCATGGCCGAGGCGAAAAAGGCCGGGATCCCGATGAGCGAAAACCACATCGGCGGCATGTTCGGCCTGTTCTTCACCGAAGAGGAGAAGATCACCTCCTACGGCCAGGCGGTTGAGAAGTGCGACGGCGAACGCTTCAATAAATTCTTCCACGGTATGTTAAACGAGGGGGTTTATCTTGCACCGTCAGCGTTTGAGGCAGGATTTGTATCAAGCGCCCATACCGATGCGGATATTGACGACACCATCGCTGCAGCGGCCCGGGTATTTGCCACACTGTAAGGCTGACGAATCGCCACATAAAGGCCGCCCCTGGGCGGCCTTTTTTATGACACGTGGTGCTCAATTATTCGCTGACAATCCCCTGGATAGAGGCCTCTATACAAACCAGCCGGGAAGCTGGCACAGGCAGCACTTTGACAATACCCACACAAAACAACAGAATTAAGTCCTGCGCCGGTTTAGCAGCAGCGCGCTGAACTCAACAGGCCATCAGAGATACAAACAATCACAGGGGAAGCAACGATGCAGGAACATTTGCATAACAAGGATGGGGAACAGTGCCGTGATCGTTGCGGAACAGTCGATGAACTGATCAATGCCGTGAAGGAGTTGCGGGTACGCAACGCCATTCTGGAACAGCAGGCGAACCACGACGACCTTACCGAAACCCTGCGCCGTAACCAGTTTTTCGAGCTCTCCGAGCGCCAGTTCAGCCTGGCGCGCCGTCACCAGCGCCCACTCTGTGTGTTACTGCTGGATGCCGATCACTTCAAGTCAATTAACGACAACTATGGCCACGCCATCGGTGATGAGGTACTGCAATCCATCGCCGGTATCTGCCGCCGTAATCTGCGCACCAGTGACATCTTCGGCCGCTATGGCGGTGAGGAGTTTGCCATCACCCTGCCGGAAACGGGGCTGGCTGAGGCCGCGATTGTGGCAGAACGCATTCGTCGCAGTATTGAAGGATTTAGCATAAGCCCGACCGGACATGGCCCCGTCAACTGCACCGTTAGCATTGGTGTGGCAGCCCATGCTCCGATGCACAACACATTTGCCGAACTGCTTGAGGATGCCGACGCCAGGATGCTTGAGGCCAAGCGCCAGGGGCGCAACTGCATCGCCTCAAACAGCGGGCACGGCTGCGCTTAGAGATAAAAAAAGCCGCTCAGGGATGAGCGGCCAACTTCTGGGGGAAGAACGAGGAGGGTATTCGTTAAGCGGCAACAGCGTCCGCAGCAACAGAGTCCGTAGCGAAGCGGTTCATAAACCGTTTGCGCAGTTCACGCTGAAGCTGGGGGATCAGGCCGGGATTGCTGGTAGCTTCACCGTCACGCCAGCTGCCACAGTAAGCGACCACCACATAACGGGCATCCATCTCTTCATACATCGGCATCTCTTCGGTGTGAAACTTCAGCATTTCCATCATCTGATTCCTCTGTTGCGTCTTTGCTTAGGTACAGAAATAGGCGCTTTTAACGCCGTGTTCAACAGCACCACGGGAAAATCAGACAAACACCTACAAGGCATTACCGGTGCCCCCTACAATTCAGCGAAAAACAGCAAAATAAACCTGTTTATCATAAGGATACTTCACCCCATATCCGCCGAATGTCGGTGTAGAATAAACAGATGGAAAACCTTAACGAGATCTTCGCCTGGATCAATGCCAACCCCGCCTGGGGCGGGCTGGGGGTCTTCCTTATTGCCTTCTTTGAATCACTGGCACTGGTTGGGCTAATCCTGCCTGGCGCAGCAATGATGTTCGGTATCGGCGCGCTGGTGGGCACCGATGTGCTACCACTGGCACCCACCCTGATATGGGCGGCGCTGGGGGCGATTAGCGGTGACGGGGTGAGCTTCTGGCTGGGGCGCCATTACCACATGCAACTGAAGACCATGTGGCCGTTACGCAAGCACCCGGAGCTCATCGCCAACGCCACCCAGTTCTTCTACCGCCACGGCGGCAAGAGCATCCTCTTTGGACGCTTTATCGGGCCGATTCGACCGGTGATCC
>JBFEWO010000091.1:0-11086 GCA_041546305.1 Thiohalomonadaceae bacterium | reverse complement strand
TGCAGCGCTTCAAGGACGCCGTCGAGGCACTTCTACCCGGTGATCCGCTGGCGGAGAAAACCACCCTGGCGCCGATGGCGCGCGTTGATCTGCGTGATGCGCTGCATCGGCAGGTGATGCAGAGTGTGGAGCAGGGAGCCGTGGTGCTGACCGGTGGGGCGCCGCTGGAGGGTGAAGGGGCCTTTTATGCCGCTACCATTCTCGATCAGGTTCAGCCGGGACAGCCGGCGTACTATGAGGAGTTGTTCGGGCCGGTGGCCATCGTCATCCGCGCCCGGGATGAAGCCGATGCCCTGCGCATCGCCAACGATTCGGAGTTTGGTCTCGGCAGCAGCGTCTGGACACGGGACAGCGCACGCGGCGAGGCTCTGGCCAGGCAGGTTCAGGCCGGTTGCTGTTTTGTCAACGGCATGGTGAAGAGTGACCCGCGCCTACCCTTCGGGGGGATCAAGCACTCGGGTTACGGTCGGGAACTTTCCCGGCACGGGATACACGAATTCTTAAATATAAAATCTATCTGGATCCGCTAAAGAGGCCTCTCCAATGAAAATTGTCTTGGCATTGGTTGTAACCCTCCTGTCCGGAATTACCCCGGCGTTGGCTGTGAATGAAGGGGCACTGGACGAGGGGCTGGTAAACCCGGGCTATGTGCAAAAGCCAGAATGGTTCAAGGCCTCCTTTCTCGACCTGCGCGAGGATGTCGCCGAAGCGGCCGCCGAGGGCAAACGGGTGATGCTCTACTTCTACCAGGATGGTTGTCCCTACTGCGAGAAGCTGATCAACACCAATTTTGCACAGCGCGATATCGTTACCAAAACCCGTGAGCATTTTGATGTCATCGCCATCAATATGTGGGGCGACAACGCCGTGACTGACCTGCAGGGCAGGGGGGGGAGCGAAAAGCAGTTCTCTGTCGGCCTGAAGGTACAGTTCACCCCGACCCTGCTGTTTCTAGACGAGCAAGGCGGAGTGGCCTTGCGCGTTAACGGCTATTATCCCCCCCACAAGTTCATGACCGCGCTCGACTACGTTGCCGGTCATCATGAAAAGCGCGTGGCCTTTCGCGACTATCTGGCACAGCAGGCTCCAGTTGCCGCCACGGGCAAACTTCATATCGAGAAGGGCTTTCTGCAATCACCCTACGATCTGCGCCGCAAGGCCGGAGACAAACCGCTACTGGTACTGTTCGAACAGAAGGAGTGCCCGGTATGCGATGAAATGCATGGTGAGGCCTTCCGGAGAATGGAAACCCGCAAACTCCTCTCATCTTTCGATGTGGCGCTGGTCGATATCTGGGACAAGACTCCGCTTACGACTCCGACCGGGGAACGACTGCCAGCAGCCGAGTGGGTGAAGGTGAGCCGGATACAGTATGCCCCAAGCATGGTGTTTTTTGATGAGAGCGGTAATGAGGTGTTCCGCACCGAGGCCTATCTACGACCGTTCCACCTGCAGTCAGCCATGGATTATGTGGCGTCCGGAGCTTACAAGACCCAGAGTGAGTTTCAGCGTTTTGTGCAGGAGCGTGCCGACCATATGCGCGAGCAGGGAATCGAGGTGGATCTCTGGAACTGACAATGGCGGTTCAAGGTTCGTAGCCTTGAACCTTAAATACGACGAAATAATAACCATCGAGCCCGCGTGCAAACCTCAGCTACCCCGCTCAAACGCGCCTTTTCCCTGCCCCTGCTGACATTTTATGGTCTGGGAACCATCCTCGGAGCAGGGATCTATGTCCTCATCGGCGAAGTGGTGGCCAATGCGGGCATGCTCGCTCCAGTGGCCTTTCTGGTGGCCTCAATCCTGGCCGGCTTTTCTGCCCTTTCTTATGCTGAGCTGGGAGCCCGCTTTCCCTTCAGTGCCGGAGAGGCGGTTTACGTGCAACAGGCTTTTGGCCACCGCAGACTTGCCATGTTGGTGGGTTTACTTATCGTCTCAATCGGGATTGTTTCCACCGCGACCCTCGTTAACGGTTTTGTCGGCTATATCCACGTGTTTATCGACGTCGAACCGTGGTTGGCCATCGTGTTGTTGCTGTTGCTGCTAGTGGGGGTGGCGATGTGGGGCATTACCGAATCAGCCTGGATCGCGGCCTTGTCCACGGTGGTGGAGATGGGGGGGCTGGTGCTGGTCTTTGCGGTGGCAGCACCAAGCCTTCAGGAGCTACCCGTGCGATGGCAAGAGATGATGCCCACGTTGGATAGTGCCGTGTGGGTCGGTGTTGTTGCCGGTGCCTTTGTGGCGTTTTACGCCTTTATCGGCTTCGAGGATATTGTCAATGTGGCCGAAGAGGTGCAGCAGCCGAGCCGCAACCTGCCTCTGGCGATACTGATCTGTCTGGGCGTGGCCACGATGCTTTATATGGCGATTGCATTGGTCTCGGTTTTTCAGGTGCCGGTCGCCGATTTGTCGATTAGCGATGCCCCTCTTGCCCTGGTTTACGAGAGGGCTACCGGCCATCCTCCAGTGTTTATCGGTTTGATAAGCCTGGCGGCGGTAATTAACGGCGCTTTGATTCAGATCATCATGGCTTCTCGGGTGCTTTATGGCATGGCTAATCAGGGCTGGTTGCCGGATGTCTTTGCCTCAGTACACCGCATCACCCGGACGCCGCTAGTGGCAACACTCCTTGTCGGTATGGTGATCCTCATCATGGCACTGTGGTTGCCGCTGGTGACCCTGGCGGAGATTACCAGCCTGATTACCTTGACGGTCTTTTCCCTGGTGAACCTCTCTCTTTGGCGGGTGAAACAGCGTGAGCCGCGACCGGCGGGGATTATCGTGTTCCCGAGGTGGTTACCTGCAGCAGGTTTTCTTTGCTCGGCCTGTTTCATTATTTTCCAGCTATGGCGATGGTGGTAACTGGTGATGAGTGAGCTGCTTTCCTATCTGCTCCTTGGCAGCGTGGCCGGAGTTCTCGCTGGATTGCTGGGTGTTGGTGGTGGCCTGGTTATCGTTCCCGCGCTGGCCTGGCTTTTTTTTCGCGCCGGACTCGAACCCGGAGTAATCATGCACTTGGCAATAGGGACCTCCTTGGCGACCATCGTCTTTACTTCTCTCTCCTCCGTATGGGCGCATCATCGCCGGGGTGCGGTATTATGGGATGCCTTTTTCCGCCTCGCACCGGGGATCATGTTCGGGGCTCTGCTGGGAGCCGTGTTGGCAGATCGGTTGCCCAGTGATACGTTGCGCTGGATCTTCGGATGGTTTGAGCTGGCGGTGGCCTTGCAGATGGGGCTCAACCTGAAGCCTGTCCCTCACCGCAACCTGCCAGGCGATTGGGGCATGGCTGGGGCTGGTTCCGTTATTGGTCTGATTTCGGCGGTGGTGGGGATTGGCGGTGGTACCGTGACTGTGCCCTTTTTGCAGTGGTGCAACGTGACCATGCGCCAGGCGGTAGCCACCTCGGCGGCCTGCGGGCTGCCAATCGCCATTGCCGGTGCCATCGGCTTCGTTGCTCTCGGGTGGGATGCATCGGCCCTGCCGTCCTGGAGCAGCGGTTATCTCTATTGGCCGGCACTTGCGGGCATTGTCGTTGCAAGCACTGCTTTCGCACCCTTGGGTGCACGGTTGGCGCATCGTTTACCGGCAGCGATGCTGAAGCGATTTTTTGCGCTCTTTCTGGCCTTCCTTGGGCTGCGTATGTTGTTGGCTGGCTAGTCCGGCGAGGTCGGATTGGATGGTAGAGCAGAGTGGGAGGGCTATGATTGTTTCATTGCCGTTAATAACGATAACTATCAAGAGGCTGCGTTTGGGTCGCGCCATGACACCATTCCTTGCCTTATTGCTCACGTTACAACTCCCCACAGCGCTTGCCGCTGCGGGGAGTGGTGTTATTGAAGAGATCCGTTTTAGCGGCAATAAGGTCACCCAGGAGATCGTTATGCGCCAGGAGATGCTGGTGCGTGAAGGGGATCCCATTGATATGGGCAAGATCGAGAAATCCCGCCAGGCAATTATGAACCGTGGATTGTTCAAGCGGGTCGATGCTGAGGTACTGCAAGAGGATGGGAAAAATGTCCTGCTTATTACAGTGGAAGAGCGATTCTACATTCTGCCCCTGCCGCTCCTCGATGCGCGCCTGGAGGAGGAGGTGCTCAGTTACGGCTTCGAGCTTCGGCATGACAACCTGTTAGGGCTTAACCAGCGTCTCAAGTGGGCCTATGAACATAAGAAGTCAGCTAATAGCGAAATCCCGATGCGCAAGGAGACGTCTCTTGATTACAGTTACCCACGCGTGCTTGGCAGTAGTGAGAACCTTTCCATTTTCAGCAAGATTATTCGTGAGGATATCGAGGAGTTAGAGAATACGCTTGTGACTGGCACCTATCGTCAGGATAGCCGCAATTTTGGATTTCGTGTCTCCCGCTGGCTAGCAGGGCGGGATTCAATCAGTCAGGGCTGGCTCCTTGGCGGGGGGATGACCGTGGCGCAACAAATCTTCAGTCATCAGCAGGGGACCGGCGAGCGGTTTGACGATAGTCAGGCCCTGGAAATCAATGTTGGCCTTGATTACAGCGATGTGGCGGAGTATCCCTACTATCGGGAGGGCTCGGCCTACGGTTACTGGTTGGCCGTATCCTTGCCGGGAATGGGCTCCGACTACAGCTATAATCGTGCGGGCGTCTATCACCGCAACTATCACGTACTGGACATTGTGGATGCCAGTTTTCACACCCAGGTCAAACTTGGCATCGCCAATGGCAGCAGTTTCGACAGCCCTGCATATAGCGTGGGCGGCGGGAGTTCGCTGCGTGGCTATGAGTCCGATTTTGCCCGAGGCAACTTGCTGTTCCAGCTCAATGCTGAATACCACCATCACCTCAGCGGTTATCGCCAGCTGCGGGGAGTTGTTTTCATGGATGTGGGCAATGCCTGGAGTGGCGGGGATGAGGTGAACGGCAAGCTCTTTACCGGGGTCGGCCTGGGGTTGCGCTGGCGGGTGCAATCCTTTGTGGATGTGACGCTACGGGTCGATACCGCCTATGCCGTGGATACCGGTGAAACCAAGCTCTATGCCTCTACCAGCAGCAGTTTCTGAGATATCATCACAGGTTGGCAGGTATCAGATGCAATCTGCGCATCTGATACCTGCGCGCGGAGCTTGTTACGTCAGAGCTTCCAGCTCAGCTGCATGCTGAGGTAGGTGGTCTGGGTATCGAAACTCCCATGCAGGGTGTGTCCCTGGCTGTCGGTGTTGTTGATATCCGTTGAGGCCGGTAGGGTATAGAAAATGGCCACATCAACATCCATCGCCTTGCTCAACCCCACCTTGCTGCCCAGTCCGACCGAGACCTTGTCCGTATCGGGCACACGTGGTGAGCGAAGCTCCTCACTGGGCACCGGTGACTCGTCAAAGGTCACGCCGCCACGTAGTTGCACGTTATCCCGCATGCGGTAGTTCATGCCGATGGCATAACGGTTGCTGTTTTTCCAGCCATTCTTTTCAATGGAGGTGGGCAGGTAGTTGCTGAAGTCGACCTGTGTCTGGTCATAGCGACTCCAGCGCATCCAGGTGTAGTCCGCCATAACCTCCAGTTGAGGCGTTACCGCATGGCGTATGCCCAGGCTGAGGCTCTCGGGCAGCATCAGGGTCAGGCTGGCATCGCTATCGCTGTAGTAGCTTGGAAGGTAAAGGTTACCGATAGCGGTCGGAATGGAGACAGTGGGGACACCTTCGAAGTTCGACGTACCCTCCATATCCTGGCGAGTGGAAGAGTGGAAGCTCGCCCCCAGGCGGGTCGCTTCGCTGAGGTCGTAGGTCAGGCCCAGACTGTAGCCGAGTGCCCAGCTGTTCCCGGTGAGGGTGTTGCTGCCGTCGGCCGCTCCAAAAGCACTAAAATCCAACGCCTTGGACAGCTCCGCTTCAGCGTACTGGAAGTCGACACCGAAGCCCAAGTTAAGCTTGTCGCTCGGGGAGAAGGCGAAAGCGGGACTGAAGTTGATGGTGCGCAGAGAAGAGTTCGTTGAGTGATAACGACCAACCCAGTCATCGCCATATTCGATGCCCAGACCGAACGGGGAGTAGACTCCCAGACCGAAGCTGACCTCGTGGTTCAGAGGCTTAACGTAATAGAAAGTCGGGATGAAGTGGTCATTTTGGACCGTCTTGTTGTCGACCCCAGTGGTATTTGAGGCGTCATTCGTGAATTCAACATTGGTATTGATGACATGGAGCAGTGCGGTAAAGGTTTCGCCACCCAGGTCACGCATGGCTGCGGGGTTGCTGTAGACCACGCTGGCGTCATCGGCCATTACCGTTGTGCCTGACAGAGCATGTCCAAGGCCGCTGGTGCTTTTGCCGGAGAGGGCAAATCCCGAAGCGAAAGCGGTATTGCAGGCACCGGCAACCAGGCCGGTAATAATTAATTTTTGTAATGACACAGTTATCCTCCCTAATATCTTTTATTATTCGCACAGCAGCGCCGAGCCGGGCAAGATTACCGAATCGGCTAGGGCATTACAATCCGAGACATGAAGACTTGATGTTTGCCAGGCGGCTTGAATCATAAGTTATTGCCTGTGATCCCCCGAACAAGCTAGGCTTGACTGGCAAATAATAAAAAAAGGGAGGTAAACATGAGCAAGGGAAGAATGGCTGGCTCGTTGATGGCAATATTGAGCGTTATGTCTTCAACGGTACATGCCGATACAGAGGTAATCGATGGACTGTGGGAATTTAGTATTCGCTACGAATTGATCGGGATGCCACAGAAACTACCCGAATACGTTAGCAAACAGTGCATTACTGAATCTGCTCCTGTTCCTTCCATTAGCCGGGAAGGCCAGGAATGTGCAGAGCGGATGCAGGGGCGTTTTGGTCACACCTTCACCTGGCAGGTCGACTGTTCGACCGAGTGGGAGATGGTGCAGGGCATGGGACGTATCCACTATGCTGGAAAGGAGGCTTCTGGCGATGTCCACCTGCAGGTGGTAAACCCCTATAATCCGCCACAGCCAATGGTGTTTCATCTTAATGGCAAGCGGCTCGGAGCATGCGAGTATGCCGATAGCTAGCGGATAGTTACGTTCTGGACTGGTTATCTGTTCCAGCCTTTTTCCAGATCAATCACTTTGTAGCTGTGGGCCTGGGCAAACCCGCCGACAAAACGCACCTTGTGGATGTTAAAACGAAAGAGCCTAAAGTCGGTAAACTCGAACATCGGCTCTGCGGTAGGCAATCGATCAAGGTAAGTGTGCCTGGCCTGCGAATAGTCCTCGTCGTCTCGTTGGAACGGTGTGACCTGCCCATATAATGTGGCGCGTGCCAGCTGCTGGGGGTCTCCCGTTCCCGAATCCGCTTCACTAATCACCAGGGACGCCTCAGGCTGGTCCAGCAAATTGCGACTATGCGCAGCGAGGTGGCTCAGGTGCAGATAGAGCGCGGGATATTGCTCGTCCAAGGCGTAAGCGACCATTGAGGCCTCAGCCTGACCCATTTCGTTTATGGTTGCCAATGCGGCCCAGCGGTGCTCATGAAGCAGCGCAATGAGCCGTGGAAGTTGTTCGCTTTTTGCCAAAATCCGGTTTCCTTGTGAAGATGGGTTCAAAGTTCAAAGTTCAAAGTTCAAAGTTCAAAGTTCAAAGTTCAAAGTTCAAAGTTCAAAGTTCAAAGTTCAAAGTATTAACAATGGTGCTTTTTCAGTTCACTTTAGCGTTTAACCCGTTTTACAAGAGAGTGTAGATAAATGCCAACCCGGGAGTGTCGCGAGTTGCGACGAGCGGAAAGGAAGAATGCGCTGAAGCGATACGAGAAGCATCGGCGTCGCAACCTTCTTGCTGAACCGGGCGTATATTCTTTCGTGATCGTGCTGGACCATCTGAAAGCCGGTTTCAACGTGGCGAAGATCTTTCGGAGTGCCGAGGCTTTCGGGGCGCGTGAAGTGCATCTTATCGGCATCGGCCCCTTCGACCCGGCCCCGGCCAAGGGAGCGTTCAAGAATGTACCGGCACGGTTCCATGAGGATTTTGCCAGCTGTTATCGCAGCCTTATCGAACAGGGATATACCCTATTTGCCCTGGAGCCCGATTGTGAGCATTCACTCAGTAGTACACCGTTGCCCGAAAAATCGGCCTTTATCTTTGGCCACGAGGAGATGGGGGTGAGTTTCGATCGTAGTGCCTTTGCTGCGACTCAGTGTCTGCGTATCGAGCAGTTCGGCCAGGTACAGAGCCTGAATGTCAGTATCGCCGCCTCAGTGGTGATGTATGAATACGTGCGGCAGCATCCGGTGAAACTTAGCCACCCGTCATCGACATGAAACGCACGATCTGCTCGGGTTTTTCCTGGAATTCGTGTCGTTCGGGCTTGAGGGCAATCGCTTCCAGAATCGCTTCGGTGAGCCCGTTGTCGCTGATGCCGTTGCGCAGCAGGGGGCGTAGGGGATAGTTGTGTTCCTGCCCGAGGCACATATAAAGAGTGCCGTCGACGGAGAGACGAACCCGATTGCAGGTTTCACAGAAGTGTTGTGACATCGGCGTAATGAAGCCGATGTTGAGATCGGTTCCAGCCACCTGCATGTAGCGGGCCGGCCCACCACCAGGCATCACTCCGGGAAGCAGCTCGTATTTCTCGGCCAGGCGTTGCTTGATTACCTGCAGGTCAATGAACTGGTCGCTCGCGTTACGGCCGGTATCGCCCATCGGCATGGTTTCGATAAAGCGCAAGGTGTAGCCATGCTCCAGGCAGAACTCGACCATCGCCTCGACCTCGTCATCATTGACGCCTTTCATCACCACCATGTTGATCTTGATGGGAGCGAAGCCGGAGGTCTTGGCCGCCATCAAACCGGTTAGAACCTTATCCAGCCTGCCCTGGGTAATCGCCTTGAAGCGCTCCGGGCGCAGGGTGTCGAGGCTGATATTGAGGCGTGAGACACCGCTCTGATAAAGGGCATCACTGTATTTTGCCAACTGGACTGCGTTGGTGCTCAGGGAGAGGTCGTCGATGCCTTGCAGCTCAGCAAGTCGTGAGGCCAGTTGGGGTAAGTCCTTGCGCACCAGTGGCTCTCCACCGGTAATCCGGACGCGGTGGACGCCAAGTCGACCAAAAGCGGCGATAACCCGCTCGATCTCATCGAAACTCAGCCAGTGGTCCGGGATTTCGAAATCGCTGAATCCCTGCGGCATGCAGTAGAAGCAGCGCAGGTCGCATCGATCGGTGACCGATAGGCGGACATACTCAATGGTGCGACCGAACGGGTCAGTGAGAGTCGGCGTCATGGTACTCAGTATTAGCAGGGCCTAATGAAACCGTGCAAGCTTACAGAAAAACCGCCGCGAACTCCACGTCAGCGGCTTTTTCCATGATTCATCCAAGGTTTTGCCTGTTTGAGGCAATATCCTAAATAAATAGTGCCATTTCGCCAAAATTCAATCCGTTAGCTGTGGTTTGTCTCCTTACAAACCAGGTGGGGTTGTACGGATCTGGTAAGCGGCGTGACAGGCGATACAGTTGTTCAATAACCGGCCGAGCTGTTCCATGGCGTGTGTGCCGTCACCGAGGCTCTCGGCATCCATGGCAATCGCATCAAAACCTTGATGGGTGCTCAGTCCCAGCTGCTTGAAATCCAGAGGAAGCTTGCCCATCACGCTGGCAGGTACGGCACCGGCTGCAGCACTGCCAACGGCTCGGGCCTTTGCCGCCACCTCATCCATTTTTTCCTGGGTAATGGCCTGGGTGATTCCTTGGACGGAGGTAAGAAACTGGCGCATTTCCTCCAAGACCAGCTGACGCTCTCCCTCCTCCAGTACGATGGCCGTACGCTGATCGGCGACTTCCACAGTGCTGCCTGCAATGATGAAACGATAGATAAGAGCCCCGTTGAGTACAGCGGAAAGGGCGAGTAACAGGCCGAGCCAGCTGGTGGTTTTTCTCATTATGCGGTCCTTAATAAAGAATGATGTATTCTAAAAATGCAGAGACTAGGGGAATGGTGTGTCCTTGGGCTTTGATCTGTGTCAAGACCCAATAAACAAGGGCGCCGTAAAAGGCGCCCTTGTCATTGATGGCGTTACGGTTGTTACAGGCTCTGATAGTAGTCGATGAGGATCTGCGCCACCTCCGGACGGGAGAACTCCTTGGGTGGGGCGATTCCATTGCCCAGCATCTCACGCACCTTGGTGCCGGAAAGCAGGACGAAGTCCTCCTTGGTGTGGTCGGGTGCCTCGCACATCATCACTACTTTGTTGAGTTTCTTCGACCAGGCGGTGTGGTCGGCGCGGAAGATTTCAATATCCAGCGCCCCCGGCGGCACTTCTTCGTCGAAGATGGTCTGGGCATCAAAGGCTCCGTAGTAATCGCCCACGCCGGCATGGTCGCGGCCGATGATGAAGTGGGTCGCGCCCATGTTCTGGCGGAAGTAGGCGTGCAGCACGGCTTCACGCGGCCCGGCATAAAGCATGTCAAAGCCGTAGCCGGTGACCATGGCGCTGTTTGGCGGGAAGTAGATCTCTACCATCTTGCGGATAGCCGCATCGCGTACCGGGGCCGGGATATCGCCCGGCTTGAGCTTGCCGAGCAGCATGTGGATTACCAGACCGTCGCAGCCGAGACGCTCCATGGCCATGTGGCACAGTTCCTCGTGTGCCAGGTGCATCGGGTTACGGGTCTGGAAAGCGACGACTTTCTTCCAGCCGCGCTCGGCGATTTCGTTGCGGATCTCAACGGCGGTGCGGAAGGTGTCCGGGAAGTCCTCGGAGAAGTAGGAGAAGTTCAGCACCTGAATCGGGCCGGAGATCGCCATATTGCCCTGGCTGTTGAAGGCAGCCACACCTGGGTGCTCCGGATCGGTGGTGCGATAGACCTGTTCGGTCATCGCCTTCATTTGTTCCGGGGTGACCTCTTCGATGGCTTCGATGTCCATCACCGCCAGCACCGGGTGCCCTTCCACATTGGGATCGCGCAGGGCGATGCGCTTGGCGCCTGCCAGGGTATCAAGCTGCTCTTTGGTGGTGAGGTTCATCACTGGCACCGGGAAGAAATCGCCGTTGGTCAGGATCATGCTCTCGGCGGCGCCCATGGCGTCTTCCACGTTCATGTAGCCCGGCAGCGGGCTAAAATATCCGCTACCCATCATCACGGCAT
>JBFEWO010000042.1:0-18882 GCA_041546305.1 Thiohalomonadaceae bacterium | reverse complement strand
GCTTTCATCCACAATCAGGACTATCTTCTCGACCTCATCAACCAAAGAACCCGAGTAAGTAATCTCTGACCTTGCACCATCGTAAAGGCGGCTTTGACCGGCAAACACAAACATTGCCGGCACCCTGAAAAACGAGGGATATCGATCAAAAAAACCATGACTGTATTGCAGACCAATAACGATGAGCACTAGTGCACTTATTGGAACGAAATAGGACTTTTTTGGAAAATTCAACTTTGTCAGTTCGGGCAGGCGCTCGACGACAACAATACCTGGTATAAGAATTAGAAACCCTGGCAGAACAGCCAACCCATAATTCTCTACCACCGCCCAAAACCACCATTGAAAATTCTCAACGATAATAACTGCCTGCTGAAAATCAATCGGTGAGTTTGCAATACTGAAGGTACCAAGATTAAAAATGTAGAAGAACAAAAAAAACGGCAATGTCACTTTTCGAAGAAAACTGCGAGCACTAAAGAATATTAAGAATGCGCCCAACAGACTCCAGAAGAACAAACTCAGTAACAGGAAAAGCTCGATTATCTTGCCTTGATCCCACAGAAACCGTAACGGGTAAAAAAAGTCATGGAACATGCCAAACTCAAGCAGCATAAGAATAGTGACAGCCCCGAGAGCAACAGTCTTTCTAACGCTGTAATTTGACATGAATTTCCTCGCCAAACCGATCACAAGACCTAAAACCTAGCCCATGCTCCCGCACAAGGCAATGATGACTCTTTTTCAACCCAGTGACCTTTGTTTCGCAACACATCGTACGTACTGAAGACAAAAGGAACGACATTCGCCTTATAGGGGGCCTCCATTGGGTCAATGGAGTTTCATATGGAGGTGAGGCATTGATGAATTACCCGAATTACCTACCTGCCCGATGATATCCCCCTGGCGAACGGTATCCCCTTCGGAGAGACAGATGGAGTGATTCCTTAAGTGAGCGAGGAAGACGATGTATCCTTCTTTCGCCTGAATCATTACATAGTTTCCGGCATTGGGCCTGATATCCAGTCTGCCGTTGACTTCCACTTGACGGAACTTAAACGTGGCGTTATACCACAGCCGTATCATTTTCCAGATATTCGTGTACTCGTGTTCTTCCCATCCGGTTCCAACGCGAAATACTCTGCCATCGATCGGCGATTAAACAGGCTGCTCCCAACAAAAGAAACTGCATGATGGAACATGCCCCATAGAAAAGCTTAGACGCCGCTTATCGTGGAATGACTTTGTATTTGCATCCTGTTTCACAGAGTCGAAGGCAAAGCGATGGTGTCCTGGAGGCTGCAAGACCTGCCAGTCTTCTTCCACAGGTGGATGAATGATGATGTTTTCCCCAGTCAACGTGGCATCCTCCCACACGTAATATTTCCATCATGACAAATTAACATCCCAATACTAATTGTCACAAACCCAACAAATACAACCATCACTAGCCACATCCTGCATCTAACCCATTGATAATTGAATACCCTCAACCTGGCACATCCCTTGCTCAATTGATCGCTACACGGCACAAGTATCTCTCCCAGTCGCGCGAATCCTCTTCAGTATCGACATCGACAGCGGGGACGCGCTGGTAGTCGGAATGCCAAATCGCCAACCACAGTTATAAAGGCTACATAGTCCATGTCTTTTGGCTCTGATATGAATAATCCCTTTAGTCCGGACAATCCCTTCAATACGGATAATCCCTTTGCTATGAATAGTCCCTTTGGGAGCTTTTCACCGCCTCCCCCACCGGATGGCTGTATCCAGTGCGGGAGCTGTATTTTCACTTGTCCTACCTTCGTTAAGAGCGAGGATCCAGAACAGTCACCCATGGGACGCATCCGGCTGATGCGGACACTGGAGAATGGCAACAACGAGGGCCTGGCCGTGGAGAAACTGGAGAGCTGCCTTGGCTGTTACAGCTGCGAGGCTATCTGCCCCTCCAAAGTCGACTTCGGCACATTGTTGGACGAGTCCCTGGCGCGCCTGCATGAACAGCGGCCGATACCACGCATCACCCGCCTGATGTTATTCCTGGCCGAGAAGCAATCATTATTGAAGCCCCTGCTTCGTGCCGCCTATCTCGCACAGGTGCTTGGACTACACAGCCTCCTGAACAAGCTGAGTGTGTATAAACTAATGGGCTTGCAGCGGGCTAATGCCCTGCTGGGCAGGATTGACTACCCCACCAGGTTGCGGAACCGCATCCACTCCTCGAGTGATGATCAGCGCATCGCCCTCTTCACCGGCTGCTTCAGCTCGGTGATGGAACAGGAGGTCCAGCAGGCAGCCATCGATGTCTTCAATGTCCTCGGCATCGAGGTGACCCTGCCTGACGGACAGGGCTGTTGTGGCGCCTTGCACCGCCACAATGGCGATCTTGAAACCGCCGGGAAACTGGCTCGTAAGAACATTAAGGCCTTCTCCATCGAGCGGGCCGATGCCATTGTCACAACCAGCAGCGGCTGCGGCGCTGGCCTCAAGGCCTATGACAAGTGGCTTGAGGATGAGGGACTCACAACACCGGTTATGGATGTCAGTCACTACCTTGCCTCAGCCTTAAGGAAGACCAAGGTGGAGTTCAAGCACCTGCCCTTGAAGGTGGCACTGCACACCCCCTGCACTCTTCGCCAGGGCGAGGGTCAGGAGGAGGCCGTGGTAGAACTGTTGCAGAAGATCCCTGGGCTGGAGATCCTGCCGTTGACGGGTCAACCGCGTTGTTGCGGTGCCGGCGGCAGTCAGATGCTGACTCAACCGGAGATGGCCGATGCCTTACGCGACGATATGGTAGCCGAGATCAGGGCAATAATGGCCGATGTGCTAATCAGCTCCAATCTGGGTTGCGCTATGCATCTCAGGGCGGGTCTGGAGCAGGCGGGGAGCGATATTCCACTGCAGCACCCCATGCAACTCATCTCTAGGTCGATGGTCGTTGAAATTGGCAGCAAAGGGAATTGACTCTCTTAATTTAATAAATTGGAGCAGTTGATACTTTACCCCCATCCTCCAATAAATAGCAGAAAGTTACATTTGACCCAACTTACTGTGAAAGGTACTCCTATTCAGCTCATTCTTGGTAAAAACAGTCGAATAACAAAGAACAAATGAATCAAAGCAACAAATCAACAATGGTGCCTACCCGAGTGTCTAGGTAAGGACGATAGGCGTGGTTCACCCCTGCCATAATTGAGACTGCAATTATGGGTGAAAGCAGATTACGCTTTTTCATTCCCTCCCCTTTTCGCACACTTGTTCTCAGCGCCAGATTGACCTAGAGCCTTAGACAGAAAACACCAGTCAAAGCCACGAATGTAGTTCGGGTTTACCAAGTACACTTGGTAGCCAAGCCGTTCATAAAATGAAACGGCTTTTAGATTCAGAGTATCGACAACCACATCACAGCAACCACTTTCTCTTGCGTGCTCCTCCATCCTTCTTACCAGTTCCGCACCAACTCCCATGGAACGATTTTTTTCGGAAACCCACAATTGCGTCAGAAATAATCGCTGCCTTAGAGTATGACCAATAGCCCCTCCAATTACATCGCTGCCACGGCCCTCACAAATAATGGCGACTCTAGCAGGAGCTTCCCCTCCAGTCTGTTCCAGTCCGAACGTGTCTAGCCCATTTGCGATCTCAGATAGTTGTTCATTAGTTGGGTCGGCTATATGCCTGTAGGTAAGGCTATTCATAGATTCAATTACCGTCTAACACTAGCGGCAAGCCGCGCCACCTGAAATGCTCTCACGAAGAGCCGGCATGCTTACTGGCACCGAGTTCACCGGTTTGTCAGCTAATTATGCTTGAATGAGCTGCCACAACCTGCCATTTGCAATCTTGCGACTGAACCCAAACCCTTGTATACCGGAAGTCTCCATCGGCGGGTTGGCCAGCATACCTACCACAAACTTGGAGTCGAACTGAGACGATTGCCACGTCACTACCCGCCGACATGATTTGCCGTTCAGATGATTCAATGGCTGAAATGGTGAGATCACCAGACTGGTGAGCCAAAAGGTCATCGTCTTTACTAAGTCGCTGCCCTAAATAATTGGTAAAAACCAGGCTCGACGCCAGTAATTCGTCTAAAGCACTTACATCTGAAGCAAGCATAGCCAGGCGAAGTTGGTCCTCAACATCTGCAATCTGCGATTCTATATTCTTATTCATTAAGTCCCTAATTTTTCCTATCGCCCCGTATTATTACCGCGAAATATACACAGCAGTTTCAGGTTTGACACATGTGGTTGTTACCCACGCTTAGTCCCTGTATACACTGCATATCTATAGTATTGATACCAACAATTAACCTCTGAAAACCCGGCCTTCTCAAGCAAATTAAGCTGATTTGACAAGGGTATTGTTTTGTCTGACTCCATTCTTTTCAATGCCACCTGAATCTCATCATCCGTACATTTACTCCTTATCGCCTGATCAAGCCACGCACTCGCATACTTCCGCTCAATATCTGGCGTTCTTCCTAATATTTGGTCAGCATTAATAAAAATACCGCCCGACTTTAATGAAGTGAAAATTTTCTTAAAAACCGAACCAAGCTCTGCCTCTGTAGAATGATGCAAGGACAATGCCGATACAACAACATCATATTCTCCTGAGAGTTCTTCTTTAACATAATCATGTACTACAAAGCTTATATTATTTACACCAGAAAACCTCTCCTTTGCTTTTTGCAACATTTCACCGGAAATATCCGTAAGCGTAAGATTGCAAATTGGAAATATCTCTTTTACTAACGCTGACAGCAATCCAGTCCCAGCACCAAGATCAAGAATATTAAATTGGTCATTCTTCGTATATGGAATTTGCTCTATTGCTACACCATAAAAATCATCAAAACACGATATATATTTTCTTCTCGTACTATCATAATCACTTGCTGCGACATCAAATACTTTAGCTATATTCAATTGTTTATCCTCTTTCTTTAAGATAACGCTTCGCCAAGTAGTACCGTGGCAGCAGAGTCCCTGTGAGCGAAGCGTGAAGCGAAAGGAAGCGTTGGTGTTATTTATATACAGTTGTCCTTTATATACCATCCACCCTCTTTAACCTTGCCATCTCCTTTAACCTTATGCCTGAAGTCAGGGTGGTTTACCATCCCTACTGTGTTCCTTTTGAAATCCATATCGTACTGTTGGCGCTTTCTTTCCCATTAAACACAACCCGTGTTATGGGGTTGACGCGTGTCAATTAAGATGGATTAGATCCAGCAGGATGGTGCCGTTGGTTATGCACGCCATCCATGATAGATAAAGGACGTAACACTATAGAAATACTCACCTCTTTCACTGCTCTCGGATAGCTCGCAGAGAAACTGCTGGTAATCATCCCTGTTAAATCCGCCTCTTTCTACCAACTCGGACAGATCGAATGCGCGGTCGTAGCCGTACTGCCCGGCTTCATACTCTGTTTCAATCAAGCAAAACGAGTCCGGGTTTCCGTGAAATTTCCCATTACCCTCAAACAAGCCCCAGAGCTTCCTGCCAATTTGACCGTCCGCCTCGTCCATCCACGGTTGTTTCCAGTCAGAGAACGCCCTTACTGCCATACGGGCAAGTTCTCTGGTTGGAATGTTGTACGTCTGTGTATCCCAGTCCCAGTGCATCGCTAATACTCGCCCACCAGGCTTCAGAACACGATGTATTTCAGATACCAGCGCTTCCTTGTTATTGATACACTCCATCGAGTCTATTGAGACACATATGTCGAATGAGGCATCTGGAAACGGCAACTCTTGAACAAACCGCTCGCAGATGAACTCTGCACTCGGATAGCGTGACTTCGCCATTGCTATGGGTTTCTCCATTGCGTCGTATCCAACTAAGCGAGACCTTGTACCAACCGCGCCTGAAACCAGTCCTAGAAAATCCCCCGTTCCGCATCCGAAATCAAGAACCTGATAGTCGATATCCATAGCCAGATCCAGGATTTCTACAGCCTTGCTAAATAGAAATGTCTTCATTAGCGTCTACGCTGTATAATATACATGTTAACCTGCCGAGGATCGCGGAGCGAACCGATGGTCCGTGTTGTAAGCGCTGTTAGTTGCTACCAAAACGAAGGCAGAGAAAATTACAACATCTTGCAGGAAGTGGATGAGCCACGCCCAGAAGATGCCGTTTGTTTCTAGCACTGATTTTGCAAGCAACCAGCCTAGCATTCCGGCCATTACTGCTCCCACGATACCGTTTGGCATGCCACGTAGATGGGGCGCACCGAAAGCGATGGCTGAAAGAAGAAGGATATAGTTTGTATCGATGGCGCCTACTAGCGGCACTATTAGACCAATACGGTAAATGACCTCCTCCGAGAATGAGTTGCTGAAGGAAAACAGCAACACCCAAGGAAGGAAATGCAACAGTTTTTTCAGGCTGCCACCGCATTTGCGAAATTGAAAATATACAAAGGCGAGCGTAGCTAGCGTGATATAAAACAACAGACTTGGCCCAAGGCTAACCCACGTCTCACCCTCAGAGATTCCCAGCCACGAAACTTCTTTGGCGGGAGCTGTGATACTGCCAAGCGCGAAAAATACTGAGAAATTGGCTGAATTCACAAAATAGAGAGAGAATAGCACTAACAGAGCAACACCTAGCAAGAGAGCCTGGTATTTCGATTGGGTGTTGATGTATTCCTGGCTACTTATGGAAAACGGTGATTTTCTCGCAAACCGGCCGAGATTAAGGACAACGACTGTAGCAACGACCACAATAAACAACGCAATGGCAACTTCCATATTTGTTCTTTCTCCTTAACTGCCAACATCTAAGCTCACCCGTGCGAGATCACAGCGGTTTTGCGGTCTGCTGGATGACCTCGTTAAGTGCATCGATACCCGGCGACTCATCATACTCCTTGGAATCCTGAGATGTTTTTTCCCAAGAAGCCCGTGATCCCATATAGAGATGAACCGCGATTTTTAGATTATTAGTTTCTTCCAAAAGGCCAGCTGGCACCCACACTTTATTCGTATCCTTCAATGAATTCGGTACGGAGCTACCACAAACTGAGCAAAAGTCGTTGCGATATCCTGAGTTTTTCTTGAATGAAACAATTTTATCTTCGCCACGGATCCATCTGAATTGTTCTGCACTGACAAAAGTGGCAGCATTTGCTGATGAACCAGTGGCCTTTCTACAATCCGAACAATGGCACTGATAAAGGTTCGGCATTACGCCGAACACCTCAAATTCTACCGCACCACAAAGACACCGCCCTATCATGCTCTCTCCTTGAGAACTTATCGTTCTGTTAATACGACCACGGTAGCTGTGATTTATTTTGCGCTATCCAGCACAAAACAAGCGCCGCGAAAGCGAGCCGACTTAAACTGATTTTTACACTTTCTCCCAATTAATATGCATTAACAGCACTTTGTTACTAGCTGCGTCAAATATTACTTGCCATAGGACTTCGTCTTTGGTTTTGCTGTAGCTCGCTTTCCATAGTGTTAGGATGGATGATTTTCGTGCCAGCGTATCAACATAGCTCAGTGAAGTAATTTTGCCGATCTCTTTTTCTATTGCCTCACAAACTTCAAAAAATCGCTTGCGAGTAAACCATGTCTCATTTTCCACCTCAGACTTAGATATATATGGCAATAGAGCATCAAATTCCTTTGTTTCATGTAGGTCAATGATGGTTTGGATCAAATCTTTTGTTTTATTTATGTCTCTCATAACTTCCTGTCCGCATCATTCCAATATAACGTCATGCTAATAAGTGCTGCGCCGAACGTGGCGGAGCGCCACAGCGCGTCCTGACTGCATGCAATGTTGGCACATTTGATTGAATTATTACATGCGGTTTGATAACACATGGATATATCCAGCCAAATACAGTAGACCGCTTAAAATTCCGTATCTTATATACTTCTTAATTCTTCGACACAGCACCACTAACAAGAAAGCAGGAATTGTCAGAGCTATAGATGAAAGATAGAAGTAACCATAACCTGATGCTTCACCACCAATGTACTCGATCAACATGCAGTATGCCGTCAAAATTGCATAATATGCCGCGATACAATAATTTGCGTTAAGCCATCTAAATTTTATTTCTTTCAGCAGCAAGTACATGAATGAAGCCAGTGCTGTGATAGAGGCCAGGACAAGCCCAATGATGTACGGATCGTCTGACCGTATAAGACTAGCGCCTATAATTAACGAATAAACTAGTGTTGCTGTTAATGCAACCACTCCAAATAAAGCTGCGCTTACTGTGAAGGGAAATGATGTAATTTTCATACTTACATGTAATACCTCCGCTCTCCCGCACACACCGCGAAGAACGATTTGGTGTAAAAATGCAGCGCAGTGACATCCACAAGAATGAACGCATCAGTATCTTTCAGTGTTTATCGGATTGTTATATATATTTTCAAATTCACAACTCCGCGTTGTAAACAGCAAGCTTCTCTCTCACGATAGATATAGCTTTCTCAAGCACAGCTTTTATATCCTCAAATTTTGTATCTTTGTTTGAATTAAAGTCAACAAGACGATGTTTTGTCCACCGTTCTCGATAGTGGTCGTCAATTGCGAATCGCACTTCCTGCAAAGCCGGTTGCCTATGTATATACTTCCCAATCACTTCAACAGAAGCTCTCTCCAGGGCGCAATACAAATCCAGTTTTTCTGACTGTAAGCAATTTGAAACGCGACCTTTACTCCAACCACTTTCACTAGACAGCAATGCATCTGCTCTAGCAAGAACATCTAGATCGACTTGTGATACATGAATATCTCTTTTCTCGTAATCCGGGAGACCAAGCACTATTCCATTTTCAGTTTTATAAACACCTATTACTCCAAACATCACCAAAGAACCCAATAGTATTAAGGTTACAGTGGCATACACTATGCGCTTCTTCATCTATTGCCCCTCTTGCGAAACAAGCAAATAACTTAATTTCACTTTCTTTATGACACATAACTCCGAGCTCAGCCGAGGAATGCCACATCGCAACCTAACGTCTAGAGCCTCGCGTCATTCAACTTCTGTTCATTACGAGACAGTCGATATACACGCACATCCCAACCACAATAGCGAGTCTCTGAAAAGTCTAGGAAGCCGATTTTCTTAAGCACACGAATTGATGAACTATGACGAGGCGCGACTATCCCCACGATGCACTCAATCATCAAGGCATCAAAGCCATGAGCGAGAACCCCGCCAGCGGCTTCGGTTGCCAAGCCCTTTCCCCAGTGTTCTGTATTAAGACGATAACCGATCTCGACTTCATCTACTTCATCTACGGTGGCATGACTCAAACCACAGCACCCTATCAGCGTTCCCGATTCCTTTTCGATTACTGCCCACTGTCCGTAGCCATACTTTTGATATGACTTGATGCACCACTCGATAAAACCTTTGGTGTCATCTTCATTCAGTGGCCCTTTGCTTGAGAACTCCATTACATCAGGGTCAGACAGTATCTTGTAAAGGGCATGCACATCATGGCTATCAAACTCCCTGATCTTCATCCTCTCTGTTTCTGTGACTACCACAGTCATTTCACTCGCTTCTCATATAACCGCTATATTAACGAGACCTCATGTCTCGTTATACAAAGATAGCAAGACATGACACTAGAAAACTGCCCCTCTCTACTATACTGAGGATCCCTATGGGACTAGAGGTTTGCTTCAAGAATGATATCGGCCATATCTGCGAATCACATTAATTGTCAGCTCCTGACCGAGTCCTTCCTAAATTCTTTTTGTCATCCGCTACGTTCTCAGGTAACAACAACTACGCGATCGAACCAGTCATCACCGTATACATAGGGTTTTGTCAGCCAACCAACCAAGAACAGACCTGAACGATAAAACTACTTGACGGGTAAAAGGTGATAACCTTTTACCAGTCCATTTTGAGTGCATGGTTAGGCTTCTAATCACACTGTATCCCACTTTTTCCCTGTACCCATAGGGCCGGATACAGGTGTGATCCTACTCAAATTTCAATGGCCCGTGTCTGGCTACGGCCTGACTCTTTTGCCTGGTAAAGCATCTTGTCTGCAGCCCCGGAGAGTTCCTCGGGCGTTAGCTCATCAGTCCGGCTAGTTGTGGCTACACCAATGCTGATGGTGACACAGTTGCTTACCGTCGAGTGCTCATGTGGGATCGCCAGCTCGGCTATGGTGGCGTGGAACTGCTGCGCCACCTGCAGGGCACCCTCGCTATTGGTGCCGGAGATGATGACAGCGAACTCCTCACCACCATATCGTGCCAGCATGTCACCAGGGCGATGGATACAACTATTTATAGCCTTGGCAATGCGGGCCAGACATTCGTCACCGGCACCGTGTCCATAGTTGTCGTTGTATTGTTTAAACTGATCGACATCAATCATGATGAAGGATATGGGCTGGTTCTCGCGCTGACAGCGTCGCCACTCTGAGCTGCGCACCTGATCAAAGGCGCGACGGTTCGATACATTCGTTAGCGGGTCCATGGAGGCCAGCTTTTCCAGCATGTCACTTTGGCGCTTGAGCCGTAGATGCGCTGCGACCCGGGCCTTGACCACGGCGTTGTTGAACGGTTTGGGTATAAAATCCACTGCTCCCAGGGCAAAGGCCATGGTTTCACTCTCGGCGTCACCCATTGCGGTAATAAAGATGATTGGAATGGAACGCGTCTCAGGATCCGATTTGAGCTTACGGCAAACCTGGTGGCCGTCCATACCCGGCAACAGAATATCGAGCAGGATCAGATCGGGCTGGCCGGTAAGCGCTGCCTTTAGCGCCTGCTCACCAGTGGTTGCTGCCATGATCTTGTAGTCGACTTTGAGCAATTCGTTGAGGATGTTGATATTGATTCGCTCGTCATCCACAACCAGGATGCGTGGCCGGTCATCAGTTTTCTGCAGGTTGTTCATACTGAACCTTTATTTTTATTTTTGTTTTAGTTGGCACAACGTATCTTGCGCATTTTCAAAGTCGAAGTTGGCTAACTGAGATACCAGCTCCTCCGCCAGTGATTGCCCTGCAGATGAACCGATCATCCGGCGCAGGGCTATTCCCACCTCTTCGGCATCGGGATCCAGGTCTTGCACCATGGTTTCGAGCCGATCTATCAGTTCCTGAATCGATACCTCGTCCAGCTTTTCATCGGCGGATGGGACCACGATATCTGGCTCGTGTTGCTCCAGCCACTTCAGGCTGTGCGTAACCAGCGACAGGGTATTCTCCAGGCGATCCAGCAAACGCCAATACGAATTACTGGCACGGCTTCTGATCGCGGCATCCATGGCAATGGCAGCCGGGCGTAACTCACAGGCACCGATCGCACCCGCCACTCCCTTTAGTGTATGTGCGATGCGCTGGGCAAGTTCCAGGTCATTTTCCTTCAGTGCCTTGCGCAGGGCATGCGCATCGTCTTCATGGTCGTGCAGGAAGTTCATCAATACCTGGTATAACAATTTATCATTCCCCCCCGCTCCTTTCAGTGCCACTTTCAGGTCGATACCAGGCATTTCGTCCGGGAGAGGATTTTGCGGCGCAGTTCTGGATGAGGCATCGGCAGCAACCACCATGCCGGTAGGAAGTTCTCGCACACCGGGCGAGACCCAGGTATTCAAGGCTGCGAAAAGCTGTTCCGGGTCGATGGGTTTGGCTACATGATCGTTCATCCCTGCGGCAAGACATTTTTCTCGATCCCCCGCCATGGCATTCGCCGTCATGGCGATGATGGGCAGTGTTTCGCAACCGTGGATATCGCGGATCCTCCGGGTAGCTTCATAGCCATCCATGACGGGCATATGGATGTCCATCAACACGGCATCGAAAGCCATCCGCCCCACCATTTCGACCGCCTCCTTGCCGTTATTGGCCAGCGACACTGCCAAACCGGCCTGTTTCAGGAACTCCATGGCCAGCTGGCGGTTGATGGCATTATCTTCCACCAGCAGGATGTGGGCATTGAGAATTTGGGCCATGCGCGGTATGCCCCAGGCCTGCGCCGCATCATCGACACTTTCGCTGCCACGGCTCTGTCCCAGGACCCCAACGATGGCGTCTATCAACATAGAGGCCGTCACGGGCTTGACCAGAACACCATCGAGCTTAGCCTCAACAGCCTGCTCCATGACCATCTCGCGGCCATAGGCCGTGACCATGATGATGGTCGGAATCTGAGCTAGATGGGAATGTTGCTTGATGAGCCTGGAGGCTTCGATGCCATCGAGCCCCGGCATGTTCCAGTCCATGAAGACCAGATTGTATGGGTCATCTTCCGGTGCCTGCTCAAGCGCTTCGAGCGCCTCCACTCCCGACGTCAAGCAAGTGACCCGGCACGATAGTGGAGCCAGCATGGAGGACATCACATCGCGTGCGCTTTCAACATCATCCACCACCAGCACCTTGAGCGCTTTGAGATCCGCAGGCAAAGACTTGGCTTTCGGTACTTCTCCTTCCCGTGCAATGCCAAAACGCGCAGTGAAGGTAAACGTGGAGCCCTTGCCGAATTCGCTCTGCAAGCTGATCGTACCGTCCATCATCTCTACCATGTGCTTGCTGATCGCCAGCCCGAGACCGCTGCCACCATATTTACGCGTGGTGGAGGTATCAGCCTGCGAGAACGGTTTGAACAAGCGCTCGCACTGCTCTTCAGTCAAACCAATGCCCGTATCCTGGACGCTGAACTCGATCTCCATGGAATCATCGTTAAACGCTAGCGGTATCACGCTCACCCTGACCTCGCCCTGCTCAGTGAACTTGATCGCGTTACTGACCAGATTCAGCAAGATCTGCCCCAGACGCAGAGGATCGCCTACCAGGCGGGAATAACGCTCCTCCGGCAAAAAGAACAACAGCTCCAGCCCTTTTTCCTGAGCTTTGGTCGCCGTGAAGTTGGACAGGTTATCGAACACCCGATGGAGGTCGAACGGGATGGCCTCCATTTTGAGCATGCCCATCTCGATCTTGGAGAGATCGAGAATGTCGTTGATCACATTCATCAAGGTCTGTGAGGCGGAATAGACCTTCTCAATGTAGTCGCGCTGGCGCGGTTGCAGAGTGGTACCCAGGCATAAGCGCGACATACCCATCACTGCATTCATCGGAGTGCGTATCTCGTGGCTCATGTTGGCCAGGAAGTTGCTCTTGATGCGTGTCGCCTCTTCGGCCTGCTCGCGTGCATGATCCAGTGCATCGTTCTGCTCCTGCAGCTTTTTCATTGCCTGGCTACGGTTGTAATCGAAAGTCATCGCGACCAGAAACAGGATCAGTACCAGACCTGCGACACAAATGATGTTGAATATACCGGTGTACTCCGGCAGGTAATGTACCTCGAACGGGTAACCGGCCATCGCAGCAATACCATAACCAATAGGTACCATGCAGGAAACCAGCAACCACAGCAAGGCATCGCGGCTGTAGCCGAGCAACAGCACGGCCGCCACCGGAACCAGGGTGAACCAGGGCGTCACGGGTGAATAGAGGCCACCGGAGAAAAAGCTGCAGCCCAGGATGGCGACAAAGGTACTATTGGCCAGGTAAAGATGGGCACTCAGGCGGAACAACCCCGTAGCGCGGAACAGGAAAAGTATCAGCCACAACAAGACGAAACTCAGCAGCATTAGCCACCCGCCGTAGCTGAAACCTATCCAGGCGGAAACGGCCACGTAGAGCAAGGCGAAGATAGTCGTTATCAGGCCGACATTGACCAGCAGGAGCCGTGCCGCACGCTCACGCTGGTTCACCCCGGTATCATCCGGGGTGAACCAGGTCATCAACCGATTAAAAAAGACAAGAATCGGGTTTGACGAAGTATTGATAGCCATGTTACCTGAATTCAATCGAAATCGAAGCCGGGGTTGCGCGTGCCGATGCCGACAGGATCAGGTGCCTCGAGGCCGAACCAGCTGCGCACCTCGTCTACGATGGACTCGCCGACGAAATAGGCCGCCTCCTCCAGCAGCAGCGCATAGTCAGCTGCGGGTAGTACATCGAACAGTTCCTTCAGATCGAACTCCTTGAGCATCGCCTTGAGCACGGTTTCGGTTTCCTCGGTGGTGATATCGAGGGTGAACACCTTCTCGCAGTAGAGCGGATCAATGTGGTTGGGATTGTTTTCGTTGAACAGGTTGATGAAGCGGTCGAGCATCGAGGCCGACGCGTTCGACAGGAAGTGGGTCATACAGGCGTTGAGCACGATGTCGGCGCGGGCGCGGAAGCCGAAACTGGGAACCGTTTCGAGATGCGCCTGGCTCAGGTCATCGTTTTGCAGCGCGGTGTCGAGCTTGGCTGAAAAGTCGCGGTAGTTGTTGAGGATGAAAGACATGCCCCAGCCGCAGGGAGTGGTCCAGCAGGCGGCGTCGCCGGCGAAAATGACGCGCTCGCGCGCCAGCTCCTGCGACACGCTGGCGGAGGGGTACCAGCCGTACTTGATCTCCTTGACGTTAATGTCATGGAAGGCGGCGGTGCTCTCTTCCTCTCGGATAATGCGGTTGAAGACCGGTTCCATCTCTTCGCGAGGCACCTGAACGTCACGCAGGTAGAGAATCAGTGAGAAGGAGGTGCGCTCGTCGAGGATCTCGTACTCGAACACCGGCCGCCCGTTTTGCAGCGACTCGTTTGGGTCGGCGTTGGTATCGGCGAAGGTCTGCCACAGCATATAGTCGCCCACCTGCATGTCGCCAAGGCCGTTGGGGTGCTCGGCTACGACGCCGTACACCGACCACCAGTAGTAGTCCTCGCGGCTGATGCCGTACTCCTTGGCGATGGGCGAATCGTAGCCGCTGCAATCGATCAGCAGGCGGCCGCGGTGGTCGCCGCCAGAAGTCTTGACCGTGACGCCCTCGGCGTCGACACTGTGGGAGAGGTACTCGCATTGGTTAACGACATCGGAGCCGTTGTGCCGTATCGTATCGACCCAGAACGGCAGCAGCCGCTTCTCGTCTACATAGGGATAGCGCTCGAACTGGCGTGCGTTCCATTGTGCACTGGCGCCGGAATAGGTGCTTGCGAGGAATCGCGTGACGCCGCCGTAGGTGTATGGCCGCACCACGTTGTCCACGACGTTAAGGGGCACAAACCAACTACGTTTGGTTGTACCCGCCTGCCCTTTTTCTACCACCAGCACACGCCAGCTGCGAGAAAGCTCGGAAGCAATCGCCAAACCTGCTGGCCCCCCGCCAACAATGACTGCATCGTATTGCATTGTCCCTCTCCCTTTGTCTTATCCTGATTATTCTGTGCTAACGACCTAGCTCAGCCGACCGCCGGAGCGGGGTTTGTTTTGTGCGATTTTGCACAAAACATGAGCCGCGGAGGTGGGTCGGATGAAGCGCCTTGTATGGTTGAATTAAGCGAAAGATGGTCAAGTCCCTCTGATAATGATTAGATTAAGCTCGTAACTTGTCCCACAAAGTTACCGGCTCAGTAGCCCGATGAGCACGCGGTCTTAAAAAGTCCGTTAACAAGGGGGCACTGAGCTGAGCCGATCCGATTACTAACTCGAACAGTCGAATGAGCTTCAAACTCGAATTTAGCAAGGACGAGTCCTTATGACAATTCTTAAAAAGAGCAATTCGGTCATAAGTGTTGGTGTTGGTGTTGATGTCGGTAAGGCATCGCTCGATGTATTTATCTATGAAAAACAACTTCACTGGCAGGAGGAAATTGGCGCAGACGGTATTAAGCGTATCCTCAAGCGATAGGCCCACTACCAGGTCGAACGCCTGGCGATGGAGGCAACCGGTGACTACGAGTGCCCCTGGCTGAAGCCGCCTTTACCAGAGGTATACCTATCTGTATTCTCAAGCCACTTTCTATGCGCCGTTATACCGGCGCCATCGAACAGTTGGAAAAGACAGATAATATTGACGCTGCAGTCATTGCTGAATATGCCGCTATAGTGCAGCCGACCTTGCCCCCAAAGAAAATCAAAAACCTTTTAGCAATCAAAGACCTGCTAGCGCCGCATCAGCAAGTGATGGAAATGCGCACAAAAGAACTCAATCGCATTAAGGTGATGGGTAAGAGTTTTGAGCGCTCCTGCAAGCGCCTGATCAAAGTGTTCGATATCGAGGTAGCCCGCCTGGAGAAATAGCTCGATAAGTATGTCCTGGAGCAGGCCGAATGGGCAGAGAGTAAAGCAATTCTGATGATAGCTCCGGGAGCGGGAGAAACATTAGCCTATACCCTCCCTGCTGAAATGCCAGAACTGGGAACGCTGAACATTTTTGTTCGATAGCACAGCTCTCTTTTTCAATTGGATACGATATATCAATCGAAATGTTTCTATCTCTGAATTTGTCGTAGATAACGTCATCCTGTACGGCTCCCATCCATAACATTGAGATAAACAAAAGTCCTTGCAAATACTTCGCTTTCCCTCCTGAAGGTCTAACGTGCGAGCTCATGGGCGAGAAGCTGGCTTGCCGGCGAAGCGTCCATCTAAAGCGAAAGCTTGGGCATCTTTCCATGGATAGAGGAGCCCGAGAGCGAACGAATTCACGACAAGAAGGCTTACGTTTATATATTCACGAACAGGAAACCCATGCGCGTTAATCAAATAAATGTAGGTCGCCGCCAGCAGAGGGAAAAACACAAGCAATGAAATAACAAAATCACGGTTCCTAATAGGATCACTTGCCGCAAAGAACATGCCTAGCACCGGAACTGCCCCAATGGTTCCAATGATTTTGACCAATGAATAGTCATAGCTATGGAAACCCAGGAGTGTGTGATACCAGTCCGGATATAGCCAGTGGGAAAGTGGCCACCAAAAGAGTGTGAACAGTGCAAGAACTAACAAATACAGACGGAGAATTTTTATTCTCATAACGGTAACCTCATAGTGACGTGGGATACCCAACGTCTGAATTCACCGGCCTGCGCGGCTTTTCGCGCAGGTCCGGTAGAATGATGGGTTGGGCCACAGATCACAGGGAGACCTTCAGTTTGCGGCCACCACTTATGGCAAAACCCTCACGCTCATAAAACGCCAAGGTTCTGTCGAACTGCGGCAGCGGCGGCGTTGTAACCTCCAACCGTGTCCAGCCACGCGACACTCCGAAAGACTTTGCTTGGGACACGAGACGAAGGCCCAGCCCATTTGTGCGGTACTCCGGGCGAACGTAAAGTTCAGGTATGGTGCCGAAAGCGCCCTCAGCGTAAAGGGCATAACTTTCATAAAGGGCAATAAACCCTGCCGGATTTCCACTCCCGCCACGAGCGACAAACACAAAATACTTCTCACGGTTGAGGAAATCCTGGAGTCTGGATGTCGTTTCGGCAAGATCGAAGTTGAATGCCTGAATACCGACGGCGTTCATGATCTCGGACAGCAACTCGCCAACCATTACTGCGATCTCCTGTGCGTCGCCGGCAATTGCTCTTTGAATCGTGAAATTCGCGCTCATTTCATGGGGCCCAACGCCTACATGAATCGCGCCTTGCCCTGGAGCATAGCGCAGTGCAGCAAAAGGGTAAGACGACGGACTCGATGTCGTTGTTAGGGTTTTCGGTCATGTAACAATGCTCCAAATTCTTCCTCTATGTGCATCTCTTTCGTTTTGTAGTTGCACAGGTCAGAAGCCGGCTAACTGTGTCGTCATGATAGGGGTAACGTTTAACCATGATCCTCATAATGACCACCGATACAAAGGTACCATAAACCACGGTATACCATTCGCGCACCCCTTCTGACACTGTCAGAGAAAGGAAAATAACGGGCAGATATAGAATCATCGTGAATGCGACTAACGGAGAAAGCCACCAGTTTAAGCTTAAACTCATGGCGACCAAAACGTTCTTACCCCAGCGCCTTGCTAAGCGGAATAGCGCTAAGCCATGAACGATATAGCTGCCAATAAATCGCAGCAACACAAAACATGCCCATACCAAAAATAGACCGAATCCGACCGTATAGACGTTTAGGTCGAGTCGACTTAAATAACTCTCTGTAGCTTCGAGTAGTAGCGACATCCTTTCGTAACCCTAATGCTGTATTAACAGGCATACCGTAGTGGTGGGAATTTTGTGCGATTTTGCGCAAATTGCGCACCGCGGAGGTATGTCCTCGTTGAATTAATTGTTAGAAGCATTTTTCCTCGGATTTATAAATACACAACAAGCTTCAGCAGTTGCTGCTACTTTTCCTTTTGCATTTCTAGCTATCGCACTGAGGATGACGCTTGTTTCAGTGATACTATCAACCGTAGCCGTTACCTCAATATATTTGTCTTCTTCTGTGATGGGACGTTTAAATATTGTAGTTATTTCTTTTGTTACATTCGGAGGCCCAACAGTATAGCTTAGGGGTGAAATTGTATTATCAATTGCAGCGGTAATGATGCCACCCTGCATGAAGCCTACGGGGTTCCTGTATATTTCCTTATTGGGGAACTGCACCACTAAACGTTGGTTTTCAATAAATTCGACAAAAATACCACCCATTTCGAGGAAGATATTTGGAGGCAGACTCATCCCGCTGCCACTAGGTATTAGCTCCATAAGGTGTGACATTATTAATCTATGAACCTTATTTTGTTCTGGTGACATCATCTGCTTGCTCTAACGACCCAGCTCAGGCGACCGCTGCCGCATAGCGACGAAAGGAGCGGTGCGGTAGCGGGTCGACCTGAAGCGCAGTGTTAGATTGATTAGCATCATTTCATGTATTTCGCCGCTATGGGCGACATGGCTATAGCTAAACCCAACCAAATAATACCCGCATGCCTGCTTATTACTGCATCAATGCTCTCGAAGCCGAGCGTTGGTAATGCCAAAACAATGACTAGAAGAAACAAGCCAAGCCCCATTGCAAGGCTTCCAAAAACGACTGTAAATATACTTTTCCCTTTGAAAAGCCTCGCCTCAACTTTTATGCCAAAAAACGCAATTGT
>JBFEWO010000106.1:0-9655 GCA_041546305.1 Thiohalomonadaceae bacterium | reverse complement strand
GCACAGTACTTGATGATGTCCTCGGCCTGGGTGAACGTGGCCTGAGGTCCGTTGTTCTGGCAGCCCTCGGCTACCGCAGTGACGAGGACTTCAACGCTGCCCTGCCAAAATCACGTCTACAGGCGAGGGAGATATTTACCCTGTTGTAAGTGGACTGGTAGCCAGCACCGAGGGTTAACGGCAGTCTTTTTTGCGGTCACTCAGGGAATGCCTGGCGGATCAATTGGACAGCCGTGGTGACACCGCTCTCCTGGCGCATTTGTTCTGAGATTGAAACACTGTTGGTTTTGTATTCGCTGCATTCAGTAACCTTGCGAATGGCCTCCGCAAGCTTTCCCGCAGTCAGCAGTTTTCGTTGCAGTGGCTTGGGAGCCACAGCGAGGCGGGCGAGTTCCTTACCCCAAAATAGCTGCTCGGAGGTGTGCGCCACCACCACTGACGGTGTGCCGGCCAGTAAGGCTGATTGCGAGGTACCCGAGCCGCCATGGTGAATAATGGCACTGCAGCGAGAAAACACCAGTGCATGCGGGGCTTGGCCGACGAAATGGAGATGTTTGCAGGACTGAGCTTGATGGGCCTGCCAATGGGGAGTCTGGATCACAGCGCGTACGCCGGCCATTTCGACGGCCTTGTGTAACAGGGTCAGGGTTTCCATCGGCTTTGCGCCAGTCATGGCACTGCCGAATGTGATATAGACTGGCGGTTCGCCCTGTGAAAGGAAGGAATCGAATTCATCTGTGAGGATTTCATCCGCTGAGGTTGCAGGTGGATTGAAAAATCCGCATACATGGTAGTGCTGTGGCCAATCCCTTTGCGGTGGGCAGATTTGTGGGCTTATCGCAATCAGTGTCAGTTGTCTCGATGCCCACACGTCATCAAGCAGGTCTTTCGCAGGGGCAAGATGATGTACTGCTCTAAGGCGGTCAGCGTATTTTTTGATCTTATTGTTTAGCACGGATCTGACCAGCCTCCAGCTGAGGCGATTGCCCAGTGAACCGAGGTTTGGTACTCCGGCAGGCGGTATGTAGGCCGAGGGCAGGGTACTATGAACCAGCACCACACTGACATAGGGGCACGCGGTGATCTCGGCAGCCACGTTCAGAGGGTAGTGGAAGAAATGGCCAATAACCAGGTCGTTATTCTCACAGAGATGCTTTGCTGCCTCGAACATGGAGGTCTCGGCCGTGATGAAAAGCTGTTCGATAATTGACTGGGTTTGCCTGACAGGATCGGATTCGGCAAAGATGGAAGCCTCGATATCCTGCAACGTGGTTGGATCGCCAATCACCGGCGAGGCTAGAGGAACAATATTGACCTGGGGAAGCACAGCGCCAAGCGCTTCCGCAGTGCTATCGACGCTGGTAATTACCAGCGTCACTTCATGTCCATCACGTTGCAGGCCATCAGCGAGAGCCAGAAACGGCTGGATATCACCGCGACTTCCCCAGGTCTGAATCCCAATTCGCATCAGTAGTACGTCCTTGTGTTATGGAATCAAGAGGAATGATATGGAATTATTGGAAAGACAACTAGTGTCTGATAGGAAATTTGTTTAGGTCCACTAGGAGCCAGCAAATGTTGCTCTCGATAAACCAGGCTTATAGTTCTTCTGTTAACCCGGTTATTTTATTTAGTATTATCGCGAGGTTAGCTTCTAGTATTCACTGAGTCGGCATAATTGTTCAAAATCCGGTCAGCTGCAGTTGTCTTCGCATGTCCTCGATGATCTCGGTATTCTGGATCGGGAACATCCAGTAAGCACTGTCGGCACTGAAATTCGGTGCGATGGTTTCCAGCTGCGCTGCTTCCCATTTTGCCTCATCGTCACGCTCCAATTTGCGTAACGCCACAATAAGGAATGCCCGTGGGGTCAGCAGATTGGCGTTGTGATGAATCGCCTCTCGAAGTGCCATCACGGCCTGTTCGTACTCTCCGAGGAAGAAATGGACCTGGCCCAATACAGAGGCATAGGCAGCCGGATATTTCGGATTCAGTGTCATCGCTCTTCGCACCAGCTGCATCGCCTCGTCGGTTGCACCGAAATACATCTTGCACGCCGCCAGGGTGATGTAGCTGTCGGCGAAGTTGGGTTCAAGTTCGATGGCGCGCCGGGCTGCTTTTGTCGCCTCATCATAGGACTTTCTGAACAGTTGGGTGTTGGCGAGTACCCAGTGTGCCTGCGGCAAGTCTTTGTCTAGGGCGACCCCCTTTGTCGCCAGCTCCAGCGCCTTGTCCAGCAATGCAGGGGAGCTCTCCCTCCAGCCGTAGCGATGCTCGGCCACATAGGTCATGGCCATGGAACTGTAGGCCCGTGCAAAATGGCTGTCACGGTCAATCGCACGCTGGTAATGCTCCCTGGCCAACAGGTTGGATTCTCTGGTGTGTTGATTGTAGAGGGCGCGGCCACGCAGGAAATCGATATAGGCATCGACACTAGAGGTATAACGTAGCGCGGTACGCCGTTTCTCCTCTTCCGTGAATTTGACGGACAGGGTGTCGACGATATGGCTCGTGATGTCATCCTGAACGGCAAACACATCGTACAATTCACGGTCATATTTCTCAGACCACAGGTAAACATCTCTGGTGGCATCGAGAAGATTGACGGTTATCCGCAACCGCTCCCCCGAGCGCCTGACATGGCCATCCAGGATATAGCGCACGCCAAGGGATTCAGCGATCTGCCTGACGTTGGCGGCTGGTCCAGGCCAGTCATCGAAGGTAGAGTGCGCGATGACCAGCAGCCCGGAGAGTTTGGACAGTGCGGTGGCGAGATCGGCCGTGATCCCCTCGCTGAAAAAGTCATGCTCGGTTTCGCTACCGAGGTTGACGAAGGGGAGAATGGCGATGGCGGGGAGCTCTCCCTCCGGTGGCACTGTTGTTCGCTTCACATCTAGAGCTAACCAGAGGCTCGCAATGAAGGCTAAGCCAATCAGTAGAGCTGCCGCAGTGCCCAGACGTGGCCTGGGATTACCTTGCTGCACGGGTACTTCTACCTGAGGAGTTTCGATTTCGGCTCGTCTGCATTCCCAGGTAATTTCCCCAATCAGCCGATATCCTTTTTTCGGGATGGTTTCGATGTATCGCGGGGTGCGTGTGTCATCTCCCAGAATCTTCCGCAGTTTGGCAATACAACGGGTCAGCGCATCGTAGCCAACGACGGTATCTCCCCACACGGCCTGTTCCAGGCTTTCACGGGTGACCAGCTCGCCCTGATGCTGCGCCAGATAGACCAGGACGGCCATGACCCTGGACTCCAGTTTGAGTTCGGTGTCCCCCCGATACAACCGATTGGCAGTACCGTCCACTAGCCAGTCAGATAGATAAAATGGGTTCAAGACTTTGGCCATCCTGCCTCGCCGGTAGCGTAACTATTTGATCGTTCGTGATGATTACTTCATCAGAAAAAAATCAGATTTTGGTCATAAGTTTCCTTCCCTTTTGTTGTATCAGTCAACCGTACCTTAACCCAACAGAAAGAAGAGACCATGCTGCGTCGCCGCCTTGCCCGCTATCTTATCGTGATTACCTTCTCGTTCGCGTCCATGACAGCGACGGCAAAGGAGGTCACCTTGCTGCAGCGCAACCTGACACTCAACGCGGAACTTGAGCTTGCTGAGGGTAAGACGATCAGCGATGGCGTGGTCCTGATTATGCACGATGCTCTTGCACACCGTGATATGGAATTGATGGTGTACCTGCGGGCACTGTTCAGGGAGCGGGGTTATAGCACACTGGCGATAAACCTTGGACTGGGGCTGGATGACCGTCATGGCATGTACGATTGCAACACAATGCATCGCCATAGCAATGATGATGCGGTCAATGAGATTGGCCTCTGGGTGGACTGGCTGCGGAGGGAAGGGGCACGGGATGTCATACTGCTGGGACATTCGCGTGGCGGTGCCCAGACGGCACTCTATGCGGCAGAGCGACATGATGATGTGGTTAAGGCCGTTATACTGATGGCCCCTACCACCAGCGATAACAACAGTCCTGCTGCCTATTTACTCCGTTACGGACAGGCGCTGGAACCGCTGTTAGCAAAATCACGTGAACTGGTGTCCTCCGGCATGGACGATGCGCTGCTCGGACACGTCGGTCTGCTGACCTGCGCGGGCACTACCGTGACTGCGGGAACCTTTCTCTCCTATTACGGGCAGGATCCCCGCCTCGACACCCCGTATCTACTTCCTCGGATAAAGGTGCCAACGCTCGTTGTCGTCGCTGGCGCGGATAGCATCGTCATCGGTCTCGACAGGAAAGTGGCATCACTAGTGGACGGTCAGCGCCTCCGTATGACAGTGGTGGAGGGAGCAGACCACATGTTCCTCGATATTTACGCTGATCAGGCCATCGACGTTATCGACCATTTTTTACAGGGAATGCAGAAATCGCAGGGATTGCTGTACAGCCTGTTCAACCTGAAATTTTTATAGGTAAAGAAGGAGATCATATGTCCATTGGAAAAAACATCTTGCAACGTTGTATTGCCTTAGCTGTCCTGTTGCCGCCTGTGGCAGGATGGGCCGATGACGGTCTTTTTGCGACACGCTCATTGACTGTGGAGACTGCTTATCAGGCTGCGTGGGCCGGATTGCAGGAGTGTCGTAAGCGCGGTTATTCCGTAGCCATTGCTGTGGTCGACCGCGGTGGCAATGTGCAGGTCCTGTTACGGGACCGGTTTGCCGGACCGCATACCCCGGAGACTGCCATCCGCAAGGCTTGGACGGCGAACAGTTTCCGTCAATCCACTGGAGAGCTGGCAGGACTGCTGGAGGAGAAGCGCATACCCAGCCAGGTACCAAACAACCCGGGGGCGTTACTGGTTGGGGGCGGTGTGCTGATCGAGGCGGGTGGCGAAATTATCGGGGGTATCGGCGTTTCAGGTGCCCCTCCGGGAAAATCGGAGCGTGACAGTATCGATGGTGCCTGTGCCAAGGCCGGTATCGATGCCATTAGTGACACACTGGCGTTCGCAGACTAGACGAGCCACTCCCGCAGCCTTCACTTTGTTCCGAGGAGATACACGGGTACTAGAAGCTAACTCAGAACTAGGGCCCGTGCTTTGAGTTATAACGATAACCCTGCGAGGAGCGGAATTCACAGGTGGTCACTGTGCGTAGGTTATTTTTCGAACCAGCCATAGTCACCAGTCCAGACGCCGCGACGGAAATCTAGTTTTAGCCAGCGTGGCATGAATGCGGGAACATCATGAATGGGGAAATCTTCCAAATCAGGCACATCGTCCACCTCGGAGATCAAACACACCTTGGTCATTACTGGGCGAAAGGTGATATTGAGACGCGCATCGCCACCCATGGGGTAGGTAACGACATCCGATGGTGTTCGAAACAAGACCCTTTTACGTAGCACACAGCTAAAAAGCAGTTCCAGTTGTACATCCATGGGTGTCTGGTGCAATGCCAACGCCTTTTCTGCTGCCCTCGTGGTCATTACCTTGAGATCTTTCATGTCAACTCCCTTATTCGTGCAGACCGACCGGTTGGTCGGTTGCACATTAGCAGGGTGCCTTTGGTTCGTCAAACAGTCAGTCCGGGTTATACTCCCAGCGGCCCAAAAACAGTTATGCAACGAAAGCAAGAGAGTGGACTCAGTGGCTAAACAATGACCAAACGCGACCAGATTATCGAAACGGGCCTAAGCCAACTGTACCGTTACGGCTATAACCGCCTCAGTTTCGGTCAGCTATCCGCAGAGACCGGGATCGCAAAATCCTCCATCCTCCACCACTTTCCCTCCAAGGATGCTCTTGTTGCAGCGATCCTGGATGCCGCCATGGATGAGGAAGACAACTTCCTCCATTCACTGCTGGAAGACCAGAGCACCGATCCGCGGACCCGGCTCTATCGCTATTTCGACCACGCCAGAGACCAGATGGTAAAGTCACGCTACATCGGTTCTCTGGCAAATGGAGTGGGACTGGAGATAGGCCAGGATACAGAGCACCCGCTGGCGGACAAAATCATCGCCTTCATGGAAAGAAAAACGGAGACCTTTATCCTTCTCATCAAGGAAGGGCAAGAGAGTGGACTTTTTCGGCAGGATGTCGACGCGACAAAAAATGCAGAATCCATATTGATCGCACTTGAAGGTGGGATAGTAACTTCCAGGATCAGCAAGTCACCGCAGCTGCTTGATATTGCTCTTAGTGTCTGCCGCAACCTGGTCAACCAGATCAGCGCCGACGATATGGTCAAGCGAGGGCATAAGGAAAGGAAGTGAGCTGAGTGAAACCGGAATAATGGTTGTCATGACCCGGTTATTCAAATTCCCGTTGGAATGAAACAGGGGCCGACTCGCTGTTGTGTGTTTTCAAACGATTCAGCCCCCGATAATTCTGCCATCCCGTGTTATTGGGATTGTGGGATCTCAGAGGACATCTTCTTGATGCCCTCCTCATTGAGAGGGTACCGTTCAAATAACCAGGGAAACTTGGCTTTGGCTTCCTTAAGCGTGGCCTCTCGGTTGTCGACGACCCGCCCCCTGAACATGCCTGTTGGCCCCAGAGCGACGGCTACATCGCCGATATAGGTGATCTTCCCTGGAGGCGCCTGGTAGTAGGCACTGTTTTCTTCAGTGAACAGGTGTGAATACAACTTGCCGACGGTGACATTGGTGTAGTGCACGTAGCCTGAATCCGACTTCATGGCGAACACCGTTTCGTAGATCTTTCCTTTCTTTTCAGCAGTATCCATAAAAATATTGGCGCTTGGTGTGGTGTGTACACGCTCATGAACTCTTATGACATAGTGAGGGGTTGGTGCGATAACTCTCCCGATGATAATGGCATTGTCTTCTGCAACGTTGTCCGCAGGGCGGATGTTTCGCATTGAATCCGTGGAGCATGCAATGCTTAGACAACTTAGTGCAAAGACAAGTATGAGCTGTGAAAAGTGCTTTATTCTCAATTTCATCCCTTGGCGATTCCCCATGATTATTCCCGACGCCTATTGAATTAGATCTTTAGTAAATTTTTCGTTTCGTTTCTTTGGCTCTTGTTATCAGCTGATATCCACAGTGCTTCTGCCAATGGGCGGGAAGTAACTGGCAAAGCGTGACGAGCGCATCAGGCAGCACTGTGTCTTCGTGAACTCCGTGGAGTCATTGCTTGTCGGGGTATGCATGACGTTGGTCGGGGTATCGCTATGTGTTAGCGGCCCGGTAGCATGGCCGAGTTCGTGTGCCATGGTGGCATTGGTCGAATCACGGTCGATGATAATGTACTCCGTACCAGGGATGGAGCAGCCCCTGGCGCCACCCAGACTGCGGATCACATAAACGGTAATCGGCGAGGCAACGGTAAATAACTTCTGCTTGCAGCGGTTTTTGTTGAACCAGATGTGGGCCTTCGAGAAGAAAGTCGAGACGCCACATCCATCCACATCCATATGGTCGGATTGGGCGATAGTGCCGATACTCAACACATTGATAACGATGTTGCACTGTGCGAAACGTGAGCGGGTTTCCTCAATCAAGCGTTCGACTTCAGCACGAGACATCGCTTCTTCGGGTACCTCGCCTCCTGTGGTGAGGATTTTTACACAGATATCGATATGTTTGGTGGGCTTGAAGCCAAGCAGGCACCAAAGCATGTCAGTGAGGAAGCGTAAGGGCCAGTCAATGAGCCAACAGATCCATTTCAGGACATAGAAAACATATTCGACAACTGCCTCGATAACGTCGAATACGAAGGTGATGACCTCTTCGCACACCCATTCCGTGATTGTCTCAACGACCTCAACGACTTTGACGACAAGTTCACAAAGGGTACTCAGCGGCCACGGCAGCCAGGTGCAGACCTCCACGACAACCTCTTTGACGGTTGTCACGGCGGTTGTGACAAGCTCACAAACAGTCTCGACAATGGTCCTTACGACGGTGATAAATATGGTAACGACGGCCCTGACAATGTTCAGAACCCAAGCGCAGATTAGCATGGTCCACTCCTTTGACCGGATAGGTTTTATCAACCCTCAACAACATTCAGTTGGCTGGATACACCAGAAACTAGGTGTACAGGTAAGATAAATACCCAAATTTTGTAGGTTTTTCAACCGGGAAATTCAGTGAACCGCCCGTGCTGGAAAACAGATTATCTGACCAAGATGCAAAGGGCTCCGGCCGCAACAGATCCCGGCTTTGTGTATTGGGGAGCTTATCGGCATCCTCGCGCTGCATGACTACCTCCGGTATTTAATGCTGCAATACCGACCCCAATATTGGGAAAATGTGTATCCTGACGCCGGTTTTTGACGTTAACATCCTATTCCGGCTCATTCAGACGGTTCTGCCCCCATTTGTTTTGATATCATTGGCATCAGACCCTGTTCTTTACAGACAACCATCCGCAAGACGACAGCATGCACTACAAAACAGACGACGTCCGTATCACCGGCATCCAGGAGGTCAGCCCTCCGGCGGATTTGCACGCCGAGTTCCCCATTGACGATACTGCCTCGGAGACGGTATTTCACCACCGTACGGCTGTTCACAGGATCCTGCATGGCGAGGACGATCGCCTGGTCGTCATCGTCGGCCCTTGCTCGATCCACGACGTTGATGCCGCGCGCGAATACGCCAAGCGTCTCAAGCCGCTGATCGATGAGCTGGCCGATGACCTCTGTATCATCATGCGGGTCTACTTCGAAAAGCCCCGCACTACTGTCGGCTGGAAGGGCCTGATCAACGACCCCGATATGGATGAGAGCTTCCATATCAACAAGGGCCTGCGCCTGGCCCGCAGTCTACTGCTGGACCTCAACAAGGAAGGGGTGCCGGCCGCCACCGAGTTCCTGGACCTCATCAGCCCGCAGTATATTGCGGACCTTATCAGCTGGGGGGCCATCGGCGCTCGCACCACCGAAAGCCAGGGCCACCGCGAACTGGCCTCTGGTCTCTCTTGTCCCATCGGCTTCAAGAACAGCACTGACGGCGGTTTCAAGATTGCCATCGACGCCGTGCATGCCGCTTCGCGCCCGCACGTCTTCATGTCGCTGACCAAGGAGGGCCACTCGGCGATCTTCTCCACCACCGGTAACGACGACTGCCACATCATCCTGCGTGGCGGGAAAAAGCCCAACTACGACAGCAAGAGCGTGCAGCATGCCGCCGAGCAGCTGGAGCAGAGTAGTCTGAAGCCTTACCTGATGGTCGACTGCTCTCATGCCAACAGCAACAAGGACTACCGGCGCCAGGTCGATGTCTGCCGCGACGTCGCTGGCCAGATCCGCAACGGCGACCATCGTCTCATGGGTGTGATGCTGGAGAGCCATCTGGTGGAAGGCCGCCAGGATGTCGAAGAGGGCAAGGAACTCACCTACGGCCAAAGCGTTACCGACGCCTGTATCAACTGGGCGACAACGGAGAACCTGCTGCGGGAGTTGGCCGAGGCGGTCAAAGCGCGGCGTGAAAAGCGTTAACGGGCAGGTATCGTCATTCCGGCGTGCCTTTGGCACTGTCGCTCAAACAGGTTGCTGAAAAACTCCCTTTCCCTCTGGGAGAAGGAGGGTAAAGCATTTTCAGCAACCTGTTAATTCGTGGTTGAACTATAGTTTTCAGGCCGCCTATACCATCCAGGAAGCCCCATGACCATGAATACGCCCTGCACCCATATTGCCGATATCACCGCCGT
>JBFEWO010000156.1:0-6354 GCA_041546305.1 Thiohalomonadaceae bacterium | reverse complement strand
GGTGAAAGCGATTCTCACAACCTCACGCATACTTCGGCACAAACGCCTGCTCCGGATTCTCCACCGGCCCGTTCTCACCCCAGTAAGGCGAAAGACGACGGAGTTTTTCGACGATAGGCGGAACCGCGGCAATCACCCGTTCGATCTCGTCCATGGAGTTGTAGCGGGAGAGCGAGAAACGCACCGTACCGTGCGCGGCGGTGTACGGAATGCCCATCGCCTTCATCACATGCGAGGGTTCGAGTGAGCCGGAGGTACAGGCCGAGCCCGAGGAGGCCGCGATGCCTGCCTTGTTGAGCATCAGCAGGATGCCCTCCCCTTCGATGTATTCAAAGGCGATGTTGGCGGTGTTGGGCAAACGGTTGCCGGTGTCGCCGGTGATAAAGGCGTTGGGTACAGCGGCAAGAATGCCCTGCTCCAGCCGGTCGCGCATTGCCTTAACTCGGGTGTTCTCTTCTTCCATGTGCTGCATCGCCTGCTCGGCGGCCTTGCCCAGGGCGACGATGGCGGCACTGTTTTCGGTGCCGGCGCGACGGCCACGCTCCTGGTGTCCACCGCGCAGCAGCGGACGGAAGCGGGTGCCACGGCGCAGGTAAAGTACACCTATTCCCTTGGGGGCATGCAGCTTGTGACCGGAGAGAGACAACATGTCGATCTTGGTGTTCTTGAGGTCAAGCGGGATCTTGCCCACCGCCTGCACCGCGTCAGTGTGGAACATCACGCCGGCGGCATGGGCCATCTCGGCCATCTCCACCACCGGGAAGATGGTGCCGGTTTCATTGTTGGCCCACATCACCGAGACAATGGCGACCTTGTCGGAGAGCAGCTTCTGGTATTCGTTGAGGTCCAGGCGTCCTTTGCTATCGACCTTGAGGCGGTGCACGGTGTAACCGTCCTTCTCCAGGAACTCACACAGGGTCAGCACGGCCGGGTGTTCGACCACGGAGGTGATGATCTCCTTGCGATCAGGCTGCGCCTTGAGTGCTGAGAGAATGGCGGTGCTGTCAGACTCGGTACCGCAGGAGGTGAACACCGCCTCCGAGTCATGCTCGGCACCGAGCAGCACCTGCACCTGGCGGCGAGCATCGCGAATGGCAGCGCCGACCTTGTTCCCAAAGCTGTGCAGCGATGAGGGATTACCAAACTGCTCGGAGAAGAACGGCAGCATCGCTTCGACCACTTCCGGATCGACACGGGTAGTGGCGTTATTGTCGAGATAGATATCGGCCATCGTCTTACGCCCCCATCGCTGATTTAGGCATCTGGCTGGCAGGTACCACCTTGATGAACTCGCCCAGCTCTTCCATCAGTTTCTGCTGGATGCCGTTGAGGGTCAGTGAGGCCATCTGGCAGCCGGAGCAGGCGCCGATCATGTTGACGTAAACGGTCTTGCCATCGATATCGACCAGCTCCACATCGCCGTGGTCGCGCTGCAACATCGGACGGATCTCTTCGAGGATCTCCTCGATACGGCGCATGCGCTGCAGGTTGGTCATGCCACCGGTCAGCGCAGGGGCTGCTGCGGGCGCAACCGGCTGCGCTGTCGCAGCGACCGCAGGTGTTTCGCTCTCAGCCACCTCTGCCAGCACCCTATCCAGGATCTCCTCGATGCCTTCGTGACAGGAGGAGCAGCCACCGCCGGCCTTGGTGTAGTTTGTGACATCCTCGACGGTGGTCAGGCCGTTCTCGCGGATCGCCTTTTCAATCATCACCTCGTCGACGGCGAAGCACTTGCAGATGAGCGCACCCTCTTCGTGGTCATCGCTCCACTCCTCACCGCGGTAATTAGCAATCGCCGCCTCCAGCGCCTCACGCCCCATCACCGAGCAGTGCATTTTCTCCGGCGGCAGGCCATCGAGGAATTCGGCAATGTCCTGGTTACTGACTTTCAGTGCCTCGTCCAGGGTCATGCCCTTGACCATCTCAGTCAGCGCTGAAGAGGAAGCGATGGCCGAACCACAGCCGAAGGTCTGGAAACCGGCATCGAGAATGACATCGGTCTCCGGGTCGACCTTGAGGGTCAGGCGCAGCGCATCGCCGCAGGAGATGGAGCCGACCTCACCGATACCATTGGCCTCCTCCACCGCACCTGCATTTTTCGGATTAAAGAAATGTTCTTTGACCTTTTCAGAGTATTCCCACATGGCTCACCCCCGACCGTTATGCAGAGAAGGACTTGCCGCAGCCACAAGAGGCCGAGGCGTTGGGATTGATGAAGGTAAAGCCGGAGCCATCGAGACTCTCAACAAAGTCGATGGTTACCCCATCGAGCAGCGGCGCACTAGCCGGGTCGAGGAAAACCTTGACCTTGCCATGCTCCACCACCGTGTCTTCGGCGGACGGTTCCGCTTCCAGGGAGAGGTTATAGGTGTAACCGGAGCAACCGCCGCCAGTAATAGCGATACGCAAACCACCGGTCGGTGTGTCGGAGCCTTTGATAAAGAGTGCCGCCGCCTTGGCTGCCTTGTCTGTCATGCTGATCATCTAATGCGCTCCCTTGTTAGGTTGAGGTGCCTGTTATTGAAGGGAGAGCAAGGGCTATGCCAGCCTTGCAATGTGAACAAACTCAGAGGCTTACGCTCGGTTATTCGGACTTTTCCGGTGCGAAATACAGCGACACAACAACAATTTGTCGTAAATGCGACATCGCGATTAAGCACACGGAAGTGCTCCTGGTCGGTGGTGGCAAGACTGGGATTTGAGAGGGGTGATCATTTGGCAAGTGTGAATGCCATCGTCTTCCCTGACAGTGGCATGAGGAGATTACGGAACAAAAGCCAGGCGCGCATTCCTCAAATTGGTTAAACATCGAGAAATCAATTTGAATACTTCACCGATTGCTTACTTTCAGGAAAAGGCATTATGTGTCGGCAAACAGCTTTCGAGAGCCGAACTGTCGAACGAAAAAAAACCTTTTCAATTCAATTCAATTTGCAAACTTTTCCCCACAAAATTGACACACACATTTAACAATCCAAGAAATCAAACTCAGTATAATCGCGCAAAAAATAAATACCACAAAATCAATAAAACAATAAAAGCAGTTTGAAACCTGGAGGGGGAGTCAAATGAAAAAGGAACTATTTCGGATCCTGTCTTACCTGTTCTTCTCACTGTTACTGGTGCAAACCGCCGAGGCCAAGGTGCTTCAGTGGGTCGGTTGCGGCATATCCAAGAAAGGTTTTATGGATGAGTTGGCAGCTGCCTATGAGCAGGAGTCAGGCGTCAAGATAGAGCTCGAGGGGGGGGGCGCTACCCGAGGCTTGCGCCAGGTCTCCTTGGAGAAAAGCGATCTCGGCGGCAGTTGCCGCATGCCCCTGGTGTATAAGAATAAGGATGGCAGCTACCAAATCGAATCGCAGGAGCATAACCTCAAGCTGATCCCTGTCGGCTGGGATGCCCTGGTCGTGATCACTCACAAGGAGAATTTCCTGGTTGAGGAGATCACACGTGAACAGCTGAAGAAAGTCCTCACCGGTGAAATCACCCATTGGCGTCAGCTGGGAGCCGACTCGGACAAGCCCATTAACCTGTACTTGCGTAACGGCAAGATCTCCGGTGTTGGCCTCACCCTGCGCCAACAGCTGTTTAATAACCGTGAGCAGGAATTCACCAAAAAGGCGACCTACCTTGCCTCATCAGGCAAGATTGAAAAGGCGGTAGAGGCTGATCCCTACGGCCTAGCGGTCAGCGGCGTCAGCAGCAGCCGACATCGCAAGCTCAATATGCTGAGCCTGGAGGGCGTTGCGCCGAACATGAAAAACCTTCGCAGCGGCAATTACCATCTCTATCGCCTGCTCTTCCTGGTCACACCTGGCAATCTCAGCGAAAAGCCGGACCACAAGGCATTTGTCGACTTCGCGCTTTCGGTCAAGGGGCAACGGGCAATCCGCAAGGCCGGCACTCTGCCCTTCACTTACGGCCTCCACCTGCTGCGCAGTAGCGCCAGTGATGACTACATCCACAACCTGGACATCATGGACCAAAGCGGCATATACAGCCCGTCCGGCGAATAAGACGTCAACAAACTAGCAGCGGCGGCAGGTATCTCTGTCGCCGCGCTTCACTAGGTAGGGTGATCTCCCGTGGGAGCGGTCGTCCCGACCGCGATCTGGCTGCTCCAGGCCCTGGCTACTGCCACAGGACGCAAGAAAACCTGCCGAAATATCAATCGTGATGCTGCACTCAGCTTCTCAGCCGCTGATCGCGCTCCAGCACCCAGCACCGAGGGTTGTTGCTGTAACCGATATGCTCGTAATAGCCATTGGCCGCCGGAGCAGCAATCAGAATGAGTTTGCAATTTGGCCCCAGCTGCTCCTGAGTCAATATTTGCAGCTGCTTGCCGATCCCCGCACTCTGGTAATCACCGTGTACCGCAAGGTCAGAAAGATAACAGGCATAGTGAAAATCAGTCACTGACCGAGCGATACCCACCAGTTTATCCCCCTCCCAGGCACTAACCATAAGGTTGCTATTGCCGACCATCCCGGCCATGCACTCGCGATCCTCAATCGGTCTTCTCTCACCAAGCGTCGACGCACGAAGTAGATCGATAAATTGGTCAGATGTTACTGGGACATTCACACGATATTCGATATTCATCAGTTCAATACTTAATAAGTTAGTCTGGGGAAATTATGACAGAGAATGGTATGTGTCCACTATGGCGGAGCCAGATCACAGCACTTTCCGAGTTCCCACTAAAGCACCTTATTGGGCTACGCGTGCGCTACCATGCTGCATCAAACTCCGAAAAGATGCAGGGGTCAATATCCTTATCCATATCCACAATTGATTTCATAGGTTACTATCCCCTTTAGCTCTTCAAAGACAAAGTGAGTCACAGTCACTGGGACAGCGGGCTGATATTCAACGCGATCAGGCGAATCAATCCTCATAGATGCCGGATCCGACGATGAAGGTCTCCCCTCCGGATTCCACTTTCCGCACAAAGGTGAGCTTGCGCGCGGGCGTATTGCTTCCCGGCCTGTACCAGGACAATTCGAGCCAGGCGCTACCCTCCTTCATGGCAATGGCGTTCTGTTTGCGGATCACCTCGTTGCCCTGCAGGTCCTTCAGATCGATGAGGTTCCTTCCTTCCAGGGAGGGCATTACGGGATTGACCAGCTCGGTGCCGTCGGAGCTCTCCACGAAGACGTAGGTATCCATGAAGACGAAGGGGCCTGTCTGGTCTCGCAGTCGGTCGAAGGCTATCCTGCCCCGCTCTGCGATGAGTGCCGCTGCATGGTTCACCACCTCCTCGATAATGGTCTTGTTCATCTGCATGTTGTAGATCCCGCAGCCGACGAGATAGGGCTCACCTGAGGGGAAGATCACATGCTTGACGAAGGTGGACTTCCAAGCCGGCAGGATGCCACCGGGCAAAGGGTACAGGTAGTGGATCCAGCCCTCGCCGGACGGACTGTCGGAGACATCGAGGATCATCCTGCCGATGGGCCTGCCCACGATATCTTTCAAGCCGCTCATATCGCGCCCTTCACCTGCGGGATTGGCCGCATGGAACACACGCAGGCCATCCGTGGTCCAGACAAAGAAATAGGTGTCATCGCGAAACCATTTCGATCCTTTTATGCGAAACTCTGGATAGGCCTTCTCCCCCAGCTCCTCGAAAACGGCCGCGCCTTCGCGCACCAGCGCTATCAGCTCCGATGCGGTCATCTTTTCAGTGGTCGGTGCTTCTTTTTCTGCATCCGCCAGGTACACTCCGCAAGCGACCATTACCCGGCGCTCTCCCAGCATCGCGGTGCTGACATAAGTGGATTTGTGGGTGGAGACGCTCTCACCCGGTTTGGGCCAGAGGTAATCGACCCACCCCGACCCTTCGGTTTTCGCCAGCTCGAGCATCTCTCGCACCAGGTAGTTGCCCTGGGTGTCCTTCACATCCTGTAGGTTGTTCCCCTCCAGGTTTGGGAATGCCGGGTGGACGAGACACATGCCCTCCATGTCGAGCACGAAGACGTAGGCATCCTTGGCGATAAAGGGACCGCTCGGATCGCGCAGGAGCGGAAAGGCCGCCTCCCAGGACTTCTCTATCTGTCCGACCGCATCAGTCACCGCATCAATGACGAAGGCCCTTTCCATGCGGTCGTTGTACATGCCGCTGCCGACGATGTAGCGTTTGCCGAAGGGCCCCGTCACAAGTCGTACATAGCTGCTCTTCCATCGAGGAAGCAGCCCACCCGGCACAGGCCACTGGTAGTGATACCAGCCTTCGGGCTTCTCGGCGACGGCCGTTGCCGCATGGATCAGCCCGCGGATGATCGGCTTGCCATGAATATCCTTGAGTTCCAGCACGTTCCTGCCCGCAAGCTCCGGGTCAGGATGGACCACCAT